>JBMFWU010000016.1:33996-51508 GCA_049964955.1 Syntrophobacteraceae bacterium
GCCTGATCGATTTGTTTCGACCACACGGCGGGCGCCGTCGAACTTTTAAGAATTTTCGTCTGCGCCTTGATAGCTGCCTCTGAGGCGGCCTCTTTGGCTCGGCGCTTCGTAAGCCCGGCGATCTCCTCCCGCAGCGCGTTTGACTGGGTGGACAATTGCGTTTCGTTTTGCGTGTAGGTGTTGAGGATTTGGGCGACTATGGGAGGAGAGATGGTCTTGACCGCCATGGCGGTCTTGAGCATCGCGACTTTAATCTGCAATTCCTGCAGTTTCTTTTTCGTGTCGGCCAGGCTCGCACGCACTTGCCCCGTCCGGTCGCGGGCGTCCTTTGCTTTTTCTCGTAAATCCTTTGCGCCGTCGGTAAATAGACCCGTCATCCATTGAGAATTGACAACCGGCTTTTGCGGGGCCTTGGCCGCTGGTTTCGCAAAAGCGCTCGATGCCAGCAGTGTCAAAAAGAAGGCGACAAAAAGCGCGCCTCTCGTGTGATGTTCGAACAAAATGACTCCTTTGCCTTCCCGGGTTTGCTGAATGCCCCAAGGCTACCCCGAAAAAACCCCGTCGGTCAAGCCGCGTAGGAGCCGAAGCGCCAACGGAGCCGCATAGCGGCGTGGGGGGTGGGGGCGAGAGCCCCCGCGCTTTTGCGTACTTCCGCGGTCTTTAGGTGATCCCGCCGCAAATTTTTACTTCAGATCGTCAAGGCGGCTTCCGATATTGTTGTCGGGCACATGAAAAGGAGCCGGGAATAGGGGCCATTGTGGTCCCTCCCTTCTCGGCTCCCCCCATCTTCGGGGCCGGGCTGCGGATTTTGCGAGGAGAAACTTAAATTGCGTTCAGGAAGGAACCGACTTTATCATTTCTGCAATGTAGGAATGTAGCGCTTCCGTGGTTTCTGCGTCGTTATTGTCGCCGAATTTTATACCCAGCAGGATTTCCGACCCGTAGCGACTGACGTGCAAAATTTCGCCGAACAACCCCTTTTTTCCGACGCTGCCGGGCAATTCAAACTCCAGAAGCACCTCTTTTTTCACATCGAACAGTTTTGCCTGGGCAGGCTGGCTCAATTGGAAGGCGAATCTACAGCCACCGGTGCTCACGTCCTCCATTAAGCCGCGGTATTCCTTGTGTTCGGACACGGTCACGAGCTTGCACGGAAAACTGCACTCGGCCCGGAAGGCATTGCGCAGATCGCGGATTTTTTCCAACCTTTCCGGATAGGAAACGATCAACAACCAGGCGGATTGGCGGATGAATTCGGTAACCGTGGCCTTGAACCGGACCACAGTCCCCGAGGTACAAAACATTCCGGTAACGATGGGAGAGCCGCCGAGAAGGTCGCCGATCTCCGAAGACCTGGGAACGTCGATAACCAGATATTCCCTCGGTTTGAAACCAATAAAAAGGCCTCGAAACGACCGATCCCTCACACTCAGGTTCAAAAACCTGCTCGTATCCGTCAACAATCCTTTAAACGCCTTCTCCTTGTCCATAAAAACACCCCCGGGGTCAGGAAGCCTGCGGTCTGGCCGGCATACGGGCGGCCGCACAAATTCAAGTCCGCTCTCGTCAAAAATCCAGAATGCTCGTTGCGACACAATCCCAATAGGTGACGCCGCCGTCTATCCATTTCACAAACCGTACCATCCGGTCCTGAGAAATCACGATGGCGATCGCATCGTGGACGGCATGGCAAAAACGAAACGCCGAACGATGGCGGGCACCGAAACTTCCGCTGTTGACCTGTTCTCTTTGAGTCCCCTCGACGTCCAAAGCCCGGGCGACCGTTCTCACGCCTTTCAGCCCGCCCGAGATCATGGCCCCGAACCCCACCAGGTCAAAGCCTTCGCTGAACACTACGGCACCATCGACGGCGGACAAATCCGCAAAAAAGTGCGCGAGATCGGTGACCGCCTCATCGCAGAGTCCAAGCGCTTCGTCGTTGCTCGCCACGTATTCGCTCCAGCCCACCGTCGCGCCTGCCCCGGCTTTTGCGCCATACACTTCGGCAAGCGTATTCATGAGGTTTACCGCCAGGGTCTGGAATCGTTTCCGTGAGGCCTCATCGGTCACCCTGTACTCGATGTTCAAAAAGGAGTTTTCCTCGAAGGCCCGAGAGGCTATTTCCGGGGGAACCACAAGGATTGTGCCCCCATGCCCGGAACTTCTGACCGAACTGATGATGCGCCTCACCACCTGTTGGGCGATTGACCTTACGATGGTGGGGTCGAGATCGGCCCAGGGTTTTTTGGCTGCCTTTTTAGCCTCCAGGTGCAGTCGCCACAGCCTGGAGCGAACCGGTGCAAAATTAGCGGGAAGCCAGCGGGAATCGAAGACTTCATTTGTGGGGGAAAGCACCTTTCCGCGATGCAATGTGGCAATCGTGGCAGGCCCCCTGCAGACGGTCAGACGACCGGGGTCGGTCACATAAATGACCAGCGAACCAGGCAGAGGGGGGGCAATCACTTTTCCGCCGTATACATTCTGAACCCACCGGGTCCCCGAATGGACGATGCCCCAGATGTGCAATCCGTCTTTTGGACTACAGCCCACCCCGATCATGGACCGATAGAAGTCGACTGCGGGCGAGAGCCTTTGCAGGTGGAACTCGTCAAAAGGGCGCGACTCGGTAAACAGAAGCCTGTGCAGCCCCTCGGGGGGGCCATCGCCTCCGTTGAAGCAGGACGAATCACGCAGGATGAGGCGGAACCGCACGGGCCTGTTTTCCT
Source organism: Syntrophobacteraceae bacterium (assembly GCA_049964955.1). Classification (GTDB taxonomy): domain Bacteria; phylum Desulfobacterota; class Syntrophobacteria; order Syntrophobacterales; family Syntrophobacteraceae; genus SbD1. The sequence continues at coordinate 36,723 of JBMFWU010000016.1, forward strand.
CTCTCATGAGGCTTGCCTGGTAACAGCACGAGAGGATGTGCTCGAGAGTGTCGGTTGCCGGGAGCGGGTCCCGGGAGGCGCATTGGGCCCCGGCCACAAATCCCGATATCGGGTTTTCGCCCCAGTGGTCGGCGACATACAGGGCAAGATCCATCGTGTTGGCATGCAACATATTTATTCCTCCGATTCCTTTCCAGGGGAGCCAGAGATGATACCGCACGCGAAGCCGGGAGGCAAGAAAAGTGACTGGACGTTCCGTATCCCGCCATCCTTTCTGTTACCCCGGAACACCCGAATCAAGGAAAGCTTCACGGCGCGCGCGCGTTTCTTCCCGCTTCTCGTTCAGGGTTTGACTGTCCACGGTGTGGTGACTACTTTGCTGTTCAGAATTTTGCCACGCGAAGTTTTCGACTCTGTAAGGCGTCTGCGCCTGTCTTACTCGTCCTGCCAAAAAATCGAAAGGAGCCGAATAATGGAGGCCAAACTGAGAGCCTTCCTTCTCACCTCGGCAACCGCTTTTCTGATCGCTTTCCCCGCGCATGCCGGCCAGATCGCACCAAACCCCAATCATGGAACGATCGTTGTGAGCGACTCAGAGTATACCAGCGAGGTCCCGTTTGACAATTATGGAGTGATCCTGCTCCGTACCTCCGGGGGGTTGGCAAACGTTCTGGGGGGCAGCTTCTACAACTACGGCATCGTGGAGAACGGAGGCTCCCTGGTGAACTCCCTAGGAGGCGATTTCAACAACTACGCGGTCGTAAACAGCTCCGGATATCTGGAAAACAGCGTCGCCACGTGGAACAACTACGGCAGGCTCGACAACACGGGCAAAATGCTAAACGCCCAATTTTCCATGAACAACTCCGGCACGCTCAACAACTCGGGCACGATGACAAACGCTGACGGGACTTTGAGTAACTACGGCGTCATCAACAATTCGGGTACCGAGATGCACGACATGGCGGCCCTGGAAAATTCGGGGACTTTTACCAATACGGGCAAACTCAGCATGGGCAACATGTATGGCCTGGATAATTCGGGCAGGCTCACTAACTCCGGCACTCTGATGATCGGCGAGTACAGCATCCTCAACAATTCAGGCGCGCTTACCAACACGGGGACACTGATCAACACCGTGCTGCAGGGTGCGGGGCCGGCGGGAGTGCACAACACCGGAAACCTTGGCAACTACGGCACGATCGCCGGAGGAGGAAACTACCTGCAAACCGCAGGAAAGACCATAAACGACGGAAGCATGACGCAAACCTCCATCGACATTACGGGCGGAACGCTCAGCGGAAACGGCAGAATCGACGGCAATGTGAACCTGGGGAGCGGGGCGACGCTGTCTGCGGGCGATCCGGTTGGAACCCTTACCATCACTGGAAACCTCATCAGCCGCGGCAACCTGCTGTTCCACCTCGGGGGGCTTGGTCCCGGCCGGTTCAGCGTGCTGAATATATACGGCAGCGCCTTCTTTACCGGAGGCCGCATCAGCTTCAACTTTATAAATGGCTTTACCCCGGCGGCAGGCGATACGTGGGATTTTCTGCATGCCAATAGCACCGGCTGGAATACTCTCAACTTCGAGCTGGACGGTCTGGGCAGCGGATTGGGCTGGGGCGTGAGCCTCGCAGGAAATGAAGCGACTCTTTCGATCACAGGGGAAGGGAACGTGCCCGAGCCTTCCACCCTGGCACTTCTTGGCGCGGGGCTTGCGTTTTTGATCTGCGGGGCGCGTCGGCGTCGGGTTTTGCGATGAACCGTTTTCCAAAATGAGGAGAAGAACATGCCGTTCGTCGAAGATGGACTGAAAATGGCCCCCCCCCGTTCTGATAGGAATCGGGGCGCTGCTTCTCGCCCCCCTGCTTCTTCCCGCTGCGGGGACCGTTTTGAGACCTTTGGTAAAAGCAACGGTCAAATCCGGGCTGCTCGCCGCTCAGAAGGGAAGAGAACTCGTATCGGAAGCCATGGAGTCTTTGGAAGACATCGCCGCCGAAGTGAAGGCCGAGTTGATAGCCGAGCACAGGGGGGCTGCCCCCGCACCGCAACCCGAGGAGGCCCACTAATATGGCTGCCCGGGAAACCGATAGCTGGCAAGGCATTCTTGCCGAGGAGTTCTTCTACTTTTTCCTGCGCCTTCGCAAAGATCGCATCCGGGAGGTGGCAGCGGCGGTAAACGCGCGCTATCCAAACGAAAGCACGGAACAAAAGGCGAGAAGGCTTGTTGCGGCCCAGACCCCTCTCTCCTTCCTGGGCGGCAGCCTCATGCACCTGCCGAGACTGATCCCGGGGCTGGGGAACGCCCTCGAATTCCTGGGCGTTGTGGGTGGCGCCTCCGCCTTAAGCCGTATGCACCTGCATCTCATCCTCGAAATCGCCCTCCTCTACGGTAAGGACATCGACGATGAGGCGCGTGTTCCCGAAATGCTTTCGGTTGTCGGGGCAACGGGGCTTGCCGCCGGAGTCTCGCTTCTTTCCGGCGCACTCGATCTCCACGCGCTCCTGCCCCTCCCCGTAGGAGGCTTAACCGCTTCCGCCTCCGCGCGTATGATAGGCGAAGAGGCCATCCGACTCTACTCCGCCCCTGCCCCGGATATCCCCTCCAATGGCCGGCCATGACCGGCACGATGTTTCCGTAACCCGATCGTCACACGCCCGATTTCATACCGTAAAGAATAGTTGTTAGTTGTTAGTTGTTGGTTTCTGGTTAACCAGCAACCAGAAACCGCTAAAACGAGCATCTGAAAACTATCAACCGGAAGCCGGAAACTAGAAACTATCTCATGTCTTTCGACCTGCAAGAAGACAAAACGTCCGTCAAATGCCCGAAGTGCAACTCCGAAGCCGTCTATCGGTATGGAAAGACAAGGCACGGAAAGCAGCGCTTTCGCTGCCTGCTCTGCGGCCGACAATTTGGAGACGGGGCGGCAAACGGCCTCGCAACAAGACCTGCGTGCCCTTCCTGCGGAAAAAAGATGCACATCTACAGGAAGGGTGCTACGGAGATACGGTTCCGATGCTCGGCCTACCCGGCCTGCAGGACTTTCACAAAGATCGGCGTGCAGGAGTACGAACAATTCCTCTGGCATAATGATTGCTAATTTTTTGCCTCAAGAAGTGAGCGAGTTGCCGTAAACGATCCTCTGGTGTCCGATGAAAGCTTGCCCCGTAAACTCTATCGACCCGGCGCAGACGGTTGCGTCACAGACGGGCGCGCCGTGCGTAAACGGCAGTCAAAGCTTTGACCATACGTTGCAAACCATGACGGCCGGCGTTCCGACACCACAACCGCAAACCGATGTGCCCCCGAGCGGCCGCCCTCTCTATTTTCCTTCAAAGTCCCCGGAGGCCGGAATGAAGTCCGCACAGGCGGCTTACGGAAAACAGCTTTCCTCCCGGCCTGCCGCCCCTCCCCCCACGGACCGGGAAAGCGGCTGGCAAAAGTATAAAGAGGACCAGTTGCTTCGAAACCCGGGCAGCCGCACCTACGATGCCAAGGGAGGAAAGGTCGCCGGGAGCGGAAAAGAATCGGTTTCCGGGCTCATCGGCAAAGACATTTCCGGAGTGATCGGAAATATCCGGAACTTTTTCGCCAACATATTCAAGGGCAGCACCATCCTTTACAAGGATGAGAAAAATCGGATTCAAAAAGGGCACCAGACGGGGCTTCTCGGGGCGCTGGGAAACTTTTTCCGGGACCTCGCGGGCGCCTTGAGCTTCGGAGCCTATCATCCGGATAGCCGAAAACCGGTTCAAGGCCTTGAAAACCGCCTTCACTACTCCCTGTCCAAGCTAAAGGAGGCCTTTCTGGGCGACCTGGTCGACGGGGTCCCTTCGAGCCTCAACCACATGGCGCAAAACGCGATTCTTTCCGGCTGGCGTCTGGCGGAGGTACTGCCGGATGCGGCACTGGGAAGCTTTGCACCCGGCCGCAAGCTCACTACGACAATTTTCGACAACGGCCAGGTCGCCATCGAATACCTGACCGATATAGCCCCTTCGGGCGACGCCTGGTTGCGGGTCCATGCGTGCGACTGGGGAAAACTCTCCCCTCCCGTTCTCTACAATCTCAAGATGCCGGAGCATTTCAGCGGGGATGTGCGCTGGAGGTATGTACGAAACACCCCGTTTCGAAAGAGCATCGAAACCATCGGCGCCCTTCTGGCCGACGGGCTCACCATGGGGCTTCTCGGGCAAACCGGGGGTGCGAGCAACCGACGCGAGGAATAACAGACGAACGTGTCGCAGCCTTTTCACAACCAAACCTCGAAGACCTGGAGGCTTTTCGACTGTTCGCTTTTCCCTTGACTTTGGACCTTCGACCAGTGATCATGCGCAGATGATATATGACTTTTGCCCTTCGCCTTTTCTTTTCGCTTGACCCTTTCGGCGGGCATCCGGTAGAATACATTATTCCGGCTCACTTGCGGGTGTAGCTCAGTTGGTAGAGCACAAGCTTCCCAAGCTTGGGGTCGCGGGTTCGAATCCCGTCGCCCGCTCCAGGTCGAGAAATGTTCCCTTCTTTTTGCGGAAGGGTTTCCCTTTTTGAGGGGGCTTGAAAGTCCGGGCCCGCTTCGATAAGTGGATGACAACTATTCTGGATTCTAAGTTAACGTTTGTTCCTAACTGGAATTTGAACATTGTCGGTCTGCTGGGAGAAGTGGGTTTTAGGACCCACTTTTTTTTTGCACGCGCTTTTAGCGAGAAGAGGCTTGCAGGTTGACTCAGGAACTGAAACGAGACCCGCGCGAACTGGTCGGCGACCTGTGGCGTCTTGCCGAGCCGGTGATTGGCGCTCTTGGCATGGAGATCCTGGACATCGAATATCGCCGGGAATCCATGGGATGGGTGGTGCGCATCTTTCTGGACAGCGACCGGGGGATAACCGTTGAGGACTGCGCCCGAGTCAGCCGCGCAGTGGGAGACCTGCTCGATGCGACCGATATGATCCCGACGGCCTACAACCTGGAGGTCTCCTCGCCGGGCATAGACAGGCCGTTGCGAAAATTGGAGCATTTTCAAAAGCACCTTGACGATATAATTGAAGTAAAGACGGTATCTGCTGTGCAAAACCGCCGGAATTTCAAAGGCGCTCTCAAGGAGGCTTCCCCGGCGGGGGTGGTAGTGGAGTGCGATTCGCAGGACTACCTGCTGGCAATGGAGCTTATCGAACGGGCCAGGCTGTTATATTTTGAATCCTTGGAGCGTAAATCGCGCTGACCGGCGGCGTGAGAAAAGGATTATCCTTAATGGATGGAGGTATTTTCTATATATGGCCAGCGAACTCAAACGGTTGATCGAGCAGGTCAGCAGAGAAAAGGGCATTGACCGGCAGACCCTCATACAGACTCTTGAGGAGGCCATCAAGTCGGCCATCAGGAAACGCTACGGGGCCAGGTTGGACCTGGACGTGACCTTTAACGAGGAATATGGCGAAATAGAGGCCTTTCAGTTCAAGGAAGTGGTCGAAGAGGTCGTTGACCCGGACAAGCAGGTGGACCTGGCCGAGGCGCTGAAGCTGGACAGCGAGACTGAGATTGGGGACGAATTGGGTATCCGGATGGATACGGAGATGCTTGGTCGTATTGCGGCACAATCGGCCAAGCAGGTAATCATCCAGAAGATGAAGGATGCCGAGCGGGAAGTGGTCTATGACGAGTTCAAAGGCCGCAAAGGCGAGGTCGTAAACGGCCTTGTGCAGCGAGTGGACAAGGGATCCATTTTGGTGAACGTAGGCCAGGCCGAAGCGGTTCTGCCGCAAAAAGAACAGATCCCCAGAGAGATTTTTCGGCAGGGAGACCGGATCAGGTCGTTTGTGCTCGAGGTAAAAAAGATCAGCAAAGGCCCGCAGATCGTTCTTAGCCGGACACATCCCCATTTTTTGATCCAGCTTTTCCATGCCGAGGTGCCCGAGATAAGCGAGGGGATCGTCAGCATAATCAGCGCGGCGCGCGAACCGGGATCGCGGGCAAAGATCGCCGTTATCTCCAAAGACTCCGACGTCGATCCTGTAGGCGCCTGCGTGGGGATGAAGGGGACCCGGGTCCAGAATGTGGTCCAGGAACTTCGCGGCGAAAAGATCGATATTATCCCCTGGAACATGGACCCCGCAAAATTCGTGGTAAATGCTCTTGCTCCGGCCATTATTTCCAAGGTAATCGTGGACCAGGCCAACCGGAACATGGAAGTCATCGTACCCGACGATCAGCTTTCTCTGGCCATTGGCAAAAGGGGGCAGAATGTACGTCTTGCCTCCAAGCTTACCAACTGGCGCATAGACGTAAAGAGCGAGAGCCGGTACGAACGGCAAAAGCAGGCGGGCTACCAGGGGCTTTTGCGTATCCCCGGACTTTCCTCCGAGATGGCGGACAAGCTCTACGAATCGGGGATCGGTTCGATTGAGGAGTTCCTGGAGGCTTCGGCGCTCGAACTCGAAGACACCACCCGTCTTTCGGCGTCCACACTGGAGACGATGAAAACCGAGGCCCGGGGGCTTCTGCGGGCAGAGGACACCCCGGGGGCCGCCCCTGCCGACGAGCAGGAAGCCGGTGCCCCCCCCGAAGAGGAAGTGGTGCAGGAAGCCGGGAGTTCACCCGAGGCGGAGCCTGTAGAGGAAATCGCGCAGGAAGCCGCGGAGCCGCCGCAAATGCATGCCGACTCCGACCAGACTCCGGAAGGGTAAGCCGGACTGGTGAAGCGCGGCCACATACCTGTTCGCACCTGCCTTGTGTGCAAGTGCAAAAGGCCCAAGGCCGAACTGGCGCGGCTTGGTCTGGATGCGCAAAGCGGGCGGATCGTTGAGGACCCCCGCGCAAAGTGCACGGGAAGAGGCGCTTATGCCTGTCGAGAGTGTCTACCGGGTCTTCGCCTGGACAGACGCCTGCAGCGCGCTTTCCGAAACAAGGCGAAAGAAATCAACGTGCCGAAGGGCCCGAAGAACGAAAACCGGGGCCGGGGTCGCAGCGGCCCGGAGGGTAAATGAATAGAGAAGAAAGAAGCGTTTCAAAGGGGGAATCTTTGATGACGAGACTCAGGGTGCACGAACTCGCAAAAGAGTTGAACATTGACAACAAAGACCTGATCGAGCGAATCGAGAAATTGGGCTTCCAGGTAAAAAACCACATGAGCCCTCTTACGGAAAATGCGGTGCTAAAGATCAGGCAGCAATTCTCCGATGTGAGGTCCGGGGCCGAAAAGGTCGAAGAAAAGCGCATCGGTCGGGAAGTAATCCGAAGGCGCAAAAAAGTCGAGCCCGAGCCTGAAGCACCCCCGGTGGAGGCCCATGAAGCCATCCCGGAAGAAGCGCCGGCCGCAGTCCTGGAAAAACCTCCCGTGGAAGCACCCGCCCCGGTTGTTCTCCAGCCCCCCGCACCCGAAGAACCTGCCGCCCCCCCTCTCGAAATGAGCGCTTCCGTGCCCGAACCGATCGAGACGGGCGCACCGGTCGAGCCCGTTGAGGCGGTTGAGTCGGCCGAGACGGTTGAGTCGGTCGTAAAGGCCGAAGAAATCCCCGAAAAGGTGAAACCGGTGGTGCATCCCGAACGCAAATTCGAAGCGGCGAGGATCATTAAGCCTGCGCCGCCCGTTATCGAGCAAAAACCCGTTGCCCCACCACCACCCCGGGAAGAGTTGAAACCTGCGGCGAAGGCCGAGCCGGGCAGGCCCGCAGAGAAGCCGGTCATGCCGCCCCCGGCCGTACCGGTGCCCCCTCCGGAGGCGCAGACGCCCGCAAGAGTCGTCTTGCCCAAGTCGGCCGCTCCCGGCACCGAGGAAGAGGAGGAGGGAGACGCACGCAAACGGGGAGGCAAGAAAAGAAGGCGCAAGAAGGGCAAACGGGAAGAACCCGCACGAATCATCAAACTCCCCGAACTCATGGGAGAAGAGGGCGAAGAGGAGCAGGAACCCGACCTCACAGATCTGGCCGCTCGATTCATGGCCAGGGGGACCGAAAGTGCCGAGCCTGCCCCCAAGGAACAGAAACGCAAAAAGCCCGAAGAGACCGACAAGACCAAAACGGCCCGCCGCAAGGAGGTCTTTCAAAAAGAAGATCTGTATACGAAAAAAGAGCTGGCCGCCCAGGACGACCGCGGCAGGGGACGGGGCGGCAAACAATCGTTCCGGGAACAACCCAAGCCCGAGCCTGTCGTCCAGAAGGTCGGACGCAAGCGCATCAAGATCGATGAAGCCATTACGGTCGCCAATCTTGCCCGGCAGATGGGCATGAAGGCAAACGAGGTCATAAAGAAACTGCTGCTGCTCGGGATCCAGGCCAATATCAACCAGGCCCTCGATTTCGAAACCGCCTCACTCGTCGCCTCCGATTTCGAATTCGAAGTGGAAAAGACCGCCTTCGAAGAAGAAGAGGTTTTGCAGATGAAAGAAGACCGGGCCGAAGAATTGCTCCAAAGGCCCCCGGTGGTAACAGTCATGGGCCACGTCGATCACGGCAAGACCTCGCTGCTCGATGCGATCCGGGACACCAAGGTGATCGAAGGCGAAGCTGGAGGCATAACCCAGCACATCGGGGCCTACCACGTAAGACTGGATAAAGGGGATATCGTATTTTTAGACACTCCCGGCCATGAGGCCTTTACCTCAATGCGCGCAAGAGGCGCCAAGGTGACCGATACGGTCATCCTGGTGGTAGCCGCCGACGATGGCGTCATGCAACAGACAATCGAGGCCATCAACCACGCCAAGGCCGCCGAGGTCCCGATCATTGTCGCCATAAACAAGATCGACAAGCCCAACGCCAATGTCGATAGAGTAAAACGCGAGCTTTCCGAACACGGGCTGGTCCCCGAAGAATGGGGCGGGCCGACCACTATGGTGGAGATATCGGCAAAGAAACGGGTCGGGATCGAGGAATTGCTCGAGATGGTGCTCCTGCAGGCCGAACTGCTCGAGCTCAAAGCCAATCCGAACAAGATGGCCAGGGGCAGAGTCATCGAAGCCAAACTGGATAAGGGCCGCGGCCCCGTGGCCACCGTGCTGGTGCAGGAAGGAACGCTAAAGACCGGCGACGCCTATGTGTGCGGAATTTATGCGGGCCGCGTGCGCAACATGTTCGATGGCAGGGGCCACCGCATCGACGCCGCCCTGCCCTCCATTCCGGTCGAAGTCCTCGGATTTTCGGGCGTTCCCAATGCCGGTGACGACTTCATCGTTCTGGCCGATGAAAAGCAGGCCAGAACCGTTGCCGAGCACAGGCTTTTGAAACTCCGGGAAAAAGAACTCTCGCGTACGAGCAAGATCACACTGGAAAACCTGTTCAATCAGATACAGGATGGCGAGGTAAAAGAGCTAAAACTCATCGTAAAAACCGACGTGCAGGGCTCTCTGGAGGCTATCGTCGACTCGCTGCTGAAGCTTTCGACCTCGGAGGTGCGGATCAACATCATCCACAACGGCACCGGGGCGATCACCGAAACCGACGTCATGCTCGGTTCGGCCTCAAACGCCATCATCATCGGCTTCAACATCCGCTCCGACTCCAAGGTGCAGGAACTCGCCGAACAGGAAACGGTCGATATTCGCTACTATGATGTCATCTATCAACTCCTCGACGACATCAGGAGCGCCATAGTGGGCATGCTCAAGCCCATCTACAAGGAAAACGTCATCGGCCGGGCCGAAGTGCGCCAGACCTTCCATGTTCCCAAGATCGGCATGATCGCCGGCTGTTCGGTTCTCGACGGGCACGTGGAAAGAAACGCCCGGGCAAGAGTGTTGCGCGACAATGTCGTGGTCTATGATGGAAAAATCGGTTCTCTGAGGCGCTTCAAAGACGACGTGAAGGAAGTCAAGGCGGGGTTTGAATGCGGCATCGGCATTGAAAACTTCAACGACATCAAGGAACGCGACATCCTTGAAGCCTATGAGATCCAGGAAATAAAGCAGGTCTATGAACCCGAGCACGACCGAAGAGCCGGTTCCTGAGGTGATTCATGACCGTTGGTGTGGCCCTGGTGGTTTTTAGACTCCACGAAATCCACTCGCTAAAGGATAAGCGGAGAATCGTAAAGAGCCTGGTCGAAAAGAGTCGCAGCCGCTTCAATGTCTCCGTTGCCGAAGTCGCCGACCAGGACGCCCATTGGCAGGCCTCCATCGGCATTGCCGCCATTGGAAACGACGGGCGAGTACTCAATTCGCTTCTGGACCGCATCATCGATTTCATGGACGCGCTCGGCCTGGCTGAACTGGTGAGCCGGGAAGTGGAACTGATAAACGTCTGACCAGAGACTAACAACTGGCAACTTATGGAATATAAACGCTCCGACAGAGTAGCCGACCTGCTTCAGAGGGAAATCGCCGAACTGGTGTTCCGGCGGCTGAAAGACCCCCGTGTGGCAAACATTACCATAAGCGGGGTAAAAGTTACGGGAGACCTCAGGCAGGCCCGGATTTTCTTTTGCATTATGGGGGGGCATGCCGATGAGGCCGCAAAAAAAAACGCGCTTACGGGGCTGGACAAGGCCAAGGGGTTCCTGCGCAGTGAACTGGGCCGCAGGCTTAGCCTCCGTTATGTTCCCCAGCTCGATTTCGAATACGACACGTCTTTCGAGTACGGAGACAAGATGGAAAGACTGCTAAAAGAACTGCATAAAGATGAATGAGTTTAAAAGCGCTAAAATCAGGGAAGTGATATCGGCCATCCGCAATTACGACCGCTTCATGATCGCAACGCACGTCCATCCGGACGGGGATGCGATGGGCGCCCTTGTGGCGATGCAGCTCATTTTGCGGCGGCTCGGCAAAAGCGTCGTCGCCTACACCCAGGACCCCTATCCCCAGGAATACGGTTTTTTGGCCAATGTGCGGGAAATCCGCAACAAGCCTCCCGGTCCGGCAGACCATGAGGCGGCGATTCTCGTCGACTGCGGAGATTTGGAACGAGTGGGGGAAAAGCTTCTCGAATCGGTCAAGGGGGCAGGCTTTCTCATAAATATCGACCACCATCTCGTAAACAAGCCGTTCGGGAATGTGAACTGGATCGAGACCTCGGCAAGCAGCGCCTGCGAGATGCTCTTCGACCTTTGCATGAGCCTGTCGCTTGCCCCCGACAAGGCGTTGGCAACCGCGCTCTACACCGGGATTCTTACCGACACGGGCTCGTTTCGCTTTTCCAACACCAACGCACGCGTTTTTGAAATAATTTCGACACTGGCCGGATTCGGGGCGGACCCGGCTCGTATCGCCGGCGAGGTCTACGATTCGGCGACCCCGGAAAAGCTCAAACTGCTCGCCCTGGTACTGGGCACTATGGAATTCCATGCCTCCTCCCGGATAGTGACCGCCGAACTGAGTCGATCGATGCTCTCGAACTCCTCGTCCAACTACGTGGAAAGCGAGGGATTCATCAATCATCTGCGTTCGATAAAATCGGCGGATGTGGCGATACTCTTTCGGGAGGTCGGGGATGGCTTGATACACATCAGCATGCGATCCCGGGGAGATATCAACGTTGCCAGGCTTGCGCAGCTCCATGGGGGAGGCGGGCACAAGCAGGCGGCGGCATGCAGGATCCCGGGCGAACTCCGTTCGGTCCGCTCCATGTTTATCGCAAAGACTGTAAGCTATATAAACGGACAATAAGAGTCGAGGTCGAAGGTCGAAAGCGGATGTGCGAGAACACGGGACGGGAAATACAAGAAGACAACAGGCTGACGGGCCGCGACTCGCGTGGTGCGGGCGGGGTCCTGGTTGTGGACAAGCCCGAGGGGATCACCTCGGCCAAGGCGGCCGCGGTGGTGAAAAGGATGCTCAAGCCCCGAAAGATCGGCCACACCGGGACACTGGACCCGTTTGCCACAGGAGTTCTCGTCCTGTGCCTGGATGAGGCCACCCGCGCCGCCGACCAGATCTTGGAGCTGGAAAAGGTCTACCGGGCAACTGTTTTTTTCGGGGTCCAAACCGACACCCTGGACAAGACCGGAGAGGTGATCGCGCGAAGCGACCACACCTTTTCCGAAAATGATTTATCCGAGGTACTGGGGACTTTTTCAGGCGTATGCCTGCAGACCGTTCCCCGGTTTTCGGCAGTACGAGTCGCCGGCCACAGGCTCTACGAACTCAGCCGCCGGGGCATCGAGGTCGAGCAGCCCGAACGGGAGATATGCATTCACTCGATAGAGCTGCAATCTTTCCGATGGCCCGAAGCCGTGATCGAAGTCTCCTGCTCGAAGGGCACCTACATCAGGCAGCTTGCCTCCGATATCGGCGCGAAACTTTCGAGCGGAGCGCATCTTTCGGCCTTGCGGCGCACCAGGGTCGGACCTTTTACGTTGGATCGGGCGATTCGGCTCGAGGAGGATTTTTCAGCCCCCTCTGCGGCAGGGCGCATTATCCCCTTAAACGAGGCGCTTTCTCATCTGCCGGCTGCACCGATGAGTGAGAGCAGACTCTTGGGCCTGCTTCGAAACGGGCAGCTCGACCCTGCATGGGAAAGAGAACACAAGGAAATTTATTACGCACGTCCCAACGCAGTGCGGATTGTTACGGGTGAGGACCGGCTGGCTGCTTTGTGGTGGCCCAATCCGGCGCCCGGCGGAACTCGCCGCCTGCGGGTATTCCCTTTCTGAGGTCGCGTACCGGAAGGGAAATTTCGGGCGACAGGACGAATCAATCAGCTCAACAGAAAACACAGGTGAAACAGCAAGGAGGAATACAGCCGTGGTAATGACCCCAGAGAAGAAGAAGGAAATTATTGATGGTTTCAGAGTGCACCCCACCGATACGGGTTCTCCCGAGGTGCAGATTGCTCTTCTCAGTGAAAGAATTTCCTATTTGACCGAGCACTTCAAAACCCACCAGAAAGATCATCATTCCCGCAGGGGTCTTTTGAAGCTGGTCGGCCAGCGCAGGCAACTGCTGAATTATCTGAAACGAACGAGCCTCGACCGTTACAACAGCGTGATAGAGCGACTCGGGTTACGCCGCTAGCGGCCCGTGGCTGCCCCTTCCCTCGCTGGAGTCGGGCCCATTATCGAATATAAAAGGAAGATAGATGAAACATACAGTAGAAGTTCAGGTTGGCGGACGACCTCTTCGGTTCGAAACCGGCGAGGTGGCCAGACAGGCCGGCGGCTCCGTCCTGATGCGATACGGAGATACGGTTGTCATTGTCACGGCGACAAAGGAAGACCGGGTACGGGAAGGGATCGATTTTGTCCCGCTTTCGGTCGACTACCAGGAGATGAGCTATGCCGCAGGACGGATTCCCGGAAGTTTTTTCCGCCGGGAAATCGGCCGCCCGAGCGAAAAAGAGACGTTGACCTCGCGCCTCATCGATCGGCCCATTCGTCCTCTTTTCCCCAAAAAGTGGGGATTTGAAACTCAGGTAATCGCAACCGTCATGTCGGTGGATATGCAAAATGAGCCCGACGTGATCGCTCTTACCGGCGCTTCGGCGGCCCTGCACATCTCCTCGATACCTTTCGGTGGACCAGTTGCCGCCGTGCGTGTGGGCCGGGTCAACGGAGAATTCGTTATCAATCCCTCGGCGGCCGTTCTGGAGCAAAGCGACATGAACATCGTCGTGGCCGGCAGCAGGGAAGCCGTCGTCATGGTTGAAGGCGGCGCCCAATTCGTTCCCGAGGAGGACATTGCCGACGCCATCATGAGCGCTCACCAGGCGATCGTGCCTCTGATCGACGCACAGGAAGAATTGCGCGAGCTTGTGGCGACCGTAAAGACGGCCCCGCCCGAGGTGGTGGTCGACCAGACCCTGGTCGAAAGAGTTTCCCAGTTGGCCCGGGCCGATATGGCCGAAGTCATGACGACGGCCGACAAGCTCGAAAGACGCGATCGCAAAAAGGCCCTCAAGGCTCGCGTACGAGAAGAGCTGGCCGCTGACTATGAAGGCAGGGAAAAAGAGATCGACGCGCTCCTCGACGACCTGGAAAAGAAGGTGGTCCGCACCATGATGGTGAAGGAACGCCGACGGATCGACGGACGAGCTTTCGATGAGGTCAGGCCCATTTCCATCGAGGTGGGAAAGCTTCCCAGGACCCACGGCTCGGCTCTTTTCACCCGGGGGGAAACGCAGGTGATCGCCGTCGTGACCCTGGGATCGTCCTCCGATGAGCAAAAAATCGAAAACCTCGCCGGCGAGACCTTCAAGTCCTTCATGCTCCACTACAACTTTCCGCCCTTTTCGGTCGGCGAGGTAAAACCGCTGCGCGGTCCCGGGCGAAGGGAAATCGGCCATGGGGCACTGGCCGAACGGGCCGTAAAGCCCTCTTTGCCTGCCAACGGCGAATTCCCCTACACCATCCGCATCGTCTCCGAGGTGCTCGAATCCAACGGATCGAGCTCCATGGCCACCGTCTGCGGCTCTTCTCTGGCCCTCATGGACGCAGGGGTACCGGTGAGCAGCCCCGTAGCCGGCATCGCCATGGGGCTTGTCAAAGAAGGAGATGAGTTTATCGTTCTTTCCGACATCCTGGGAGACGAAGACCACCTGGGAGATATGGACTTCAAAGTCACCGGAAACGAACAGGGCGTCACCGCCTTCCAGATGGACGTGAAAATTTCGGGAGTAAACGCCGAAATTTTGAAAAAAGCCCTCGATCAGGCCAGAAGCGGCCGGCTCCATATCCTGGGAAAAATGAAAAACGCCATCGACATCCCCAGGCAGAAACTTTCTCCCTACGCCCCCAGGGTTGAGACCATTCAGATCAATCCGGATAAAATCCGCGACGTTATCGGCCCGGGAGGCAAAGTCATCCGCGCCATCGTTGCCGAGACCGGGGCGAAAATCGACATTGACGACAGTGGGC
>JBMFWU010000017.1:0-29079 GCA_049964955.1 Syntrophobacteraceae bacterium
TCCTGTCAATACCACCGGTACATCGCAGGCATTGCAACAGGTGTCATCACTTGTCAGTAATACACATGCTGCGGAAGGTCCGTTTAATAGTGCACCTATGAATATATCCACTAATAATGCTCATAACCAGGGATATTACGATGGAATTAATATTTTCGAAATCCATGATCCAAATAAATCTCCTGCCTCCACTCAAAAAGACTTGGAAGACAGAAATAACGCCGGCGCGACAAGTCCCGGCGACTCGCAGGGGGCGCCGACCTCGCCGGCGGTGATCGATGAGGCCGTTACGGCGACGGGAACCAACAACTCGCCGGGAGCGGCGAGTAGCGCCCCAAAAGAGCCTGCCACTTTCGCAACGCAAACGGGGCAAACTTCCGGAACCGAGAAAGCGAGCACAGTGGATGCTGCGGCCTACGGCATCATAGCCGCATTTCATGACGCCGATAATGGTTTAAACAGACAATTACAGGCCGCGGCCTCCAAAAGATATGCAGATGTCGAGTCAGCGCTAAAACTCAAGATCAAAAAAGGGACCGGCACGGGGAAAAATGTTTCGGATCCGGTCAACTTATTTCAGAAAAAGGCCGATCAGGGTGACGCCAACGCGCAATTCACTCTCGGGGTTATGTATCAATTGGGAAAGGGCTTGCCCCAAGATTACGGTAAGGCGGCTGAATGGTACCGAAAGGCAGCCGGACAGGGTTTGGTCGACGCTCAATTCTTGCTCGGACTTCTGTACCGAACAGGCAAAGGTGTGCAGAAAAACGATCTGAAAGCTGCTCATTGGTTTCAGAAATCGGCAGATCGGGAGAGTGCCGATGCGCAATACGATCTCGGGGTAATGTATGAATCGGGCAAGGGGTTGCCTCAAAATTACGATGAAGCTGCGCGGTGGTATGGGAAAGCTGCAGACAAGTCGCTTGCCGGCGCGCAGGAAGAACTTGGGTTACTCTTTGAGGATGGCAAAGGCGTACCCAAAGATGATGGGAAGGCTGCGGCATTGTACCGGAAAGCGGCGAAGCAGAACCTGCCGAGCGCCGAATTTTTCATTGGCATGATGTATAAAAGAGGTGCAGGAATCGAGCAAAACAGCGCAAAAGCCGCTATGTGGCTCCAAAGGGGCGCACGTCAGGTTGAGAAATCGGCCGGCGTGGAACTGGGAGATGCGTACACCAAAATTAATACCTTGATGCAGGACGACACGGATACTCAAGCCTGGTTTCTAAAGGCCGCCGGGCAAGGCAATGTGGCCGCCCAGTTTCTGCTCGCCGAGATGTATCGGGAAGGGATCGGTGTAGCAAAAGACGATGCCATGGCCGCCAAATGGTACCGAAACGCCGCCTTGCAGGGTGATGTTGCCTCTCAGGAGCAGCTTGGCTTTATGTATGTATTGGGCGAGGGGGTCACGCAAAGCGACGCGAAGGCTGAAAAATGGCTTCGGAAGGCCGCCGGTCGAGGGTAGCCCCCGGCGGGGGGCAGGGGATAATACCGTTTGATTTAGGGCTGAACAGGCTTTAAACGGCCTCCACCCGACGGGTAAAGGCGCGGGGGCTTTCGCCCCCTGCCCCCTCCGCCGCTAGGCGGCTCAGTTGTCACGGACGCACGAGGTGTCCGTAGTGGAGCGTGTGATCGATTACGTGGGACTTTATCGGTCCGATCTGCCTTTTTTCCCGGATGAGGAAGCGGTAGAGGCCGGCCCGGGAGATATCGCCCACCAGCAAAATCCCCACCAGGGTCTTCCCGTCGGGGGAAAAAACCACTTTTCGGTACGCCCCGGCCGAGCGAAAAGTGTGGGTTTCGAAGTCTTTTCCGGCCGTGTGAACGATTCCCATGGACACAAACGCTACATCGGCCACCTGGGTGGCGTTTAGAATACCGAAGGTGCCTCCGTATTCGACTCGTTTTCCTGCCATGTTGAACCCGGCGCAGCGCCCCATCTCGACGGCGTTTGTCCAAAGACCCGTTACGATTCGCCCGCCGGTGACGGGATCGAAGGTCACGGCGACGTCTCCTGCCGCGTAGACATTGGAAGCACTCGCGGAGGTGAATGCGTCCACTACCACACCCCCGTCGATCGCAATTCCGTCGTGATCGAAACCCACTTCGGGCCTCACACCCTTTCCGATACACACCATCCGGCAGCCGATTTCACGGCCGTCGCCGAGGAGCACCCCGCTTACCCCGCCGCCGTCGGTGAGAATTTTACGGGCGAAGGCGCCTGTTACAATTTTGAGTCCCGCCTTGTTTAAAGCGTTTCGAATCAGAAAGACATCGTCGGGCTCCATCAGTTGCGAAAGGACCTGGGGGGACTGAACGACCATGGTGACCTCGAGGCCGCGCTCCAAAAGAGCGAAGGCGACTTTGAGGTTGAGCATTCCGCCGCCCAGCATAACGGCATGGCGTGCATTTCCCGCACGGTCGGCGGCAACTCTTGCCGCCGCAAGAGTCCGCAGGGCAAACACGCCTTCCACACCCGTTTCTTCGATCTCGGGCGGTATGTAGGATCGGCTGCCCGTAGCGATCAGCAGCTTATCGTAGAGGACCCTTTCCCCACCGGCAAGGGTGATCGATTGCCCTCGGCTGTCGATTCGCTTTACCCGGCAGTTGAGCCGAATATCGATGCCGGCGGCGATGTAGGGCCCTTCACCCGACATGGCCATATCCGAAGCAACCTTTCTGCGGCTTATCAAGAAGGGGATCAACGGTCTGAAGTAGGGTGCATCGGATTCGTCGGAAAAAAGGGTAATCGTTCCGAGCGCATCGAGCGATCGGATGGCCTGGGCGGCCGCCATGCCGGCGGCGCTTGCCCCTGCAATGACGTAGCGTTTCCCACTGGGTGCCATCTCTATCCTCCCTGGCCTCCCACCATCGCCTCCGAAGCGGTTCGGCGGGTTTCGCGGGAAAAATCGGTTACGCCGGCATAGACCAGCGCCCTTGTCGGACACGCTTCGACGCAGGCGGGCATCGCCCTATCCGGGCACCGGTCGCACCGGTAGGCCTTATGCTCTTCCAGATTGCGCCCGATCACCCCGTACGGGCATACCATCACACAGGTCCAGCACCCGATGCACTTGTCGCTCGCGGTGATCACCACGCCCTCTTCGGTGCGCTTTATGGCCCCCGCTATACAGGCGTGCATGCAGGGCGCCTCCTCGCAATGACGGCACAGTACGGGCACAGGGATCGCAGGACTTACCGACTCCACATACACGCGGCGCTTCGGACCGGGCCGCTCCGCAAGGGCTTCGTACAAAGAGCGGCTCTCCGAGTGGGCGACCGCGCAGGCGAGCTCGCACGAATGGCACCCCATGCACCGATCCAGGCGTACCAGTATTTCTTTTGGCTCAGTCATGACACGCTCCTTCCCGCTAAAGCCCAAGGGCCGCACGGCGCTCATCGATGGCCGCAAGCAGTTTGTCGGCGGAAGATTCCGGATCCAGATCGACGATAAAGTAGCCGCCGGTAATCCCCTTTACCTTCTCGGTCAGCACCTCGGTGACAAGAGGCCCGCCCAGAACGGGAATCATCACCCCCACGTGGGTCGGAAGGCCTGCTGCCACCGCATAGGCCCCGATCGAGACGGCCTTCTCCGAAACCGCCTCGGCAGCCGAAGCCACTACCGGCAGCTTGTCCGTATCCACCCCGAGATATTGCGCCAGTGCGACCGTGAGAGCCACCGGTCGGGAGTTGTCGACACAGGACCCCATGTGCAGAACCGGCGGCAGAGGGCCTCCCAGACCGTTGGCTTCGCCTATGGCCCGCAGCACCGCCGCCAGCCCTTTTCCGCACAATTTGTCGGTGTTGGCCGGGTCCATGAACCCGTGACGCATGAGCGCCCCCGCCCCGCATCCGGTCGCCACCACGAGCACGTTGGCCGCGAGCAGCTTTTTCGCCATAACCACAAAATTATTATCCTGGGGAACCTTCACATTGTTACAGCCGGCAAAGAGGCAGACCCCCCGGATATTTCCGGATTTGATGTTATCGACGACGGGTTTCAGGGGCTCTTTTTCGTCCAGCCTCGAGAGGGCCGAAATAATCGCCTCGACTGAAAAACCGGCCACCACCGGTGTTTTTACCTGCGGAATATGCACCGGCTTAGCCTTACGGCGGACGAAATTGGCTATGGCGATATCAAAGATCTCATCGGCCTTCTTGTCGGCTTCTTCCTCGCAAAACTCGATGTGCTTTGCGCCGGGGATCTTTCCGATATCCATGGTGGTTATGAGAGTTGTCCCCATGCATTCGGCGACCGTCGCCACCGAAGGCATGATGCACTGGTAGTCGACAACCATCGCGTCGAGCGCGCCCGTTACGATCGCCATCTCCTGGCTGACCGAGTGGGTGCACGAGGCAATTCCGTGACGCATCATGATCTCGTTTCCGGTACAGCAGATGCCGACAATGTTTATTCCGGAAGCGCCGGCAGCAACGGCCGCCCCGTTTTTAGACCCGGCTCTTGCTACGATGACGTCGGACAAAACAGGGTTGTGGCCGTGGAGAGCAATATTTACGGCATCCGCTTTGATTGTCCCGAGATTTGCCGCCGTTACGGCGGGTTTGGGGATGCCGAAAAGAATGTCGGCAAGATCGGTCGCCATGTAACAGCCGGCAAGGTCTGCAACCGCGCAGCGCAAACCTCCCAGAAGCAGGTTCACGGGATCGGCGTCCACCCCGTAGAGCGTACGGTGCATTATCTCCGAAACTTCATGATCGATTCCCCGGGGCACAAGATCGTGAGCGGCCAGGACCTTCGCCCGTTCCGGGTTCACCACCGTAGCCGCCCAGAGAACCGGGGTCTCTTTTTCATGAAAATCCGCCATCGCCGCCTCGGCCAGATCCAGTGCGATTTCATTATCGGATCTGCCCTCCACCGCGATGTTCATGCGCGCGGCAACAGCCCTCAACTTCCCCGCCTCCTTGATCGAATAGCTTTTCGTCTTGCCCCTGGCCATCTTCAGCAGGGTGTGGGCGAGGTGCTTCGCATGGCCCGAATGGGCCGCGGTCCCTGCCGCAATGGCACGGTCGAGCCCCCTTGCCACCATCGTATCGGCCGTTGCCCCGCAAATTCCAACCGAGGGACCGTTTCCGAAAGGATCGATCCTGCAGGGACCCTGCAGACAGTGGCGGCAGCACAGTCCCGTATCGCCGAAGCCGCACTGCGGCTTCATGGCTTCGTAGCGGTCCCACACCGTGCTTATTTCCATCCCTTCCGCTTTGCCCATCATTTCCCGTACCGCAGGATCGGTGCTCCTGGTCTGAAAAGCCTTCGTAACGCTCATTAGCCTTTTCTCCTTATTGTTTGAGTCGCTCTCGAAGAAGCAAGGAAAGAGGTGCGGGACACTGCAGGGCTTGGCACCTGAGGCGCCAAACCCCAGTCTCACACGCTGAGAGTCTGCTCCCTGCAGAAAAAACCTTCCTGCAGGCACGGAGCAAACGTGAACAGTGTAGAACACTTATACCGCAATTGCCAAAATTTTCCGGCCGGCCGTGACCAAAAACTTGACAGAATTAGCAGGACTTACAGGATTGGGATTTCGGGGAAAGATTGGCTCTTCATCCTGTTAATCCTGTAATCCTGTCCGAGTCTTTCGCCTTTGCCGCAGGGAGAACAAAAACTTTGGACAGGATTACAGGATTTACAGGATTGGGTTTTTCGGGGAAAGATTTGCTCTTCATCCTGTTAATCCTGTAATCCTGTCCGGGTCTTTCGCCTTTACCGCAGGGAGAACAAAAACTTTGGACAGGATTACAGGATTTACAGGATTGGGTTTTTCGGGGAAAGATTTGCTCTTCATCCTGTCAATCCTGTAATCCTGTCCGAGTCTTTCGCCCTTGCCGCAGGGAGGGACAAAACCTTTGGACAGGATTACAGGATTTACAGGATTACAGGATTGGGATTTTTCGCAAAAAAAGTTGCTCTTCATCCTGTTCCAGTCAATCCCGTTAATCCTGTCCCGTTTTTCCGCCGGAGTCTCCGATGAGTTTCCTAAACCCGGTTTGGCTCACGGTCCACATTCCTTTGTCGCCGGGCAGGCGGCGCCATCTCTGGGTCAGGTCCACGCTTCGCAGAACCGGGGAATCGAGCCGCCAGTAGCTGTAGTGCACGGTCGCCCGGACCAGCCGATCATTATCGGAAAACACGACGTCGCGCACCTCGAAATCGGTCACTCGGGTGTCGCGTTTCATCTTTTCGACTTCCGCCCAGTAGCGATCCCTCTGACTCTTGGCAACGAAGGCTGCCGCGCCCTGGTAATCCTGCCACCGGATGTCGCTGTTAAACACTTTGAGCGAGGCATCCAGGGCCTCCTTGCTCTTTTGCGCCCTTTGTGCCGCCGTCGTGCAGGACACGGTAATCAAGGCACAAAACACCAGCGCGGACACTCTCGTAATCCGGCGACCGCTTTTCATCGTCCATCTCATAGCATCTCCAGGCCAGGGGGAATCTCCGTGCGGCTATTTTCTTACACAACACCGGTTTGGAGCAAGAGAATTCGGCTCGATTTTTTCGAGGCACCCCCCCCTTGCCCGCTCCATTTCTGTATTATTCACCAATCTAATGGGTTACAATGGCAGGTGTTATCGACCCCACCGCGAGCAGAGTGAATTAGATGGCCCAATACGTCTGGTGCAAAAATGAGGAGTGCAGGATTCCTTTATTCCGCTGCATGCTGTGCCGCTCGGACTGCTACGCCATGCGCGCGCGCGGCCGGCAGGACGAACTGGGTAAAACCTTCGAGATATTGAGAACTTCCGGGAGATTCAAGGAGCGATTTGTCATGAGACGCAAGGACGCCGCCAAGGCCAAAGAGGGACAGCTCTCCTTTCTGGAAAAGGAGCAGAAGGAAACGATAGTCGAGACCGCAGAAGAAATCGAGGCCATTGCGGCCAAACCGCAAATCGGCGCCCCCGCCGAAAGGCAAATCGTCGATACGCCGGAACCGGAAAGCGGTCACACGGTCCAACCGGAAAACGGCCACACGGCGGAGCAAAGAAGCGACACCTCGGTATTCATAGTGGAAAACGGCAGGATAGAACCAGTTACCCCGGATTCCTACATGGCCTCCACCCTGTACCAGACCGTCGACTCGTTCGGCGTCGAGTGTAAACTCGTAAAGCCCGAAGAACCGGGCGGGATGGTCTACGAGGGGAAAAAACCTTCGAAAAAGACCGTCCCCATCCTGGTAGGCAGGGACGGGGAGTGCGTTCTCTTGAATTCCTGGGAAGAGCTGGAGTCGGATCCTTCCCGGCTCGCAAACGCGAGTGAAGTGCTCGGGGCCCTGCCGGTAAAACAGGTTTTCGTTTTAAAGAGAAAATGAACAGGAGAGGGAAGAGCACCGCTCTTCCTCTGCTCACTGCTCGCTGATCCCTAGAACTCCGCGTGACCGGGGGTTCTCGGGAAGGGAATGACCTCGCGAATATTGGGGATGCCGGTAACGAACTGGACGAGTCGCTCAAAGCCCAGGCCGAAGCCCGAATGCGGGGCCGAGCCGAATTCACGCAACTCTATATACCAGCGGTAGTCGTCTTGAGCGACCCCTTTAAGACGCATTTGCTCGAGCAGCACGTCGAGCCGCTCCTCTCTCTGCGAGCCACCGATGATCTCGCCGGTCCCCGGAACCAGTATGTCCATTGCGGCAACTGTTTTTTCGTCGTCGTTTACACGCATATAAAAAGGCTTTAGCGTCCTCGGGAAATTGACGATCCCCACCGGCTTTCCAAATACCTTTTCGGTTATATACCGCTCGTGTTCGGCCTGGAGGTCTCCCCCCCACTCCACGGGAAACTCGAAGGGTTCCCCCGACTTTTTGAGGATATCTACGGCCTCGGTGTAGGTGATGACCTCAAAGGAAGACTCGGCGGCGTTATGAAGGCGCTTTTCCAGTTCCGGATCGATAAAGCGGCTGAAAAACTCGACCTCCTCCGGGCATTCCCGGAGCGCCGCCGCGGCCAGGTATTTAATGAAGGCCAGGGCCGTTTCCAGGTTATCGTCCAGATCGTGGAACGCCATTTCCGGCTCGACCATCCAAAACTCGGCCAGGTGGCGACTCGTGTTGGAATTTTCCGCCCGGAACGTCGGACCGAACGTGTAGACCTTGCCGAGCGCAAGCGCATAGATCTCGGCCTGCAGCTGCCCGCTTACGGTAAGAAAGGCGGGT
Source organism: Syntrophobacteraceae bacterium (assembly GCA_049964955.1). Lineage (GTDB taxonomy): Bacteria > Desulfobacterota > Syntrophobacteria > Syntrophobacterales > Syntrophobacteraceae > SbD1. The sequence goes on from JBMFWU010000017.1 coordinate 8,163, forward strand.
TTTGCAAAAAAGTCGCTCCGGTACGGATCTTCGGCCTCCTCGCCGCGAGGGCGCGCGGGGTCAAGAGTCGTTACCCGAAAGACTTCCCCCGCCCCTTCGCAGTCGCTTGCCGTGATTATGGGGGTGTGAATGTAGTGAAAGCCGCGCTCCTGGAAAAACTGGTGAATCGCAAAGCTCAGCCGGCTCCTCACCCGTGCCGCGGCCCCTATCGTGTTGGTTCTCGGACGAAGATGGCCGATCTGGCGCAGGTACTCGAAAGAATGCCTCTTTTTTTGCAGCGGGTAGGTCGCAGGGTCCGCCCCGCCATAGAGGTGGAGGCGCTCGGCCCGAAGCTCGATGCTCTGCCCCTTGCCCGGAGACTCCGAGACGACCCCTTCGGCAAGAATTGCGCTCCCCGTAGTGATTTTGGCGAGCACCGCCCCGTACTCCCCGCCCTCCGATTCGGTGATTACCTGAAGGCCTTTGAGGCTCGAACCGTCGTTCAGCTCGATAAAGCCTACTCCAGCCTTGGAATCACGCCTGGTTTTCACCCACCCCTGCACAACCACCCTTTTGCCCAGCCATTTCGCTTCATTCCCCAACAAATCGGCGATTCGTATACCCTTTTCCATATTTTCCAATCTCATCGGTTTTGGAGTTTTCGCTCTGACGGTTTAAAAATCGTCCCCCCGGTATTATACCGGTAATTGCAGTCGAGTCACTCGATATGTGCATTTGTTTCCCCCCTGGCGCTGCATGCTTATATTGAATGAAACGGATGGGTCCAAGGATTTTTACATTGCGAACAGCTGCACTATCGATATATACTGAGAGTTTCGATAATGTTGGCACTTCATGCCGCCCGACCCGCTCGCCAGTTCGGAAGCCTTTTTGGCCGGCCCGGGCAGCATTTGCGTTTTTTCTCGTTTCCAAAGGCTTTCCATGCAGAGGGAGATCACCTATGGCCCGCGTTACCGTTGAGGATTGTCTGGCCAATGTGGACAGCCGCTTTACGCTCGTCCATCTTGCCGTTCGCCGCGTATTGCAATTGCGCCGTGATGCGCTGCCAACCATTGAAAATGAAAAAGAGAATAAAGAAGTCGTAATGGCCTTGCGCGAGATCGCTGCGGCAACCATTACGCCGGACAACATCCGGCAGTTTGATGATTTGCGGCCCGCTCCCGCCGAAGAGGCCTTGCCCGAAGTCGAGGCGCAGAGGTCCGATCTCCAGGAAATCCTCGACGAAGTCAACATGTTCGGCGCCTCGGTTCAATATGAGGCCTCCGATGGACTCGTCGAGCAAGATCATCCGTCGGAGAGCGCCCCGGAAGAATAGAGTTGCGCGCTCCGCCTCCCGGTGACGGGGCGCCAAAGGCCTGTCCGGCTTGACAAGAGCGAGCGTCATGTTTACGAATTAGGTGCTGCTGAATAACCAATTTCCTGTAGGAAAGCGTTTCGACACCAGGAGGAAACCGGTCTCGATGGGTAAAAGAGATTATTACGAGATTTTAGGTGTGCCGCGACAGGCGGGCGAGGATGAGATCAAGAAATCGTATCGGCAACTCGCGCTCAAATACCATCCGGACCGGAACCCGGGCGACAAGGAAGCCGAAGAAAAGTTCAAGGAAGCCGCAGAAGCCTACGAGGTGCTCCACGATTCCCAAAAGAGGCAGCTCTACGATGCGTATGGCCATGAGGGGTTGCGTGGGAGCGGATTTAGCGGTTTCCGGGGCTTTGAGGACATCTTCAGTTCGTTTGGCGATATTTTCCAGGATTTTTTCTCCTTCGGCGGCTTCGGGGGGCAGGGGCAACAGCGTACTGCCGAGCGGCCCGGGGAGGATCTGCTGGTAACGCTGCACCTCACCTTCGAAGAGGCCGTTTCCGGAACGCAGAAAGATGTCGATCTCAACACCATGGTGGCCTGTTCGCGGTGTTCGGGAATCGGGGCCGAACCGGGGACGAAGCTGACCACATGCCCGGCCTGCCAGGGTTCGGGCCAGGTTGTGCAGTCGCAGGGGTTTTTCCGAATCGCCACGAGTTGTGCGAGATGCCAGGGAACGGGAAGGGTGCTGGTTTCGCCCTGCAAACAATGCCAGGGCCAGGGGCGGCTGCGAGAAAAACGGCGCGTCCAGGTAAAGGTTCCCGCCGGGGTTGATTCGGGCACCAGGCTCCGACTGCGGGGGGAAGGCGAAAGCGGCTATCGCGGCGGGGTCTCGGGGGACCTGTACGTAAGGGTCGAGGTCGCACCCCATCCTACCATGGAACGTGACGGCGACAATCTCTACACGAAGATATCCATCTCCTTCCTGCAGGCGATCCTCGGGGATACGGTAGAAATGGACACACTCGACGGGCAGAAGACCCTGACCGTTGCGCCGGGCACCCAACCGGGGGAAGTCGTGCGTTTTCCGGGCGAGGGAGTCCCCAAATTGCGAGGGTACGGTCGAGGAGATCTCTTTGTCGAAGTCGAGGTGAGGATTCCCAAACAGGTTACGCCCCGCCAGGAAGAACTGCTCAGGGAGTTCATGGAACTCGAGGGCGAAAAAGAAAGTCACAAGGGTAAAAAGTGGCCCTGGAACCGTCACAAGGAGCACGAAAAAGACACGCTGTCAAACGTCCAACCCGAATTGAACCCTTCTTAGGATGACCATGGTCTCTTCCGCTCGCCCCAAACAATTCGAAGAATTCAGGGCCTCGGCCCTCTACTGCCCCAGGTGCCGGCAGGCCATGCCGGTTCGCAGCCGACTCCTGCTCGTCCTTCCCGACGGCGAGCTGCACGAGTATCTGTGCCAGGCCTGCATGACCTCCCTTGGCACAAGAACGATCCGTGAGAGCCGCCAGGATCGCATTGTCATTCCCTGATCCAAAAGCGCCATAACCCCTTGTCTATACAAAAAAATCCATGAACCACTGGAAAAATCTCCGAAATGGAGATAATAAACCGGTCGGTCTTGCCCGGGGAAAGAGACCCTGTTGCGTCCCGGCCGGGACACGTGAAGCTTCTTCAGGAAGAGGTTGAATCAAAATGATCGAAGCCGAAGGACTTACCAAGTTTTATGGTCCGAGAAGGGCCATCAGAAATGTTTCTTTTGAAATCGAGAAGGGCGAAGTGGTGGGATTTCTTGGCCCGAACGGCGCCGGCAAATCCACGACAATTCGCATTCTTACCTGCTACATGCCTCCAACGTCGGGCACGGCAAAGGTGGAGGGGCTGGATGTTATCGAGGACTCGTTAAAGATCAGGCAAAATATCGGGTACCTGCCCGAAAACGTTCCGCTCTACAAAGACCTCACCGTACGCCGGTTTCTTCGCTTTGCCGCCGGTTCCAAGGGAGTGGAGGCGAAGAAGATGCGCTCGGAAATCGGCCGCGTGATTTCCACCTGCGGGCTGGAAAAGACGGCCGACAGGGAAATCGGAAATCTTTCGAAGGGTTTCCGGCAGCGGGTCGGGTTGGCCCAGGCACTTTTGAACAACCCTTCCGTGCTGGTCCTCGACGAGCCGACAATCGGCCTGGATCCGACACAGATAATCGAGATACGGCGCATCATCCAGGAATTGCGCGAAGATCGCACCATTCTTTTGAGCAGCCACATCCTGCCGGAGGTGGCCCAGCTGTGCAGCAGGGTGATCATCATCAACAAGGGCGAGATCGTCGCTACCGACACTCCGGCAAATCTCACGAGCCAACTGCAGAAAGCGGCGACGATCCTTCTCGAGGTGCGCGGGCCGGGCGCTGAGTTTGCCCAGGCGCTCGAAAGCATGTCCGGAGTCCAGAAGGTCTCCGTCGTGAGCAATGGAACGAGCAAGTTTACGATAGAAACGGACCCCGCCGTCGATATGCGTCCCGAGATTGCGGCCCTGGCGGTGCAAAAAGGGTGCGGCCTGCTCGAGCTAAAAACCGTGCAGCTTAGCCTCGAAGATATCTTCATGCAGCTTGTAACCGAAGAGAACAATCCGGAGGGAGCCGAATCATGAAAGGTTTTTGGCCCATTTATAAAAAAGAACTCCACGCGATGTTCCTGTCGCCCATCTTCTACGTTGTGGCTTTCTTTTTTCTTCTCATCGCGGGTATTTTTTTCAACTACATCCTGAGACAGATCGTCATGGTGAGCTACCAGATCGCGCAAAACCCCGAGATCGCCCACAATGTGAGCCTGACAGGGTTGTTCATGCGCTCTTTCCTGTGGAACGTCGGGGTCGTCATGCTCTTTGTCGCCCCCCTTCTGACGATGCGCCTCTATGCCGAAGAGCTTAAAAGCGGCACGATCGAACTGCTCTACACCTACCCCGTAAGCGATCTTGCCACCGTTGTCGGAAAATTCGCAGCCTGTCTCACAACCTTCGCCATCCTCATCGCAGCCACACTTCCCGGCGTCATCATGTTGCACTCCATAGCGGGCACCTCCTGGAAGCCCATCATCTGCGGCTACGGGGGACTTTTCCTCATGGGGTGCTCTTTTCTGGCCCTTGGCACCTTCGCCTCTTCGCTTACCCGCAACCAGATCGTTGCCGCCATCATCACCTTTGGCGTCCTGCTCGTGCTCTGGTTCATAGGGGAGGCCAAATCCGCGGTGAGCCCGGTTGCCGGAAGCATCCTCAAATACCTTTCGGTCTCCGATCATTTCGAAGGGTTGGCCAAAGGGTTGCTCGATTCAAGGGATATACTGTTTTATGTAGCTTTTTCGGTTTTCTTCCTTTTCCTGACGCTCAGGCAGATGAGCTCGTATCGCTGGAGAGGGTAGCCGGGCGACGCGGGGAACGTTCCGGGTCCGTGAGGCCCTGCTCTCCCCCACGCCCCCCTGGCCCAAGCATAGAAACCAAAGACCGACGGAGTAACCAAAATGCCGGCAAAAAACGGCCGCAAACTCAAATGGGCTTACGGCACAAACAGCATAGTTTCGACTCTGATTTTCTTCTTCATCCTGGTTTTCATCATTCTTATCGCGCAACAAAAGCCGCTGCGGGTGGATATGACCGGTACCGGCGCCTTCACTCTATCGCAGCAGACCCGAAAGATCCTCAAAACGATACACTCGCCGATAGCGATCAAGGTTTTCATCTCGACGAGCGGTCCCGGTGCCCAGGGCAGGGACAAGATAAAGGACCTTTTGAACACCTACTGCTACTACAGCAAAAACATCACCTACCGGATGATCGACCCGGATACGCATCCGCAATTGACCCGAAGCTACGGCGTAAAAACCTACGGGACCATTATTCTGGAGGGCTACGGTAAAAAGCAGACGGTTCAGACGGCCGATGAGCAGGTCATTACGAACGCGCTTCTGAAGCTGCAAAGCAAGGTCAGTGAGGAGATCTATTTTCTGAGCGGTCATGGGGAGCACTCTATTACCGACAGCGGACGCGAGGGCTTTTCCATCGCCAAAGCCGCGCTCCTAAAAGACAACTATAAGGTCGCCGACTTCAACCTCCTGCAGCAAAACGAGGTTCCGGCCGATGCCGCCGCAGTAGTCATCGCAGGCCCCCAGAAGCCCATTCCCCAGCGGGAGCAGCAGATTCTTTCGGCCTATCTGGCGCGTGGCGGAAAAGTGTTCCTGATGCTCGACCCGCTCGTACAAACCGGCATGACGAATTTTCTCGAAGGCTACGGCCTTCAGATCGATCGCGACGTGGTGATCGACCAGCTAAGCCGCCTTTTCGGGGCAAGCCCCACGGTCCCCGTGGTGATGCAATACGGAACGAGCCCGATCACACGGGATTTTACCGAGCCCACTTTCTACCCGTACGCGAGGTCGGTTGTCCCGATGAAAAACCCGCCCAAGGGAATCGAACTGCAAACCCTTGCCTCCACTTCCTCCAGCGCATGGGCGGACCGCAATCTCGACCAACTCAAAGAGGGTAAGGCGGCTTTCGATAAGACCAAAGATCTGGCCGGGCCGGTTCCCCTTGTATCGATGGCCTCCATTCCGGTAAAGCAGCCTCAGCCGGCGGGAGGGAAAACTCCGGCCGCGCCGCATCCCAAAATGGGCGAACTTGTCGTCGCAGGCAACTCGCTTTTCCCCGCCAATTCGTACTTCAATCAGTACGGCAACGGGGACTTTTTCTTAAATACGATAAACTATCTTGCCAATGAAACGAAACTGATAACCATCCAAAGACCCGGGGTGAATAAGCCCCTGATGCTCACCAATTCCCAGGGGATGTCGATTTTCTGGGTGGTACTCATACTGATGCCGCTTGCCGTCCTGGTTTCCGGCATAGCCGTCTACAGGATCAGGAGGTCTCAGAGATGAAATTTCGTTCTACTTTCGTCTACTTTCTGGTCCTGCTGGCTCTCGGGGCGACTTACGGCGTGCTGCGGATGGAAAAGCAAAAGGCGGCCACGAAGGCAAAAGAGTCGCGGCTCGTTTTCACCTTCTCCCCCAAAACCGTCAGCCAACTCGACATCCGGTCGGGACAAGACAAGACCATAAGTCTCAAAAAGACCGACAAGTGGGCAATTTCCAGCCCTATCGTCTCCCAGGTGGACAATATGCAGCTTACCGGTCTTCTTTCCACCCTCCATCATGTCTCGATGGTGCGCAAAATCGGCAAACCCACCGGAGACCTCAAGGCTTTCGGGCTCGATAAACCCTCTCTTGTTGTCCGATTTCTCACCGGCGGCAAATGGCTCGAGCTGGAGGCGGGATCGAAAAATCCCGCGCAGACCGGCTTTTATGCCAGGGCCGGAAAAGAGGGCGAGGTCTTCCTCATCTCCAGCCAGGCCTATGACGATTTGAATAAAAATCTCACGGACCTTCGCAGAAAAGAACTGTTTTCGTGGGAGCCTCACCAGGTGAAAGCCTTTGAGATAAAGTGGCGAAACGGTGACCAGCTCGACCTCGAACGGCAGGGCGATACGAGTATCTGGAAATCAAAGAGGCAGCCCGCTCTCAAGATCAGCACCGACAAGGTCGACAGGCTCCTGCAAGGCCTGCACTGGCTGCGCGCCTCGAATTTTCTTAAAAATGGCGCCATGCCTTCTGCGCCGGACATCGACATCACCTTCCAGCTAAAAGACGGTAAGTCCCGGGAGCTGAAAGTGGCGCTCCCGCAGCCCGGCCAAAAGCAGGCTGTCACCACTTCCTCCGAGCTCCAGTGCCCCGTGCTTCTTTCCACCTATTTTGTTTCCTCCATCCCGCACTCGGCCGACTCGCTTGTCGACCGCTCTCTTTGCTCCCGGCCTTCAGACATAAAGAAGATTGCGTGGAAGACTTCCATCGGCAGCGGGGATGTTGTCCTGATGAATGGCGGCAAATGGGGAAAAGTCGTGGGAACCGCTGCCCCGAAAGCCATGAAGAATTCGTGGGCGGTTCAAAGTTTTCTGGCCTTCATGCATAACGCCGCATATATCAGCGGGTCCGCCCACCCGGCGGGAAAACCACCGCAGGACGCGGCCAACTCAATCCAATTGGTTGACAGGTTCGGCAAAATGAGCTCACTTGCCTGGAACACGCCCGCCCCCAAGGACACCGGTCCGGTAACCGCCTGGCTGGATAAGGGCGGCGCTCTCCAGCAGGTGCAGTTGGAGAGTAAGGACATCCGGACCATGACCGACTCGCTTGCGCAATTGAGCGGTGAGCAGTGAACGGTAGGCAGTGGACGATGAGCGGATGAATCGATGAGTCCTGTAAAGCTTGAAACACTTGTGACCCGGGAGAAAAACCTTCAAAGCATTCTGGACAATATGCTCGAAGGGATCATAGCCCACGATCTGAACCGCCGGATTCTCTTTTTCAACCGTGCGGCGGAAAAGATCACGGGCTATTCGCGCGAAGAGGTGATCGGGCGCGACTGTCATAACGTTTTCGGCGCTCCGTTTTGCGGGAAAAAGTGCTCCTTCTGCGGCAGCCCCCTGGAGCGACTCGAACATCACTCCTACACGATGAATGTCTCCACCCGCTCAGGCGAGCTACGCCAGATAGAGATGTCCGTCACCGGAATGTTTGACGATGAAGGGGCATTTGTCGGCGTTTTGGCCGCTTTCCGGGATATGACCGAAATCATCAGCCTTCAGCTCCGCCTCGGAGAACTTACGAGTTTTTCGGGGATTATCGGCAAAGACCGCAGAATGCTGGAGGTCTACGATCAGATCAGGAACCTCTCGCCCAGCGATTACCCCGTGCATATAACCGGGGAAACCGGCACGGGAAAAGAGCTAGTGGCCGCAGCCGTCCACAACGAGAGCGCTCGGGCCGGGGGGCCCTTCGTCCCCGTAAACTGCGGCGCTCTGCCCGAAGGGCTGCTTGAAAGCGAGCTGTTCGGACATGTCAAAGGCGCCTTCTCGGGCGCCATCCGGGACAAAAAAGGCCGGTTCGAACTCGCGGACGGGGGCACTCTTTTTCTCGACGAAGTGGCGGAGCTTCCGATGCACATGCAGGTAAAGCTTCTGCGGGTGCTCCAGTCGCGAGCCTTCGAAAGAGTCGGCGGGGAAAAAACGATTTCGGTGGATGTACGCATCATCAGCGCCACCAACCGGGACCTCAAGCGGGAAATGGAGCGAAAAAATTTCCGCGAGGACCTCTATTACCGGTTGAACGTGGTGCCCATAAAGATTCCCGCCCTGCGCGAGAGAAAGAACGACATTCCGCTCCTGGCCACCTACTTCCTCAAACAAGCGGCACAGGAGGGCGGCAGGGTCGGAAGGCTTTCCGGGGAGGCGCTCTCGGTGCTTATGGACTACAGCTGGCCGGGAAATGTGCGCGAACTCCAAAACGCGATCCATTTTGCCCTGGTCAAGGCACGCGGCCCCAATATCGCAGCGGAGCACCTTCCCGTTGAAATCCGGGGCGCTGGTTGTTCGACGTCAAAACCCGGCCCGAAACCGCTTCTAACCCCGGAGACGGTGGCAGCAGCCATCAGCCGGGCAGGCGGGAACCGATCCCGAGCGGCAAAGCTTCTTGGAGTCGGCCGCGCCACCCTCTACAGATTTTTATCAAGTTAGCGCTTATGGGGCTTGCGCCCCCTGCCCCCACGCCGCTACGCGGCTCATGTGGCGGGCTGCCCGCGGTTCTTGCTCAACTGCCTTCGAATCTCGTATTTGAGAAGCTTTCCCGATGCATTTCGGGGAAGCGAATCGACAAAGTACACGTTGCGGGGGATTTTATAGCCGGCCATGTGGAGGCGGCAGAATTCCTGGATTTCACGCGCCTCTGCGCTCTCCCCCGGCTTTAACACCACGACCGCGTTTACCCTTTCGCCCCAGTCGGGGTCGGGGGTGCCGACCACGGCTGCCTCAAGGATTTTCGGGAGTTTGTAAAGGGCGTTTTCTACTTCCACCGAATAGATATTTTCGCCCCCCGAAATGATCATATCCTTTAGCCGGTCGACCAGCGTTAGAAAGCCGTCTTCGTCACGTACGGCCACATCGCCGGTGTGCAGCCACCCGTCAACGATCGTTTCGGCGGTTTCGGCGGGCTTTTTGTAATAGCCCTTCATCATGATCTCGCTGCGGAGCAGCAGTTCGCCGTGCACGCCCGCGGGCACGGGGGCGCCGTCGTGGCCGACAAGCCTTGCTTCGGTCATGAGCAAAGGGCGTTTTCCCGAGCATCCGATTTTGGTCCGATGGTCCTCGGGGGATAGATAGACCCCGCTCGGTCCGCCTTCGGTGAGCCCGGCAAGGCTGTAGAACCGCTCCGTTTTGAATAGATCCATGCTCCGGCGCACCAGAGGCGCCGCCATGGGAGCGGCCCCATAGGCGCAGTGGCGGATCGAGGAGAGATCGAACTCCCCGGGTTTTGCGGCCTGCACCATCATGTTGTACATGGTGGGCACGCCGAAAAAGTAGGTTATCCGGTATTTCTCGATCGCTTCGAGCACCCTGACCGGATGGAACTCGCGCAGTAGGAAATGCGAGGCGCCGAGAAAGATCCCGGGATTGAGAAAAATATTCAACTGGGCCGAATGGAAAAGGGGTGCGACATGGAGGAGCCGGTCCTCGACGCTCAACCCCAAAGACCCCGTAAAGGCGAAGTTTCCCTTGACGGTGCGCAGATGGTCGAACAGTGCCCCCTTGGGGCGCCCTGTGGTGCCGGAAGTGTAGAGGATCTGCAGGTCGTCTTCGGGATGAACGGCAATACCGGGCTCGGCCTGATCGGCTGAAAAGATCTCTTCAAACGACAGGTGCCCTTCGAGCTGCGCGGCGGGGACTGCGATCACGTGCCTGAGAGCAGGCGCCTCTTTTCGGGCCTGCCGGACCATCGGTTCGAAAGCGCTGTCGGCAATCACCGCCACACTTTCGGACTGCTTGAGAATATAGCCGACCTCGGACGCTACGAGCCGAAAGTTCATGGGGACGATGACCGCGCCGATTTTGGCCAGGGCATAATAGCTTATCGGGAAAGCATCCGTATTGGTCAGCAACAGGGCGACATTTTCGCCCTTTTTGATCCCGAGGTCCTTGAGCCCGTTGGCCACACGGTTCACCGCGCGGTTTAGCTCGTCATAGGTGTAGGTCCGATCCTCATGGGTCAGGGCGGATTTTTCAGGATGCCGCCCGGCATTCAAGGCAAGATAGTGACCGACGTTCATGGGACGCCTCCAATCAGTGTAGAGGAGCGTACAACGCGTTTTCCCGCCGCCCGCGACTGGTTGGTGGAGAGGGTTACGTCAAGCCGCCGCCTGCGACGAGAAGCTGGCCCGAAACATAATCGGAAAGCGGAGAGGCAAAGAAAAGAAGAGCTCTTGCCGCTTCCTCGGGCGTACCGGGACGTCCCGCGGGAATCATCTGTATGAACCCCTGGCGAAGCTTTTCCGGAACGCCCACAGCAATTTTTCTGCCGTCGATTTCTACGTTTACTCCCTTTTCCTTTTCTCCCGTAAGACGCGTGTCTATAAAACCGAAAGCCACACAATTGGACTGGACGTTATAGCGCGCCCACTCCTTGCAAAGAGTCCTGGTGAGACCGATCACCCCGGACTTGGCCGACGAATAATTCGCCTGGCCCGGATTTCCGGAGACTCCGGCAACCGAGGAGATGTTGACGATCTTTCGGGCAACGGGAACACCTCCCGCCTCCATCTCCCTTTTGGCGGCCTCGACAAAATGAGGCGCTGCCGCCCGGATCATGCGGAACGGGGCCTTGAGGTGCAGATCGACTATTTTGTCCCACTGCTCGTCGCTCATCCCGGAAATGAGGCCGTCCCAGGTAAAGCCCGCGTTGTTTACAAGGATGTGCACCGCCCCCCACCTCGTAGCCGCTGCGGCAAGGAGAGTCTCGGCAAATCCCGCGGCCGTTACGTCGCCCACACAGGCAATCGCCTCGCCGCCCGCCTCCAGTATCTCCGCTACGGTATCCTGTGCCGGAGCCTCATCGATATCGCTCACGGCGACCTTTGCGCCCTCGCGCGCAAACAAAAGGGCCGTCGCCCGCCCGATGCCTCTTCCTGCCCCCGTTATGACGGCCACTCTATCCTGCAGCATCTTTTCCAATGCAATCACCTTCCAATATGATATGTTACCCAAATGCCTTTACATCGCGCCAACAGAGGATACTTGCCAATGCAACGGCTGTCAAGGACGGCGCGCCGGCCTGTAGCCCGGATCGAAAGGGAAAAATAGATGCGAATTCCGCCCGGATTGAGACATGTAACCTTCACGATCTTTGCGGCAACCCTGTTTTTGCTGCCTTCCATCCCGAGCGCTTTCGCCGCGCAAGCCCATGTAGTCGATCTCACCATCCTGCACATAAACGATACCCACGGGCATATCGTTCCCTTCGCCCCGTTGAGCCACAAGATTTTCGACCATGGGAGCAAAGTCGGCGGAGCGGCGTACCTGGCCACGATGATCCAAAGAGAAAGGGCTGCAAACCCCGAGGGCACGATTCTTCTCTCGGCGGGCGACATGTTCCAGGGGACGCCGGTTTCCAATATCTTCCACGGAAAGCCGGTGGAAGAAATCATGAACTACCTCCATTTCGACGCAATGACCCTGGGAAATCACGAGTTCGACTGGGGGCAGGACGTGCTGCACTCGATCATTTCCCGGGCTTCATTTCCGGTGCTTTCCGCAAACGTACTAACGACAGGGGGAACACCCATAAAAGGGGTCCTGCCGTACATAATCCTCAAAAGAGAGGGTGTTCGGATAGCAGTGATCGGCCTGACCACCCCTCAGACACGCTACACGACCAAGGCGGAAAACCTGACCGGGTTGACCTTTGCCTTTCCGCGAGAGGTCATGCCCTCTCTCATCAGAACCGTCAGGTCCAAAGGGGCTTCGATCGTGATAGCTCTTACGCATCTCGGCCTCTATGACGACGAGCGGTTGGCGACAGAGGTCAAAGGAATCGACCTGATTGTCGGCGGACACAGCCACACAGCAATTATGAACCCGGTGGTCCAATCGGGCACGGTTATCGTGCAGGCAGGGTGCTACGGTCTCTATCTGGGGGTCATGAAAATCGGCTTCGACACACAGACGAAGAAAATCGTGAGCTTTACCCGTAAAAACGAACTGCTGCCCGTTTCGCCCGAGTCGGCCCCGCCCGATCCCGTGGTGGCCCGTATAGTCGATACGTATCAATCGAAGATAAGTGCCGAATTCTCCAAGACCATCGGGACCGCATCGACCGATCTCAAGAGGAGTTCGACAGGGGAGTCCGGCATGGGCGACCTGATCGCCGACGCCATGCGAAGCGCATCGGGGGCTCGCATCGCCTTTCAAAACCGGGGCGGTATCCGCGCCGGAATCTCGGCAGGACCGATAACCCTGAACGAAGTCTTTACCGCCCTGCCCTTCGATGACAACATCGTCTCCATGGATTTGACGGGACGTCAGGTCCGAAAAGCCCTGGAAAAAAGCGTTTCCTATGGCGAAGTGAACCTCCAGGTCTCGGGGCTGCGCGTGGTCTACGACCTGTCAAAACCCTCCGGAGAAAGAATCGTATCCGTGGAAGTCGCCGGTAAGCCCCTCGATGACCGCGCTTCCTACCGGGTCGCCACAAACGATTTTCTCGCTACCGGAGGAGACCGGTTCGACGTGTTCAAACACGGTCGAAACATTTCAACCGAACAATCGCTGCGCGACGCAGTCGTCGATTACATTCGAAAAAACTCGCCCGTAGGAGCCTCGCACCCGAGCAGAATCATCATCAGAAACTGACCCCGGGAGGATTGGGGTGAACGAGCGGATCGAAGTTTTCGTAAACGATCGAAGGGTTACCATCTACCAGGGCATGACGGTGAAGCATGCCCTCCTCGCCTGCGATCAGAACCTCTACACTGCCGCGATGGCCGGGCAAGTGCGCGTCGTAGACCAGTACGGCTTCCCCGTGGGACTCGAGGGCGCTTTGACTGAAGGCGCCAGATTACTCACGCTTGACTTGAGCCAAGCGCCTGCCTAGCTTTTTCATTAAGAGAGATTCCGCATCTCCAATTACGATCTCCGATTACCAAAGTGACATTTAAATCTCACACTCGGAATCGACCCGGGCAAGCGCTATGGGTGCGTCCCTTGCACCTCGATGATATGGTACTGATATGGCTGCATAAATTGGTTATAGACGCAAAAGTCCCTGCAGGCATGGCGTTTGCCTCACTTCCCGCTGACCCCCTGTAAACACAAGGGGAGTCCAACCCAAAACCGGCAAGGGTCCGAATGGCCCGTCCAGCCGATGCGGATGCGGGGAAACCATCATGAAATCACGACTGTGTGCAGCCATCATCCTTTGTAGCCTGCTGTTCCTGGCGCCTGCCGCCCACTCTTCGGTGCTGCTGGTAAGTGAATCTTCCGGAATAACTCCGGGGACCTTCGCAACTTTGCAGCCGCTAAGCCGCGTGGTCCTCAGGCAGCGCATTGCGCAGCTGAGTCCGGACAAGCTTTTATACCGGTCGAGCGTGAATTCGATTCAGCTCCAACTTTTTAACAACCTGCATCTGACGGCCCTGCAAAAACAAGACGTACACGGCCCTGACGGCTTTTTGATGTGGACGGGCGCAATCGAAGGAGTAGAAGGGGGCCGGGCGGTCCTGGTTGTGCGCGACGGCCTCGTTTTCGGCTCGGTCTATCTGCCCTCGTCCATAATCCAGATTCGCCCCGTCTCAGTGATGGAACATCCCGTGTCAAGCGATCCCCGGGACTATATCATTCGGGAAATAGCATATCCGTCGGGTACCGGAGAAATGGACAGGGGAGCGGGCGCGGTCTCAGATGCACGAAGACTCCTCGAACTGGTGAATCTCGAGCGGGAGGCCGACGGACTGCAGACCCTGGAATACAGCGACCAGCTCGCCGAAGCCGCTCGGCGCCATGCAACGGACATGGCAAACCACAACTATTTCGCCCACGAATTGAGCGACGGCGAGCAGTTCTGGCAGAATGTCTTCGACTGCGGCTACCCGGTCTCCGTGGTTGGAGAAAACCTGGCCGCCGGTGTCTCCACACCGGCCGAGGCCTTCGAATGCCTTTTCAGCAGCCCCGGCCATCGTGCCAACATCATGAACTCCACCTTCACCCAGACCGGCGTTGGCGACGCCGAAAACGGCGCAACTGCCTACCACTATTACTGGGCGCAGGAATTCGGAGCGGCGTCAACGAACAGCGCGCAGTCCGTACGCCTGAGCGCAGACCGCGCGCCTTTGTAAGAGGAAGAGCTTAAGAGCGGAAAAACGCAGGGGCTTTCGCCCCCTGCACCCCCGGGATTCGGCCCTCACGCGCAAAGCGCGTGAGGGCCGAGCGCTTGGCGCTTGTTGCGCCGGCCCTTGGCCGGCGCAACAAGCGCCAAACTGAGCCGCGCAGCGGCGTGGGGGTGCAGGGGGCGCAAGCCCCCGCGCTTTTCCGCTTTTCCGCTCTTTGCTCCAGCCTAGATCGTTCTCCGGAACAGCCGCGTAGCCGCCGCCATGGACAAGAGGGCGAAGGCGGCGAGAAACAGGATATCGCCCGAGATAGCGGTAAGGCCGGTATTTTTCAACACGAGCGATTTGAATCCGTCTACGGCGTAGGTGAAGGGGTTGATGACACTAAAGTCCCTCATCCAGGCGGGAAAGGCTTGTATGGGGTAGACGGCGCCGCTCGGGAAAAACAGCACGACGTTTAAGACCCCGAAAATGGCCCGGGGCACGAGAGGATCGTTTACCCGCACCATGATGAGAAACATCATGCTGATGAGCGCAAGCGAGGTGAAGGCGACCAGGACCAGCATCCGCGCGAGGCGCAGTGGATCGAGGGGGTGCGGTATCCCGGCGATAAGGGAGCCGATGGTGATGAGCACGAAACCGGAGAGCATGGCCTTCATGGCCCCCGAGAGATTAAACCCCATGATGAGATCGAATTTGGTGAGAGGCGTTGTGAGGTATCCTTCGTGCAGGCCGCGCGCCTTATCGTCTATGTACATTATACCGCCTCCGATCATGCAGGAGATAAAGACGGCGAGCACGATGGTTCCGGGCAGAAAAAACTGGATATAGGGCACATAGGGGTAGACTTCGACGACCGAAAGTGTCGCGTCATGGTTCCGGCGCGAAAAAGATGGTTTGGCGTCGTAGGCTTGCAACAGATCGGTGAGACTCGTGGTAAGGGCCGAAGAGCTGAACTGGTCGGTATTATCGACGATCAGGGCAACCGTGGGGTTTTGGGCCGAGAGGTCGTAGCGCGAAAAATCCGGGGGGATGTTCAGGACCGCGTTGATTTTGCCGTTTTTCAGGTCGCGCATGGCCTGTCCCATGTCGCAATAGGGAACGGGCCGGAAAGTCTGGGCATTGACCGTCACGGCATTGAGCATTCCCTTTAGTCTCACGGCGGGCTGCCGGTAGTCCTGGTCGACCACTCCGAGCTTCAGGTTCTTAATCTTGCCTCCGAACGCGTTGCCCAGAACAATGAGCTGGACGAGAGGCAGGATCATCGAAACCACCATAAGGGTGGGGCTTCGCCGGAAACGGCGCAGGTCCCGTTCGATGAGTGCCCATATACGGCTCCAGGCATCTTTCATAAACGATCATTCCCTTCTCATGATAAACGGGCTATCACTGGCCACGGGGGCCTGCAGCCCGTCGCGCAGCTGCCTGCCGGTGTAGTGGACAAAGACGTCGTCAAGTGTTGTGCTTTGCACGGAAAGAGACGCAATGGCCGTATCGGCGCTTCGGGCTGCGTCCATAAGGGCGACCGCGGTGCGCGAGCCGTTATGCGAGGCGATTCGAAAGATATGGTCTTCTGCCTTCACTTCGGCAACATCGGGCAGAGCTTCGAGAACGTGAAGCCAGCCGTCGGGGGTCTTTGAAAAGCTCACCTCGATCACGTTTTTGCCCGGCACCGACGCCTTGAGTTTGAGAGGTGAATCGAGGGCCACGAGTTTGCCGTGATCCACGATGGCGATGCGGTCGCACAGCCTGTCGGCTTCGTCCATGTAATGGGTAGTTATGAGGATCGTAAGATCGCCTTCTGCTTTGAGGCGCGCGAGCATCTCCCACACGGAGACCCGCGAGACGGGGTCGAGTCCGGTAGTGGGTTCGTCGAGAAAGAAGACTTTCGGTTCATTCACAAGTCCGCGCGCAATTTCGAGTCTTCGCCGCATGCCTCCGGAAAACATCTTCACGGGTTTATCGGCCCACTGGGCCAGATCGACCGCTTCCAGAAGCTTCGCAATGATTTTGCGGCGCCTGTCGCGCGGGATGTTGTAGAACTTGGCGAATATCGACATGTTTTCCTCCGCGCTCAAGTCGAGATCGGAGGTCATCGCCTGCGGGATCACCCCGATGGCGCGCCGCACCTCTTTGGAGCAACGGACCACGTCGAAGCCGGCTATGCGGGCACTGCCCGAAGTCGGAGTGACGAGAGTCGTAAGCATGCGGATGAGCGTGGATTTGCCTGCGCCGTTTGGCCCGAGCAGCCCGAAGACCTCTCCGTGGCCCACCGTAAAACTCAAATGATCGACGGCCACAAACTTACCGAAAGACTTGGTGAGTTCTTCGACTGCGACCGCACAATCCGGACGGGAAACTCCAGGGGATGCGCAAACCGCCATTGGCCCTACCTCACCGGAAGGACGACGTAAGCGGTCATCCCCAGGGCCAGGCCGCGATCGCGGTTGTCGCAGCGCAAACGGATTTCGAAGGTTTTGATGTCGCGCTTTGTCTGGCTCACATCACGCTGGGTCGCATAGCCCGCGTCAACGCCCCGGTAAATTACGGTCCCCACCCGTGTGGCACCTGAGGGAAGCCGCACGGTCAGCTTTTGGCCCAGGCGGATCCGGTCGATGTAGCTCTCGGGAACATCGGCCCGCACCCACAGATCGTTCGGGTCGATCAGAGTGACGATCGTCTGGCCGGGGCTCACCACCTCACCCTGCAGGGAAACGCGAACGTCGACTATGCCCTCTATGGGTGCGCGCACCTCCGTGTAGCCAAGAACCACATTGGCCTTCTGTGTCTGTGCGCGGGCCGCGGCCAGATGATGAAGGCTGGAGGCCAGGGCCGCTTTCCTTGCGGCTATTTGCACTTTATTGGCCTCCGCCAGGGCCAGTGCGGCCTGAGAGGCCCGCACCTGTTCGAGAAGCGAGCTGACATGCGCCTTGGCCGCGTCGTAATTGGTGCGCGCCTGGTCGAGGTCCTGGACTGAATTGGCGTTGCTCGCCCGGAGTGTTTTGGCGCGGTCCAGATTGTGCTTGGCGAAATCGAGGTCGGCTTTGGCCTGAACCACATCGGCGTTGTGCATCGCAAGGCTCGCCTTTGCCTGCCGGATCTGCTCGCGCGTCTGCGCCTCCAGATACTCCAGCTCTGCCTGCGCCTGCTCTTTCTGCGCGGCATATTCCTTTTCGCTGTTCACATAAAAGGCCGAGTCCGCTTGCAGTTCCTGTGGCTGGATCACGGCAAGCAGCTGCCCTTTTTTGACCGTATCGCCCCGCTGAACCAGAAGTTTTTCAATACGCCCCTGAACGAGGGGGCCAACCTGCACCTCGTCGGTATCGACAATTCCCGTTAGCACTATCGACTGCGGACGGCTGGTTACCCGGTAGACGACACATCCCGCAATGACCACCGCGAGGGCGGCAATGACCGCAAACTTGTGTTTTCTCAGAAATGCCGACACTATTCAGCGCCCTCCGGATCGAGACGAAACGGGGATATTCCCCTCCACCTCAACCCTGCGTCGAGGAAGCGCAGTCCCGCGTTTGGAGAAATATGCCCCTCGGTGGTTCGATTTTCATCGAAATTAAGGGTTAAACTGACCCCGCAAAAGCAATTTCACGTTTTTCAATTGAATTGTGCGTATTATAGCGCAACTTGTCGCACAGGGGAAGCCTTGTCGCCCCGAAGCAATCAGGGTTTATCCCGAGGCAGACAGGAAGCCACATAAAGGAGTCCCGAAGACACCAGAAGAGTAAGGAAAATTATCGTGTAAGCAAGCGTGGTCCCCTGCCACAAACCGACAAACCAGGTCCTGAACTCGTAGGCAAGCACGTTTGCCGTGCCCCCGTAAAGCTCCATTTGGCGAAGGTACTGCTTGGAATTATCAGGCGAGGGCAGGACCTGCCCTGCCCTGTTTCGGTATTCCTGCGAACGGTCTGCCGAGGACTTGTAGATTAGCGCCGCACCGAAAAGGCCAACGACCAGAACGGCGACGGCGCTTCTATACAGCCATGTCCGGAGCGAACCGTTTGCCCCCGTTTCTTCCTTTTGCTTCTTCACTGGCCAGGCACCTAAGCGAGCTTTGCGCTCACCTTTCTTGTCTCGACGTAGCGAGCCGCAGCCAGGGCGGCGATGCAGCCCTCGGAGGCGGCTATTACAATCTGCTTGGCAAAATTTTCCCGAAGGTCCCCGGCGCAAAAAATCCCGGGGATGGAGGTTTCGAGCTTGTCGTCGGTCATGACATAGCCCGAGGCGCTCATTTTGACCCCCGCAGGAACGAGGGAGCTATTGGGCGAAAAGCCCACGAAGATGAAGGCGCCATCCACCGGCAGTTCTTTTTCCTCCCCCGTCACGGTGTTTTTAAGGGCTACGGCGCGTACACCGTTGTCATCGGAGAGAATCGAGGTCGGGATCGTATTCAAGATGAGTTCAACGGCAGGTTCTGCGAATATGCGCTGCTGCAAAATCCTGCTTCCCCGGAACTCGTCGCGCCGATGGATCAGATAGACGTGTTTGGTGATCTTGGCGAGATAGAGCGCATCTTCGAGCGCGGTATCGCCGCCCCCAATGACGCACACGACCTTGTTGCGAAAGAAAAACCCGTCGCAGGTGGCGCAGTAGGAAACACCCCTGCCGAAATTTTCGAGCTCGCCGGGGACATTCAACTTTCGGGCTGTTCCGCCCGCGGCAAGGATTATACTGTGCGCCCTGAGCACTTCCCCTCCCGCAAGTCGTACCGAGTGGAATTCGCTTCCCGGTTCAATCGTTGTGACCTCATCGCGGATTGTCTCCAGGTCGTAGGACAGGGCATGCTGATAAAATTTATCGGAAAGCTCGAACCCGCCGATTTCGATAAACCCGGGATAGTTTTCCACCCCCTTCGTAATGGAAGCCTGGCCGCCCGGAACGCCCTTTTCGATAAGCACCGCATCGAGGGCCGCGCGTTTGGCATAAATTCCCGCCGTAAGACCCGCAGGCCCTCCTCCTATGATAACAACGTCATACATTTCTTTTTGAGCCATTGGAACGCCTTTTCATCGACAATGAATTTTCGGATCTGCGACACACAGCATGCGAAATAAACACATGGTGGAATGCTTATGTGATGGCCCGCTCAAAGTCAACGGGAAAATATCCCCTCATTTTCAGGTTGAATTCCTGCCTGCGGGTGTTCTAAATACGGAAGCGGGAAGCAGGAAGCGCGAAGCAGGGAGGGAGACAAACGTGAAAAGACCGACTAAGAGTCAGTATTATCTCGATATCGCCATGGCGGTGGCTATGCGGAGCACCTGTTTACGGAGGCGGTTCGGAGCGGTTATCGTCAAAAACGACCAGATAATCAGCACCGGCTATAACGGGGCCCCGCGGCAGACTACCAACTGCATCGATCTCGGCTATTGCATCCGGCAGCAAAGAAACATTCCCTCCGGGCAGAATTATGAGCTCTGCCGGGCCGTCCATGCGGAGATGAACGCGGTGATCCATGCCTCGCGGCTGGACATGACAGACGCGGACCTCTACCTGACGGGCGTGGAAGTGGCAACGGGACAACTGGCCTCCCCGGTCATTCCCTGTCTTCTTTGCAAGCGTGTGATCATAAACGCGGGAATCAGCCGCGTCGTTCTTCCCGACGGCTCGGGCGCTTTCAAATACATCGATGTTTCCGACTGGGCTATCGAGGACAGGATTTCCTGCCGCACCGAAGAACAGTCGTAGGAGAGTTCCTCCGCATTGGCAGATCGGCGGGCAAAGCCTATAGTAGGGGAAACGGTAATTCTCCGCTTCGGATTCTGCGGGGCTGTTCGCACCGAAGGAGGCGCATATGCAATGGCGTGAAGTGATCGAACATCCAAGCCTTCAGGATCTACCCTTCAAGATTGAGACAAATGAGTGGGGTGAAATCGTGATGACGCCGGCAACGGGCACGCACGGACTCTACCAGGGGCGCATAATCAAATGGTTCAATCGCCTGGGGGAAGAAGACAATGTCCTTCCCGAATGCCCCATTGAGACTTCTGCGGGAACGAAGGTGGCCGACGTCGCTTGGGGCAGTGGCGCCTTCTTTAAAAAACACGGTTTCCGCGTTACTCTTTTCGCCCAATCGCCCGAAATCGTTGTAGAGGTAAAATCTCCCTCGAACAGCCTCAAAAGAATGCAGGGAAAGAAACAACTCTATTTCGAAGCGGGGGCAAAAGAGGTATGGTTCTGCGATGAAGACGGCACCATGCACTTCTTTGCCCCTCAAGGGGAGTTACAGAAAAGTGAACTCTTCGCCGAGTTCCCCGAACACATAGAGATCGGCTTTACGTAGCCGGGAGCAAAAACTTTGGACAGGATTACAGGATTTACAGGATTGGGTTTTCGGGGAAAGAT
>JBMFWU010000017.1:29179-50048 GCA_049964955.1 Syntrophobacteraceae bacterium
CAAAAACTTTGGACAGGATTACAGGATTTACAGGATTGGGTTTTCGGGGAAAGATTTGCTCTTCATCCTGTTAATCCTGTAATCCTGTCCGAGTCTTTCGCCCTTGCCGCAGGGAGGACAAAAACTTTGGACAGGATTACAGGATTTACAGGATTGGGTTTTCGGGGAAAGATCTGCTCTTCATCCTGTCAATCCTGTAATCCTGTCCGAGTCTTTCGCCTTTGCCGCAGGGAGAGACAAAAACTTTGGACAGGATTACAGGATTGGGTTTCTCGCAGGAGTTTGGATTTCTCTGAACGGTTCGTCCTTAATCTTTATAATTCTCTTAATCCCATTAATCCTGTTAAATTTTCCCCTGCAAGCGCTTCGCGGTTACGCACTGTACCCCTTCGCCGTCAAGACCGGGTTTGAAGCAAAGATTATCGGAGCGGCATTGGGCCCGGCGGCTATCTCCCGATTTCCAGCGGTTCACCAGATCCGGCTCCCAGATAAACGGACGGCTCATCGAGATGTAGTCGGCCTGTCCGCTGCGGGTAAGCCGCTCGGCAACCTCGAGAGACCTTACCCCCCCCACCAGGATCAAGGGAATATCGACCGCTTTTCGGAAGGCTTTGAGTTCTTCCGAAAAATAGGCCTCCTTTTGCTCCGAATCGATTCCGAAGCGGCTGGGCGAAAGCTTTCCGCCATCCAGCATGCCTCCGCTCACCTCGATAGCGTTGAGACCTCCCTTGGCGAAAAGGGATGCGGCTTGAACCGAATCCTCGAGGCTAAGCCCGTTTTCGGCAAAATCGCGGCAGTTTAACTTCATGAGCACCGGGAAATCCGGCCCAACCGCCTTCCGTATCGCCCCCAGCACCTCCAGGTGAATTCGTGCGCGGTTTTCGATACTTCCCCCGTATTCGTCGCTTCGCCGGTTGTAGATCGGTGAAAGAAACTGGCTAAAAAGATACCCGTGGGCGGAGTGAATCTGAACCCCGTCAAAGCCCGCCGCCTTGGCTCGTGCGGCTGCATCGGAAAATGACCTGACGAGTTTTTCGATCTCTTGGGACGTAATCTCCGTTCGAGACGATTTGCAAAGCCCCTCGAAATCAGAGACCACAAGAGGGGGAGTTCCGGTAAGGGCTTTGGGTGCGAACCGGCCGGCATGCGCGATCTGCATCACGATTTTTCCGCCCGCTTCGTGGACTGCCTGCGACATCGTTTTGAGTCCGGAAACCAGTTCGTCGCCGTAGACTCCCAGCTGCCAGGGACCTGCCTTCCCTTCGGGGCTCACATAGGCATGCCCGCTGATGATCAGCCCCAGGCCCCCGTTTGCCAGTCGGCGCATCGTCTCGATGAGCGCGGGCGTAACGGCGCCCTCCTCGGAGGCCAGCCCCTCCCAGGTCGCCGACCTGACGAACCGGTTCGAAAGACGCATTCCCGAAATCTCACCACTTTCAAAAACACCGTTCATATTAGCGACCCTCCTTTTTTTCTGAACTGAAACCAACTCACCACTAACATCTCCAATGCTGGCCGTCAAGCTGGCTCAATCGGAGCGACGTGGCCCAGTTGCCCCCTTACCTTATCACTTTAATCGTGGCCGGGCGGTCATGCAGGCCACGTAGGTTGGGGTGAGCGAAGCGAACCCCAACACACGCGCGCCCCACCCTTCTACGGGACTTGAAGAATGTCGGGTTCGACGGGCTCACACCACACTTCTACGGGACCCTAAAAAATGTTGGGGTTCGCCAGGCTCACCCCAACCTACATTGGCGCAGTTCTTCCTGCTTCCCGCTTCCCGCTTCCTGCTTCTGTTTTTTTCAGTTGAGCTTCACCGCGTTACAATTTATTCTGCAAAAATGGACGACGACAACAGACATGTAATCCGTGCTGCGAACCTGGTGAAACAATTCGGAAGCCTGCGGGCTGTCGACGGCGTCTCCTTTACCCTTTCGCCGGGCGAATGCCTGGGGCTGCTTGGCCCCAACGGCGCCGGAAAGACCTCGACCATACGGATGGTCTACGGGTTTTCCCCGATAAGCTCCGGCAGGCTCGAAGTCTTCGGCCTGGACATCCAGACCCGCTGGCGTCGGATACGGGCCAAAATCGGCGTCTGCCAGCAGGATAATAACCTCGACCCGGATCTTACCGTTCTCCAAAACCTGGAAGTATTCGCACGTTATTTCGATATCAGGCGAAAAGAGGCGAGGGAGCGATCGCTGCAACTGCTCAAGTTCATAGCCCTCGAAAGCCGAAAGGACGACAAGGTGACGAGTCTTTCGGGGGGGATGGTGCGCAGGCTCGTGCTTGCGCGAGCGCTTATAAACAATCCGGAGCTTATCATTCTCGACGAACCCACGACCGGCCTCGATCCCCAGGCGCGGCACCAGTTGTGGGAGAGGCTCGAACTGCTTCAGGCAAACGGCATTTCGATTCTTCTCACCACCCATTACATGGACGAGGCGTCACGGCTTTGCGACAGGCTGATCCTGATGGATCACGGCAAGATCCTCGTGGAAGGAAAACCCGCAGAGCTTATTCACTCCCATGCGGGCGACTACGTGGTGGAAATTGAAGACCCCGATGACGAGGTGAGGGAATTCGTAAATGGCCACGGCTTCCTGAACGATGTCCTGGATCGGAGGGTCATCATCTACGGAGTTGAGGGCGACGGGCTTTTCGACCTCATCGGGGAACGGCTTTGCAAGGACCGGTGCATAAAGAGGCTGGCCACCCTCGAAGACGTTTTCCTGCGACTAACGGGAAGGGAGCTTCGGGAATGATCGAAAGGCTTCGCATCGGCAATCTCTCGTGGCGGCTTATTCGCGTCTGGAGCCGCAACTTTGTGGTCTACCGCAAGATCTGGTTCATAAACTTTCTGGTGCCGCTTTTCGAACCCATCCTGTACCTGGCGGCCTTTGGAGTTGGCCTCGGAGTTCTCATAAAACAGGTGAACTACCAGGGGGCGCCCGTGTCCTATGTCCTCTTTATCGCCCCAGCCCTTGTGGCCATAACCATCATGTACAACGCCTTTTTCGAAAACACCTATACCTCCTTTGTCCGCATGTATTACCAGAAGACCTTCGACGGTATGATGGCCACCCCGCTTTCCCTGGAAGACATCATCGCAGGCGAAATTCTCTGGGGCGCAACGAAATCGGTCATTGCCACAGCGATTATGCTGATCGTGATAAGCTGCTTCGGACTGGTCCAATTTCCGCAGGGACTTCTGGTCCTGCCGCTTTCCTTCCTGGGCGGGCTGGCCTTCGGGTCCATAGGCATGATTTTTACGGGCATCGTGCCTTCTATCGATATGTTCAACCTTCCGATCTTTCTTTTCATCACCCCGATGTTCCTCTTCAGCGGGACTTTTTTCCCCATTTCCACCCTTCCCGGCTGGGCGCAAAAACTTGCCATCGCCCTTCCCCTTACGCACCTCGTAAACCTCTGCCGGGCTTTTTTCCTGGGAAAACCCGCGCCCGATCTCGCCTGGAGCGTCCTCTACATCACCGCCCTGTTCCTCCTGCTTTTCCCCGTCGCCCTGGTGGTGATGCGCCGAAGACTCATCAGTTGAGGTTTGCGGAATAGCGCGATTTTCATCTTGCTGTACTAGCTTTTTGTGATAGCATTACTATTGTGAACAGTAGACACCGCAAAACGCTCGAAGCCATCTTCAGTGCGCCCGTGCCGGCTACCCTGGTCTGTCTCGATATCGAGAGCCTTTTTGTGGCGCTTGGGGCTGAGGTTATCGAGGGCCGAGGTTCACGAGTGCGATTTATGTTAAATGGGCAAATGGCAACCTTCCATCGTCCTCATCCTCATAAGGAAGCAAAACCGTATCAGGTGCGTGATGCAAGAGCGTTCCTTGAGGCTGCAGGGGTTAAACCATGAATAACACAATGAGATTTAAAGGATACACGGCCGGCATCGAGTATAGCGATGAAGACGCTTGCTTTGTCGGCCATCTGGCGGGAATTACCGATTTAGTGGGTTTTCACGCAGATACGGTAACCCGGTTGCGTTCTGCTTTCGAAGAGGCCGTCGAGGACTATCTGGAAGCTTGCGACAAGGTTGGTCGTTCGCCCCAAAAGCCGTATTCGGGGAAATTGCTGTTACGGGTATCGCCCGAATTACACGCCAAAGTATCCATCGCTGCGAAAACGTCAGGAAAAAGCCTGAACCAGTGGGCGACGGAAGCCCTTGACCAGGCCGTCAACCGCACTTGAAGACCAGGCGCCTTGCCCACGCCCCTTGAAAATTCCTCCGAGATGTCTGACTTTTAGATGTAAAGCACTGAATTCAGGAGGAAAATTATGACCAAGATTGCGGTTTTGATCGGCAAGGATTTCGAGGATTCCGAATACAGCCAGCCCGCTCAGGCCTTCAAACAGGCCGGGTTTGATCTGGTCCATCTGGGTTTGAAGAAGGGCGAGACCGTAACGGGTAAAAAGCAAAATACGCCGGTGCGAATAGATATGGAGGTCGACACCGCCAATCCGGACGACTTCGACGCACTGCTCATCCCCGGAGGGTATTCGCCGGACAATTTGAGGGCGCACAAGGGTCCGGTGCGCTTCGTAAAGCAGTTCATGGAGCGTGAAAAACCGGTTTTCGCCATCTGCCATGGTCCCCAGTTGCTCATATCGGCGGGCAAACTCGAAGGCCGCAAGGCCACCGGGTGGAAATCGCTTACCTGCGACATCAAGTATGCGGGGGCGGATTTTGAGGATAAAGAGGTAGTCGTAGACGGAAACCTGGTTACGAGCAGGCAACCCTCCGATATTCCCGCCTTTGTTGAAGCGTGTCTCAAGATGCTGGAGAAGGTTCGAGACAAGGCGGCGTAATGGGAGCGATGGACGCCTTTGCAACAGCAAGCGCTAGATAGTTTCCATCCAAAAACCTCGGAACGCGTCGGGTGATTCGAACCCCAAGTCCCCCTTTGAGAAAGGGGGACTTGGGGGGATTTTACAAATACATCAGCTACATACTCCTTTGAAATCCCCCCTGCCCCCCTTTACAAAAGGGGGGAATCCGGTCCGGGTCACTCACGGCTCTTCGCTCGAAGTTGAAAAGCGAGTAGTCGCCGCGGGTTCTCGCAACGCTAACTCCTTTAAGGATTTCACTAAGCCCCGGCCGGCGGGCGGGGCCTTCTGCAGCATCGACCAGAAAGCGTCGGTAGCCCATAGCCCTTAGGTCCGCGAGATGTTCGAACCAGCTTACGGGCCGGTCGGCGTAAATTTCGGCCCGACCGGCCTTCGTCGTCGCATAGTAGACCTCTTTTCGGGGGCTTAGGAGCGGACGGTCCGTGTACACGGGCGGAACGAGACACGAGGTGAAAAGGGGCGGAAAGGAGTAGACCGTTATCGCGAGGCGGGAGCGGAGCTTGAGCGCCGCCAGGGCAGCGAGTTCCTCTCTTGTGATTTCGAGCGAGACGACCGCCGATTCACACCCCATGTCGAAGACTTGCGTAAAAGCCGCGCTGTTTCTCAGGTTGAGCCGTGAGCCGGCGACGAGGCGAAGGCCCCTGCCCTTTCCCACCAGGTCGAAATGCCCCCAGTTGTTTAGTTCCCAGAGCAGAAACCCTTTTTTTATGAACCACCCCACAGCCGCCCGGAAATAATCCATGTCCTTTTCGAGAAGAACCGGCGGCAGGGACAAGCCCACTTTTTTCATCAGTGAGGCAGAAAACCTCTGCTTGGCGATCCGCTCGAGATTGCCTTTGGTCGCGTCGAGAAACACCATAGCCGCAGTAGACTGCATCGCCTGCCCGAGATCTCCCGGCGACGCCACTCTGACTAAGAGCGTCTCTTCTTCCCGGGCGCCCGAATCGGCTGGACATTCATACTCTTCCAGGATTTCCCGCTTCCTCGTGCGGCCGCGTTTCATGCCCGGACCGGCCCCGGCTACATCTTTTATCTTTTTCCAGATCGCTGCGGCAGACTCGGTTTTTGTCCCGAGTTTAAAGAGTCTTTCGCCGGGTGTGAGGGGCTTCGAGCAGGAAAGGTATGCACGGGCTCCCGCCTGAGCCGATTGGATTGAGTTTCCGGAAGTGTCGAAAAGCTGCGTGACGGTAAAGGCCTCCTCCTCTTTTCCCGACGAGGATTCGGGACGAAGCCGGTCGCCGTTTGCAAGAGGGCGGCGCAAATCGAGAAGGACGCGCTTTTCGGAAACCGATTTTACCGTAGCCGACCACAGGCCGTTTGACCCGGAGCGGTGAGGAGATAAGATTTCGGATGCGCCTGCCTTGCCCAGGCACCCGGAACTGAGTCGCCGCGACGGGTTCAGGGCGAGCAATTCTCTGGCTTCGGTGAGGGCGTTCTTTTCCTCTTCGGGCGAGCGGGCGTCCAGGACGAGCCGGTAGGCCTTTACGACGGCGGCGACCCAGGAGGCGGGCTTCATACGGCCTTCGATTTTAAGCGCTGCGACCGGCGCTGCCTTGAGCCTCGGCAGGAGCGGCAGCGCGCAAAGATCGCCGCACGAAAGGAAAAACCCCTCCTTATTGCCCTGGCGAAACTGGAGGCGGCAGGGCTGAACGCACTCGCCGCGAAGGCCGCTGCGTCCGCCCCGGAAGCTGCTGGCCAGGCACAGCCCCGAGTAGGAGTAGCAAAGCGCGCCGTGAATGAACACCTCGAGATCGGCCCGGGTGTTTTCGTAAATTTTTTCCACCTCCTCGAGGCTCAACTCGCGGGCGAGCACCACGCGGGAGGCGCCCATCGCCTGGAGCGTTTTTACACCCGCCGAATTCATGGCGGCGGCAAGGGTGCCCGCATGAAGCTTGAGACTGGGGAAGCGGCCCCTGGCAAGATGGAAAACCGCCGCATCCTGAACGATGACAGCGTCCGGATTAATGGATGAAAGGGTCTCGAGCGTATCGACCAGTTCCGAGAGTTCACCGGAGGCGACCTGGCTGTTCACGGCCGTGTAGACACGCACTCCCCGCTTATGGGCAAAGGGGAGGATCGTTTGCAACTCGCCCGGGGTAAAATTGGACGCCGTAGCCCTGGCGCTGAATTTTTTGAGGCCGAGGTAAACCGCGTCGGCGCCGTTTTCTACGGCGGCGAAAAAGGATTCCACATTTCCCGCCGGGGCGAGCAGTTCGGGTTTTCGACTCACCTATTTCTCCCCGAAGACCCGTTGGAATATCACATCGACGTTCTTCAAGTGATAGCCAAGATCGAATATGGAATCGATTTCCTGTGCGCTCAGAAGGTCGGTCACGCGGTTGTCGGTTTTAAGCCGTTCCTTGAGGTCCCCGCGGTTTGCCCAGACGTCCATGGCGTTTTGCTGCACCAGCCGGTAGGCATCTTCGCGGCTTAACCCCTTTTGGATGAGGGCAAGCAATACCTGCTGGGAAAAGAAAAGATTGCCGGAAGCCGCCATGTTGCGTTTCATGTTATCGGGAAATGCTACGAGACGCTCGACCACGCGCGTGAGACGCACCAGCATGTAGTCGAGAAGTATCGTCGAATCAGGCCCGATAACGCGCTCGACCGAGGAGTGGCTGATGTCCCGCTCATGCCACAGGGCGACGTTTTCCATTGCGGCCATGGCATTTCCCCGAAGCACGCGGGCAAGGCCCGAAAGGTTTTCCGAGGAGATCGGGTTTCTTTTGTGAGGCATCGCCGAGGACCCCTTTTGGCCGGGCGAAAAATACTCTTCCACCTCTCGGATCTCCGTATGTTGGAGCAGCCGGATCTGGGTGGCGATCTTTTCGATCGAGCAGCCGATTATGGCCAGGGTCGAGAAAAACTGGGCATGGCGATCGCGCTGGATGATCTGGGTGCTTACGGCGGCGTTTTTCAGCCCCAGTCGCTTGCAGACGGCTTCCTCGATTTCGGGGGCGGTATTTGCGAAAGTGCCCACGGCGCCGGAAATTTTTCCCACCCGAATGGTTTCCCGGGCTTGCACCAACCGTTCCCGGTTGCGCTCCATCTCCGAGTACCAGACCGCCAGTTTCAACCCGAAGGTGATCGGCTCGGCATGGATGTTGTGCGAGCGCCCCATCTGCACGGCGTCTTTAAACTCGAAGGCCCTCTTTTTCAACACGGCAAGCAGCTTGTCGATGTCTTCGAGAAGCAGGTTTGCGGCTTCGGTCAAAAGGAGCCCGAAGGAGGTATCCAAAACGTCCGAAGAAGTGAGTCCCTCATGGATGAAGCGCGACGGTGGGCCGACATATTCCGCCACGCAGGTGAGAAACGCAATGATGTCGTGCTGAGTCTCTTGTTCTATTTGATCGATTCTTTTGACGTCGAAATCGGCCTTTTCCCTGATTGTCTGGAAGTCTTCCTGCGGAATGGCGCCTCTTTGGCACAGGATCTCGCACACCGCAAGCTCGACATCGAGCCACTTGCGGTATTTGTTTTCAATTGTCCAGATGCGAGCCATTGCCGGATTGCTGTAACGATCTATCATTCTATCCTCCCATGAGGTATTGTGAACCTATCGCCTGAATTGCGGCAATGGAGAATAATGTATATTCGGGCGAAAGGCAAACGCGTGAAGAACGTTTCACCGCAGAGGCGCTGAGAGCGCAGAGGAAGCCTGGTCGGGTTGTAATCCCCCCTTTGCAAAGGGGGGCGGGGGGGATTTCAAGGGTACATACTGCTGATTTATTTATAAAATCCCCCTGAATCAAATCCCCCTGAATCCCCCTTTTCCAAAGGGGGACTTGGGCTCCAATGGCGCTCCAGGGTTTCCGGATGGATGCCTCTGCTGTGGATTCTGCTCTCAGATCGGAAAGGAAAAATCTTGCCCTGCTTTGGCGCCCACACCTCCATCGCCGGCGGCATCCACCTCGCCTTCGACCGGATGGAACAAATAGGGGGGAAAGCCCTCCAGATTTTTACCGCGAACCAGCGTCAGTGGCGTGCTGGGAATCTCGATGCCGAAGGGATAGCGCTCTTCAGGTCGAGATGGCTCGAATGCGGGAGTCCTCCCGTTGCCGCGCATGACTCCTACCTCATAAATCTTGCCGCTACGGACGATCGGATACGGCAGCAGTCGGTCGCAGCCTTTGCCGAAGAGCTGCGACGGTGCGCAGAGCTTGGAATTGCTTACCTGGTGATGCACCCGGGAGCGCACGGAGGTGAGGGAACCGAGCCCGGTCTCGAACGGCTGGTGAAAAATCTCGATATTGCCATCCAAACCTCTCGTGTCGAATCGGTCTCGGTTCTTATCGAAAACACCGCCGGGCAGGGATCGAGCCTCGGGTCGAGCTTCGCAGAAATTGCCTTCGTTTTGCAGACTTCCTCTTTCGCGAGCACGATGGGGGTCTGCTATGACACCGCGCACGGCTTCGCCGCCGGCTACGACATCCGCTACGAAGCAGCCTACCGCCTCACTTTCGAAAAATTCGACGCACAAATTGGTCTCGACAGGCTCAAGTTTTTCCATATAAACGATTCGAAGCGTGAGGCAGGTTCCCGCGTCGATAGGCATGAACACATCGGGAAGGGAAAAATCGGCCTCGGGGGATTTCGACTGCTCGTAAACGATTCGCGGTTCGAGCGCCACCCGATGGTCCTCGAGACGCCGAAAGAAAAGGACCTGAAAGAAGATATGGAAAACCTGCGGGTGTTGAGATCTCTTCTCGATCCCCCGTGGATGATTTAACCGACCGTTCCATTTACATTCCTTCGTTCCTTGCATATAATTTAATGGCGAAGTCCAGAATTTGATTGAAATTCAAATCCCTCAATTTTGCGCGCCAGTTGGAATGTGTACTCGGTGTGCGAAATCCTTCAGTTCGTGTCGGCATCTGGCGCAAACAGGAAAGAGCCATTCTCAGGAGCCACTGATGGCGAGAAGAAATAGGGGCGAAATACCTGCTTCGGGTGCTCCCGAGATCCCCATGGCAAACGAATCACAGCAAACGCCAAGCTCATCGGAGAGTTTTCCGATCGTGGGGATCGGCGCTTCGGCGGGCGGGGTTTCGGCCTTCGAGGCCTTTTTTTCCGGAATGCCCGCCGATACCGAGCCGGGGATGGCCTTCGTTTTGGTGCAGCATCTTTCGCCGGACCACAAGAGCATTCTCACCGACCTCATCCGGCGCTACACGCGCATGCAGGTCTACGAGGTCGAAGATGGCATGGAGGTGCGCCCGAACTGCGCCTACATCATCCCGCCCGGGCACGACATGGCCTTTCTGGGCGGCAGCCTCCAGTTGCTGAAGCCCTCCGCCCCCAGAGGGCAAAGGCTGCCCATCGATTTCTTTTTCCGGTCTCTTGCACAGGACCTGAGGGAGCGTGCCATAGGCATCGTTCTTTCGGGAACGGGCAGCGACGGGACTCTGGGCGTTCGGGCCATAAAGGGCGAAGGGGGCATGGTCATGGTCCAGGACCCCGAGTTCACCGAGTATGATGGTATGCCGCGAAGCGCCATCGCCACGGGCATGGTGGACTACCTGCTGCCGCCCGCAAAGATGCCCGAACAGCTCATAGCTTACGTGGCCCATGCTTTCCTGAAAGGCGCAAGACCCGCCCCAATCCCGCCGGCGAAGGCAGAAAGCGCTATCAAAAAAATCTTTGTCCTCCTACGCGCCAACACGGGGCACGACTTTTCCCAGTACAAGCTCAGCACCACGCAGCGCCGTATAGAAAGACGCATGGCCCTCCACCAGATCGAAGGCATGGACGGCTATGTCCGGTATCTGCAGCAAACGCCTTCGGAGGTGGACGCTCTATTCCGCGATATGCTGATCGGGGTTACCAGTTTCTTTCGGGACCCGGCAGCCTTTAAGGCACTCGAAACCGAGATCGTTCCCAAACTTTTCGCCGACAAGTCGCCGGACAGCTCCATTCGCGTCTGGTCGCCGGGGTGCGCGACGGGAGAGGAAGCCTATTCGCTGGCCATCCTGCTGGCCGAACACCAGGAGGTGCTAAAGCGCAGATTCCGCATCCAGATATTTGCCACCGACATCGACAGCCAGGCTATTTCCACGGCCCGCCCCGGCATCTATCCCGCAAGCATTGCCGCCGACGTATCTTCAGAACGACTGGCCCGGTTTTTTTCCGCCGAGGCCGACGGGAGCACCGTTCGCATCCACAAGGCAGTGCGTGACCTTTTGGTCTTCTCCGAGCAGGATGTCATCAAGGATCCTCCCTTTTCCAAGCTCGACCTCATCTGCTGCCGCAACCTGCTGATCTACATGAATGCGGATCTGCAAAAAAAACTTATTCCCCTGTTCCACTACGCACTCAATCCCGGAGGCTTCCTGCTTTTGGGCACCTCGGAGTCCGTTGGGGAATTCGGCGACCTATTCGCCACCGTGGACCGAAAAAACAAAATTTTCCAACGCAGGCGGGATATGCACTCGAACAGGTATGGCGGGCTCATAACCTTCTTGCCACCCATGCCGGCGCCCGATGTCGCCGCGCCTGCCGGCCGGGGCGCGGTGGGAGCCCCCGGGAAAGTGTCCCTGCGCGACCTTACGGAGCGAGCGCTTCTTATGCAGGCCGTGCCTTCCGCCGCCCTGGTGAGCGGCAGCGGCGATATTCTCTATCTGCACGGCCGCACCGGGCTGTACCTGGAACCTACTCCGGGAGAATCCGGAGTCAACAACATCCTCAGAATGGCCCGCGAAGGATTGCGCCGCGACCTCTCCGTAGCCCTGCACAGGGCCGCGGCCAGCCGGCAGATTGCGCGCGCTGCAAACCTGCGCGTTAGGACAAACGGCGATTCCATCACGGCTAACCTGACCGTCACCCCGGTGGGAATCGGCCTGGCCAAAAACCAGGAGACTCCCCTCTACCTGGTGGTTTTCGAACAGGTGCAACAATGCGCGTACGAAGATGAGGCCTCCTTCCACAAGGTCTCGGAGGACGGGGCGGGCGCTCCGGAAGCCGACGTCGACTCCAGGATCGCAGCGCTCGAGCAGCAACTGCGCGCCAAGGAAGACTATCTCCAGACCGCCAATGAAGAGCTTGAAACTGCAAACGAGGAGCTAAAGTCCTCCAACGAGGAGATGCAGTCGGTAAACGAGGAACTGCAGTCCACAAACGAGGAGCTGGAAACTTCCAAGGAGGAGCTGCAATCGGTAAACGAGGAACTCGCGACGGTAAACTCCGAACTGCAGACCAAGGTGGTCGACCTGACACGGGCAAATAACGACATGAACAACCTGCTGGCCGGCACGGGCATCGGCACCATTTTTGTCGATCACGGCCTGAATATCCTGCGCTTCACCCCTGCTGCCACAAAGGTCATCAACCTGATCCAGGCCGACATCGGCCGGCCGTTGGACCACATCGTCTCCAATCTCATCGGCTACGACCGCCTGGCGGAGGACATTCGGTCGGTGCTGGACACCCTCATTCCCAAAGAGGTCGAGGTGCGCTCGAAAACGGATGCCTGGTACGTAATGCGAGTCCTTCCCTACCGGACCCTGGAAAATGTCATCGAGGGGGCAGTGGTCACTTTTGTGGACATCACGTCTCTAAAACAGGCGCAGGAAGAATTGCGCGAGAGAGTGGGGCTTCACATCTATAAAGCCTTTGTGACGGCGAGCGCCGATGTGGTCTACCGCATGAGTGCCGACTGGAGCGAAATGCGCCATCTCCACGGCCGGGATTTTATGACCGACACCGATGGACCGAGCTCTACCTGGCTCGAAAAATACATTCACCCCGACGACCAGGAGCTGGTGAAGCAAGCCATTCGCCGCGCCATCAGAGACAGGAATATTTTCGAATTGGAGCACCGGGTCATTCGCCTGGACGGAAGCGCGGGGTGGGCCTTTTCGCGTGCGGTCCCGATTCTCGATGACAACGGGGAGATCGTCGAGTGGCTGGGAACCGCAAGGGATGTTACCGCGAGCCGGGAAGCGGAGATGCGCGCGCAGGAAGGGACAAACTGCGCCGCAGGCAAACCGTTCACAAAGGAGTAGACCCAAATGACCACGCCCGAGCCCGAAAGCGGCCGCAAGAGGAGTCCCGATTGCTGGCAGGAAACACCCCTGTTGCGCGAAAGGGCAGAGGAGAGGCTAAAGTCGCTTGAAGCGCTGGACAGAAGGACGTTTTCCCCGGAAGAAGCCCGCGAACTGCTCCATGAACTGCGCGTGCACCAGATCGAACTCGAGATGCAAAACGAAGAGCTCAGAGGCGCCCAAGCGGCCCTCGATCTTTCCCGTACCCGCTATTTCGCCCTCTACGATCTGGCCCCGATAGGCTACTGCACCCTTTCCTCCAATGGCATAATTCTTGACGCGAACCTTACCGCTTCCACACTGTTTGACGCGCCGAGAGGCGCCCTGGTCAAATCGCGCCTCTCCCGCTTCATACACAGACAAGATCAGGACATCTTCTACCTCCACTTGAGGAGCCTTTTCGAGAGCAACCTGCGGCAGGTGAGCGAACTGCGAATGCACAGGAAGAATGGCGACTCGTTTTGGGCGCGCCTCGAATCGATCGTCAACCGGGACGAAGAGGATGAGCAGGTCTGCCGCATGGTGATAAGCGACATAACCGAAAGAAAGCTCGCCGAAAATGCGCTGCGGCAAAACGAGCTGGAGCTGCGCAATCTTTCCGCCAGACTCTTATCCGCCCATGAGGAGGAGCGAAAAAAAGTCGCCGCGGAGCTTCACGACAGCCTCGGGTCATCTCTTACGGCGATTAAGATGGGTATCGAAAATGCCCGCGCCGGGATCGATCGCACTGAGTCCGGTTGGGAGCTGCTCGACCCGCCCCTTGCCTGGACCCAGCTTGCAATCGATGAGGTGCGAAGGCTTATGGCAGAACTCCGCCCCCCGGTCATCGACGATATGGGCGCAATCGCAGCCCTGCAATGGTTTTTCAGGCAATTCCGGACGACCTACCCCCGAATCTGCATCGAGGTGCAAATCGGCATCGAAGAGCGGGATATTCCCGAAGCGTTGCGGATAGTGATGTTCCGGATCGCCCAGGAGGCCTTTCACAACATCGCCAAACACAGCCGGGCGACCCATGTGGCCTTTTCTCTGGAAAGGCGAAACGACACCATAACGCTCGAAATAGAGGATAATGGAGTGGGATTCGATCTCAAAACCCGCCTTTCCAAAGAGCAGCGGTTCGGACTCACCGGCATGAAAGAGCGGGCGGAACTTTCCGGCGGATCCCTTACCATTCACTCGGCCCGGGGGAAAGGGACCACGGTCGGCGCCCGATGGCCCCTCAAAAGAGGAGAAGCAGGAAGCGGGAAGCACGAAGCGGGAAGATAAACGTCCCATTTCATAGCTCCCCGGTGTAAACGTGGCGGCTATTTCAAGTATGCTTCCAGCTTCGGAACATCCATGCCCACTATTCTGTCACCGGAAGCCGTTATGAAAAGCGGGGTCCCGTCAACTCCCACCCGGTTGCCAAGCGCTTCTTCCTTCGAAAGCATGTTGGTCCCTGCGCTGCAGGTCGCATTACCGACACCCTGGCCGGACATGGCGCTATCGAAGGCCGCAACCGGGTTTTTCGAGCAAAGAATCGCAACCGTATGCGCTTTGGACTGGGGATGAATGCTCAACGGGTAGAAAAAGACATAGAGAGTGTAGTTGTTCTGCGTTTTCAACCACGAGTATGCCCTTTGGCAAAACGGGCAGTCGACGTCGGCAAACATGATGAGTTCCTTAGCGCCGTTACCTTTGGTGATCTTGAGAGCTTCCTTCATGGGCAACGTGGAAACATCGACCCGGTTTATCTTCTCCATCTGAACCTGGGTCAGATTCACCTTGTCTTTGTTGTAGAGGCTTCCCGCAAGCACGTATGCCCCGTCTTTGGTCGTATAATATATCCGTTTCATCCCTTGTGGCTGCTGAACCACCAGCTCGTAAATATCGCCCAGGTCTTTGGCGCCGACTACCTTTACCTGGGGGGGGAAGAGGCTTTTTAGAATCGGAAAGCTCTGAACCTTCTTGAGGACGTTACCCGCCAAAAGAGCCCCTGGAACCATCAGGATGGCAATTATCAACACCAGCAGTTTTTTCTTCATTCCATTCCTTCCGTCATGCGTCCGGAAGCAAAAGTCTCCGGGGCAAGATTGTAGAAACTACAGCCTGCACGCCCTCACCGTTTCGCAAATGTGGCCCATGACATCGGACAGGCTTATTATGCCTTCCAATAGAGTTCCTTCCAGAACGAACAGGTAGTCCACTCCGGAGACAGCCATCCGATAGGCAGCCTCGCTTATGGAGACCTCGCCCCCGGTTATCCGGTCCGGCCCCGGGATGCTCATGACGGACTTGATGGAAATATCCGCGGCTTTTTTACACAAGTCCTCAAGGGCGTCTTCAAGCGGTCCGAACCGTTGCAGTTCCGACCTGATCGCATCAAAAGGCACTCCCTTTTCTCTCGCGGATTCGGCTAATTCGCCGTAGCCCGGATCCAGGGCCAGAAGCATCTTCCCCAACTCCAGAAAGCCCGCGAATCTTTTGTCCTTATCCACTACCAGCAGGGCCGGATATGGGGCGCCAGCCGGACGTTTGGCCCTGGCGCCGCCGATTTCGAGCACCACTTCGAACAGGGTGGCATTTTCCTCTACGACAGGGATTTCCGAAACCCCTGTCATCAGTTCCTTAACACGCTTCATCGTCTTTTTCCCGCTTTTCGAGACAGACAAATACCTTCTTTCCAACGTTTGTGCTATACAAAATATACGGATTTCATGTTACTTTGCACTTCGTGAAAGGATAAGGGCCTTATTTTTTCAACCAGACGACGGACATGACACTTTTCTCCGATACCATTTCACTGGACGGTCCTCTTAAGCCCCGCGAAAAGATGGGCGTGACGTTCATCGGCCCCGACTTTTTCGCCGTCGATGAAAACGGGGAGCTTTCGAGCCATATCGGTTCGGTATTTCCCGCTCATCGGGCCATCGTGACGGTGCGCGGCATTCACGCCTGCCATGTCTCCATCATGAGCGAGTTTCTGAAGGCGACCACCCCGCAGGAGGCGCTGCCCGAACCCTGCGAGCTCGAGTACCGGCTATGCATGGACGCCGTAGCGCTGCTTTTTCGCGGCGATCTTATAATCGTCCGCTCCGACCCTTCGGCAATGGAAAATGTCTTTGCCGCCGACCGGATGCTGCAGGCTTTTTTCCCCAAGGAGCGGATACAGTTTACGGGATTGCATATCCCTGAGATCAGAATGCTTCTGCGTCGCAGGGGCGAATGCTGGCGCATGTCTCCCACGCCGCGATCCGGCGAGGAAATCCGTCGCTACGTACGGGCGAGCAAGGTCCAGGTGAGCACCGGGCTTTCCGTCTACTACAATCAGCCGACCGGCGGCAGGTTTCTCACCTGCGACGAATTCATGCGAATAAGACCCCTCATCGAACAGGACCGCCCGGAGGCGCTGGCCCGGTTAAAGGAAATACTCAAGCTTTCCCGGTGCACCAATAAGTCGGGGAGCCGTGAATTGAGCCTGCTCCTGCCCGACGGCAAACAGATCGAATTTAGCGAACTGGAAAAGACCGTATCCCTGCTGGAAACTCTCCCGAACTCAAAGAGCGCCGACGACGTTTTGAGAGCATTCGACCGTTTTGCCTCCCTTTTCGCCGCCGCCGCAGGCCCTGAACTCACCCGAGACGACTACCACGACCCGGTGTGGCGAAGGACCATGTTTTGCCGCCTTCTCGATATCAACGAAGGCGAGATGGAAGAGTTGGCGCTAAAACTCAGCCCGGAATTCCACCTCAATGTCAAATGGCTGCCGGGGGCCTCTGTAGAAGGCGATGAGCTTCGCTTCGACTCGAGCGCTCATCCCCGTATCCATGGGCTCATATCGCATTTCTGGGAGCATTCGGGCGGGCTCCTTTCGATCAATATCGGGCAGATCCAGGAGTCGCTGAGCTCGCGGGACATTTCCGGAGAGGAAAGGGAAGTCTATCTGGTGTCCATGACGAACCGCGAAGGAAAGGATTCGATCAGCCTGCTGCGGCTCATGAAATGGGATGTCATACACCGGATAAAGATGGGCATCCCCCTGGAACAGGCTATCGAGGAGACTTTCAAGTATCGGGACTACATTTTCGACAGGCTTTATGCCGCCGCCAGGCTGGGATTTCCGATCCTTACCTACCGCGAGATCCAGCTCGAACAGAAGGTGCCCGGACTGGGTCCGGTCCCATCCTTTTTTTTCGAACGTCCCTACGTAACCGGGGTGGTCTCCGATAAAATCCCCCTCTCCTGTTACAAAAATCCGGAGTTCATAGAGAAGCTTTCCGGCCTTTTGGGCCTTGCCGCCGCTTTCACCCTCGTTTTAGGAAGGGTCAGCTTTCGCACCGGAAAAGTCTACTTCGATGATGGAGACGAATTGATACAACTCGATTTGAACTCCATCCCCGCACGCCTCGTGATCATCGAGACCACCGGATCGTTTACCGACTGGATAACGCCCATAGCCGATCTTCTCCCGCAATGCCTCGGCCGCTTTGCGCTCCAGCTCGAAAAAGCCGTCTCCAGCGGTGTTCGCCCCGATGTGATCAAAAGATCGATATCCCTTTTTGCCGACGCGCTCTCTAACAAGCTCCACGAAACCAGGCAGGCCCTGCTTTCCCCTTCTTCGGATCTTCGCTCGCTCTTCGACGACCGCCCCGCCGGGCAAGGGGGAATCCGCGACAGGTGGGAGTCCATTATTCAACGCCTGGAAGCCGTGGACGTCGAAGCGGTGCGAAAAAAAATAAAAGAACTTGGGTGAATCGGTGAGTCGGTGAGTCGGTGAATGGGAAAGACCAAGTCGAATGTCGTTCCCATTTTTGAAGGATTCTGTTATAGCAGGGCGGCGCGCTGGTCGGTGAAAAGAGCTCCCTGGTGGACGGTTTTTGGCTTTCACCGACTAATTATTTTTCATCCGGAAACGCGACCTAAGGTGCGGACTGAACCGGATTTCCCCCCTTTGCAAAAGGGGGGCCGGGGGGGATTTCAAAGGCGTATGCAGCGGATTCATTTACAAAATCCCCCTAAGTTGCTTTTTCAAAGGGGGACTTGAGTATGAATCCCCCGACGCGTTCCGGGGTTTCCGGATGGGGGACTTGATCTGAATCCCCCGACGCGTTCCGGGGTTTCCGGATGGACACTGATTATCGGAGGAAATGATGCCCGTAGCCTTTATTACGGGAGCAACAGGATTTGTCGGACATCATGTCGCAACCGTTCTGCTTCAAAATGGCTGGGAGGTGCGGGCTCTTTGCCGTGCGCGTTCGCCTCAGTGTTTCGTGGCGTCCGGCCTGGAATGGTTTACCGGCGACATCCGCAACCCTGCCCGGATAGTCGAGGCGATGAACGGGGTGCAGGCCGTCTTCCATGTGGCGGCCGATTACCGGTTATGGGCCAAAGACCCGCGGGAGATTTACGAAAGCAACGTCACCGGAACGATAAACGTCATGCAGGCGGCCTTGACCTCAGGGGTCGAGAGGGTCGTTCACACAAGCAGTGTGGGGGCCCTCGGGCTGCACCGTGACGGGACCCCCGCCGATGAAAATACGCCCGTCTGCCTGGACGACATGGTGGGGCATTACAAAAGATCGAAATTTTTGGCCGAGCGCGAGGCGGAAAAATTCCTGCAAAAGGGGCTCCCGGTGGTGTTTGTCCACCCGAGCACGCCGGTGGGTCCGGGAGACCATAAACCGACGCCAACCGGCAAGATCATCGTTGATTTTTTGAACAGGAAGATGCCCGCCTATCTGGAGACCGGTCTCAATATCGTGGATGTACGAGACGTTGCCGAAGGGCACCGGCTCGCTTTTGAAAAAGGGACAGTTGGGGAAAAATACATCCTGGGCAACCGCAACCTGTCGCTTGCCCAAATCTTTTCCATGCTGGAAAAGATTTCCGGAGTGAGGGCGCCGACGGTGAAGCTGCCCTATACCCCCATTTTATGGCTCGCCCGATTTTTTCAGCTTGCCTCCTTCGTTACCCGCCGCGAGCCCATGATTCCCTTCGAGGGAGTCAAAATGGCGGCAAAAAGGATGTATTTCGACAGCTCCCGGGCGGTACGGGAACTGGGGCTGCCGCAAACCCCGGTGGAGACTGCTCTTTCGGATGCGGTCGGCTGGTTCACACAAAACGGATATGTCAAAAAGGGGTAGAAGCGACGCTCTACCCGGGAGGATCGAGGTTCGAATGCGTTTTCCAATCAGTCTTTATGTTTCAATGGTCGGCTGGCTTGCCGGGAATAAGTTTCGCGGAGTCGAGCGCTTTCCACTCGTATTGATGCTCGAGCCAACTCACAGGTGCAATCTGACCTGTTCCGGCTGTGGAAGAATCCGGGAATATCATGACACGCTCTCCCAGGAAATGACTCTCGAGGAGTGCCTCACATCCATCGAGGAAGCCAGGACCCCGGTGGTTACGATCACGGGCGGCGAACCCCTGCTCTATTCGAAAATCTCGGATTTGGTCAAAGAAACGCTCGCCCGCGGAAAGCACATCTACTTTTGCACAAACGGGTTGCTGCTCGAAGAGTCTTTGCATCTTTTCAAGCCCACCCCCCACTTTACCTGGAACGTTCATTTCGATGGGACAGAGCCGGTTCACGACGCCATAATCGGAAGGCCGGGAGGGTTTAAAAAAGCTCTTGCCGCCGTTCGAGCCGCCAAAGACCGCGGCTTTCGCGTAAGCACCAACACCACCGTCTTTAAGGAAAGCTCGGTAGAAGACCTCGCAAGCCTTTTCGGCCAACTCACCCGCGCCGGGGTGGATGGTATCCTCGTGGCCCCGGGTTTTAGCTACGAAGAAGTCGTTCGGGATGTCTTTTTGAGCGACAAAGACCAGATCGTGGAAAAATTTCGCGAAATCAGCACCTGGGGCCGCAAGTACCCGATCATCAGCAATCCGCTCTATCTGGAATTCGTCGCCGGGAAACGCTCGCTCAAGTGCACGCCCTGGGGGAACCCGACACGCAATCCTCGTGGGTGGAAATCGCCCTGCTACCTCATTACGGACACGCATTACCCCACGTTCGCCGAACTCATGGAACGTACCGATTGGGAGCACTACGCTTCGGGGGCCGACCCCAGGTGCGCCCAGTGCATGGTGCACTGCGGCTTTGAACCGACCATCGTGCGTCAGATGGGACTAAAAGATCTTTGGCGAATGGTCAAGTGGAACATCGATGCATGAGTTTCTGAGGCTTTTCTGGGGGACCCTGGTTTTACGCCCCTATGTCTTCGCCTTCCTGGCCGTCTATGTTGCCGCGGGCCGCTTCCATTTCGGATGGAAAAAGACGCTCGCCTACATTCCTCTGGGCTATGCGCTGGCGTGGCTTTCCGAGTTTTGCTCGATCCACTGGGGATTTCCCTACGGCGACTATTTCTACATTCACACCACCGCAAACAAAGAACTATGGGTTTGGGGAGTCCCCTTCATGGACTCCCTTTCCTATGTTTTCCTCTCCTATTGCAGCTACTCGCTGGCGGTTTTGTTGATGAGCCCGCTTGCGCTCCAGTCGGGAAATCTCGTTACCTTCGAAACGCGCCGGATACGATGTTCGTGGTCCACGCTCGTTCTGGGGGCCTTTCTCTTCGTGCTGCTCGACATTGTGATCGACCCGGTCGCCCTTCAGGGCAGTAAATGGTTTTTGGGGCTCATTTACGGCTACCGGCACGAGGGGTTCTACTTCGGCATCCCGATGAGCAACTTCGGAGGCTGGCTCGTGGTCGGCCTGGTTTTAACGGCTGCCTTGCAGGCCCTCGAACGCTTCACCCCCGAAGGGGCAACAGCGCATGTACCCCATGGCCGCGCGTCCTGGCTGAGACTCCTTGGCCCCATTCTCTACTTCTCGGTCCTGGTGTTCAATATTTCGATCACCTTCTACATCCGGGAAATGCTCCTGGGCCTGGTGGACCTTCTGCTCTTTGCAATCCTCACCGTACCGATGGTTTTCTTCACGCTCTACAAGCTTGGCCACACCAATGCGGAGGCGAAGGA
>JBMFWU010000018.1:0-47654 GCA_049964955.1 Syntrophobacteraceae bacterium
CCTTCACTCGTCTTTTAATCTCGACGACACCCGCATAGACAAAAACGGCGCTCACCGCGTACCACATTCCCCATGCCTTTGGCGGTAGAATTCCATCTTCGATGTGCATCGATTTCTCCTTTCAAATCCACCCAATATTTTCGCGATCGAGGAGGATACATTGATAAGCTTATCCCTGAAATAGTTGACAGGTTGATCTCAAGATTTTGGCCAAAAAAAAATCCCTAGAGCTAAATAGCCCTAAGGATTGCACCCTGATTCACTTGGTCCTTATGGTGGCTTTACCCGATATTTCCACGTACGGGCTCGCCAAACGGCATCAGGCAGGTCTTCTGGCTCGCGGATCTCTCTACTCTCCGGACCTTCCCCTTTCACTTACGCGAAAAAGTGGCCTCTTCGGATTTCGTCCCCGTTTACAGCGGCGGGACCGCTCCCGGTTTTCACGGGATTCCCTATTGAACTATTGCTAGTACCCGATGCTCAAAAATTTACCATCGCCTCACCTCTACAACGATTTCAGTCTCCTTGTCAATCTCAGAAATTGACTAGCGTGCGCACACCGAAAACGAATTCATTTCCGATTTTTTCGGAAGGGTTGAGCGGGTTCGAAACACCGCCGCCCGGATTGATTATGTACTGCAGGTCGGGCTGAACGATCCACCAGGGCGCTACCTGACACTGATAGGTCAATTCGATGAACTCCTCGCTGCCGCGCACGGGATAGGGGAAATGCCGGGAAAAAGAGGTGTCCCTGTCAAAATCGGCGGCTGCCCCGCTTATGTGGGCCCAGCCGCAGCCGATTGCGAAGATGTCGTTGCAGCGTCCGGGCAACAGGGCGGTCGTGCTCACTCCCGTGTTAAGGCTCCAGTCGATCAGGTTGCGGTCCGGGGGCGCGCCCATGAACCGCGCGAACGCACTCACCATTCGCTTCCCGCCCGCCTCCCGCCACACCGCCTGATCGGCGATGCCGTAGATGCTGAAATTATTTCTCACCATCCGGGCGACTCCACCCTCTGCCAGAAGGCCGCCGGAGGAGTTGAACCTTTGATCGGGAAACCGCGCGGTATCGTACCACGCGCCCAGCTTATAGGTCCCAGGAAGCCCGGCGCTCTTGCCGCGGCCTTCACACGAGGGCGGATTCACCGCGTATTGCACCTCGCTTATGAAAAGAGCGCCCGTGGTCATATTGAATCTCGTACCGGAGGCTTCCGCACCGCGGAGTTGCGAATCGTCGTCAAAAGGGCCTCCCGGCGGGTTGTCGTCGAAGACGCCGGCAAGCACGGTGACCGAACGGTCGGGCTGCACCCGGAACCGTACGGCCGGGGAGGAAAGAGGAAAGGCCGGGCCTCCCGCGTAGAGATCGGCGGCAGGCAACACGGGCCACCCCATCATGGCGTTTATGAACAGGCAGCAGCCCTGGCTTACGATAAATTCCTGGTCGATGCCGATCTGTCCGATTTTTACGTCGGCTTTGCCGCCTGCAAACGCCTGGTCAAACCAAAGCTCCCACAGACGGGTCGCTCGTTCGGCTTCAATTCCGCTGACCGTCTGAATATTGTCGAGGTTGTTTGTGGTGAGTCCCCGACCGTGGATCTGCAAAGCACTCACAAAAAAGGTCCCGCCCTGCCTGCCGAAAGCCTTGTCCGTATCCAGGGCAAGGCTCATCGCAGTAGCCCCCTCATAGACAGCACCGCGATGAATGCCGCCAGTGACGTTTCCGAGGACCTCGCTTGTCTCGTTTAACGAAAAGGTCATTCCGTATTTTTCGAGAAATGTCCGCAGCCCGGCCATGTCGCCAAACAGTTGGCTTCGCTCCCACAGGCCGGTCGACTCGGCCGCGCAGGGTTCGTCGGCCAGGACGTCCCCGGCGCGTAAGCACACGAAGAGCAACAGCAATACGGCGCCCACCGCCGGCAAAAAGAAGGCGGCGCCCGAACGATTCAGACTCCTCATCCCGATCTCCTCCCCTGTTACGCCGACAGGGACTCCACCACCGGCGCTCCAAATTGAACCAAGACACAGCAACCCTTTGACCGGGAGTCCGCGCACAATAAAAAAAGCCGGGACAGACGGGCAAGGGACAAACCTCTGCACCGGCCTTCCTGGCTCGGATTTAATTTCGCTATTCGTTTTTCCGGGATTTGTATCTACTCGGGGGCGCGATTTCAGATCGCACATTCGCGCTCCCCCCAATACCGGAAGGGGGCGAAGAAGTCAACGAGAAAAGATTTTTACATTGACTGCGCCATCCCGGGGTGCTATGAGATAGCAACTTTTGGCGCAGGAAATGCGCTCGGGCGCGATACGACGGGAACGGGAACCGAGAAGTGGCCCCTGCCATCGGGAAAGCGCCCTCCGAAATCGCCATATCGACCGGTAAGAGGCCATGAAGGTCTTTTGTTCTCCCCGAAGGGGGAAGCAGAGGAGCTTTATGGCCTTTTTTCATTCTCACTTCACGCTCTTTTTCGTTGTGTCCGGGGAGGACTAAAAATGCATATTCCCGACGG
The DNA here is from genome assembly GCA_049964955.1 of Syntrophobacteraceae bacterium. GTDB lineage: Bacteria > Desulfobacterota > Syntrophobacteria > Syntrophobacterales > Syntrophobacteraceae > SbD1. Next base: position 2,508 of record JBMFWU010000018.1, read on the forward strand.
GTATTTGAGTCCATCGACGTGTGTAGCCTTCGGTGTCGTCATGCTTCCGGTCTGGGCGAAGGCGGTAAAGAATGTAAAGAACAGGATCAAGTCCCGATATGTTCCCTTGATGGCAATCGGGGCGGCTTTTGCCTTCACCATAATGATGTACAACGTGCCGATCCCGGGAGGAACCAGCGCCCACGCGGTGGGAGGAGGGTTGCTCGCGGTCGTTATCGGGCCGTGGGCGGCCACAATCTGCATCACCATAGCCCTTGCCATCCAGGCCCTGCTCTTCGGGGACGGGGGCGTTTGGACCTTTACGGCGAACTGTTTCAACATGGCATTCGTGATGCCTTTTGTCGCCTATGGCATCTACCGCCTCATCGCGGCCAGGAGCGAACTCACTTCGCCGCGCCGCTGGATCGGGGCGGCTGCGGGCGGTTATTTCGGGCTTTGCGCCGCGGCACTGTGCGCCGCCGTGGAACTGGGACTCCAACCCATTTTGTTCCACACGTCAAGCGGCGTTCCGCTCTACTGCCCATACCCGCTGAGCGTTTCCGTCCCCGCCATGCTGCTCGCGCACCTCCTCGTGGCCGGCCCGCTCGAAGCCGTGGTGACCGCTCTGGTGGTCCGCTATCTGCAATCCTACGACACTGAACTGCTAAAGAGCCACGCCCTGGCCTGCGAGCCATCCCCGCACGCTTCCATCGGCTACCGGAAGATGTGGTGGGCGCTTGGCGCCATGGTCGTCCTGTCTCCCCTGGGGCTTCTTGCCGGCGGAACGGCCTGGGGAGAGTGGGGAACCGACGAACTCCAAAAAGCGATCGGCTTTATCCCCGCAGGACTCGGGCGACTGGCCGATACATGGAGCCATGCGCCTTTCCGCGACTATTCACTTCCCGGACTCGACAGCTTCGGCTCATCGGCCCTCGTCTACATCTTTTGCGCCCTTTTCGGCGTTGGAATCGTCATTCTTATGACCTACCTTTTCGGACGCCTGCAGGCAAAGGAAGGGAGGGCTCAGCATTGAGAGTACCTCCCCTGCACCCCTTCGCCGCTGTGCGGCTCCCGGAGGGGCGCGGGGGAGACGCTCCCCCGCTCTTTTCCCCTCGCAGGAGTTGCTCCTTCGGTGAATCCTTCCCGTTACAGCCCGGTGTCACCTGGATCGTTCAGGCCGCCGTGCCCCCTTCGAGAAAAAAACAATAAGTATTTGAAATATCAATATAAGTTCTACTGGAACGGTTTTTGCCTCTAAAATCCTCAGAACCGTCCCTACCCGGTTGCGGCCGGTGCGGGAGAAGGGGGAAAGCCGATGTTCCACGGAATAGATACCGAGCAGCTGCTTTTTATCCTCATAGTGTTTCCTTTCCTGTCTGCAATCTGCCTCTACGGGGTCCGTTCGCACCGTTTGCGCTCGTCTATTCTGGCTGTGAGTTGCCTGTTGCTGGTTTCGAGCGCCTTGTTGCTGATCGGGCGAACGCCGTTTCGCCTCGGGCACTCGCGCCTTGCGGGACTCGATGCGCGAAGCCTCGCCGAAGCGGGAGATTTTCTTCTACTGGGCGTCGTCCTCTACTTTGGATTCAAACACCGCCACTTGTTGATAAAGATTCTTGCGGCGCTCCAAATTGTCCTGCTGGGCGTTCTCACCGCGAGGGGCCAAAGTGCCCCCGTCGCTTTCCGCGGGGACAATCTTTCCCTGGTAATGGTTTTGATCGTCTCGATCGTGGGGTCTGTCATCTGCCTTCAGGCGATTGCCTACATGCAGGCGCACGAAGAGCACCGGAAGCTCGAACGATCGGGGGCCCACCGGTTTTTTTCGGTCATGCTGCTCTTCCTGGGGGCCATGAACGGGGTGGTGCTCGCAAACGACATGGGATTTTTCTACTTTTTTTTCGAAATCACCACGCTGTGCTCTTTTCTGCTCATAAAGCATGATGATACGCCGATTGCGGTAGAAAATGGATTGCGGGCCCTGTGGATGAACAGCCTGGGAGGCCTCTTTGTACTCTCGGCGATGCTCGCGATGTCCTTCGGGCCGAGCGGACCGGATATGGAGCAGATGATCGCCCGGGGTAGTCCGGGCGGCATCTGCCTGGCATTTCTGTGCCTTGCGGCATTTACGAAGTCGGCCCAGTTTCCCTTCCAGAAATGGCTTCTCGGGGCGATGGTCGCACCGACCCCCGTATCGGCCCTGCTCCACTCGAGCACAATGGTAAAAATCGGGGTGTACATGGTCTTGCGCATCGCTCCCGCCATGCGGGGCACCTTTTTGAGCGAGATCGTGACGGTATTCGGCGCATTCGCATTTCTTGCCGCGGCATCCCTGGCGGTGGGGCAGAGCAATGGGAAAAAGGTGCTGGCCTACTCGACGATAAGCAATCTCGGGCTGATTTTTGCCTGCGCGGGACTAAACACCGCCGAGGCGCTCACCGCGGCAGTCATGCTGATCATTTTCCACGCGATCGTGAAGGCGCTCCTGTTTCTTTGCGTGGGCGCAATCGAGCAGAAGATCGAAAGCCGCGACATCGAGGATATGCGCGGGCTCTATGCCACGATGCCCGTCACCGCACTCATTACGGTACTGGGTGTCGTGATGGTGATCATGCCCCCCTTCGGTCTATTGCTGGGCAAATGGATGGCCATCGAATCGGCGGCGGGAAACCTCCAGGCGATCGTGATGGCGGCAACGGGAAGCGCTCTTACCGTGATGTACTGGGCGCGGTGGGCGGGAACGCTCATGAGCGACCCTTTTGCGGGCCGCTTCACCCCGGAGCGCCAGCCGCTTCTTACCTGGGGGGCCCTGGGGGTTTTGAGCGCCGGGGGCTGCATTCTGAGCGGCGCCGCCCCGTGGCTCTATGGGAAATTGCTTCCCGGCATTATCGGCGCGGTCTACGGGGCGCCCTACGGCGTCCATGCCGGCGTCCTGGAAAACGCACGGGGGGTGTTTCCCGTCGTGCCGCTCGCCGTGGTGGCGGCGGCGGGGTTTGCCGTATCGATACTGGCTCTGGTGCGGGCCTCGCGCGCACGCATTGTAAAGCCCTACCTGAGCGGCCTGCAAACCGATGCGCCGGGGCTTTTCACCGGACCGATGAACCGGCCGGTGAAGGCGGAAGCCGGAAACTATTACCTCTCGTCACTGTTTGGCGAAAAGAGGCTCACGGCCTGGATCAATTTTGCAGCGCTTTCGCTTCTGGGGCTGCTGCTCGGGAGCGCGCTATGACACAGACCGCTCTCATCGTTTCAGCCGCGCTTTTGGGCGCGCCTTTGGCCGGGGGCCTTTTGACCGGGCTCGACCGGGTCCTCACCGCACGCCTCCAGTCCCGTGTCGGGCCGCCCGTGATACAACCGTTCTACGACGTCATAAAGCTGCTCGCCAAGGAACAGATTGCGGTAAACATCTGGCAGGCCTTTTGCGCCTATGCCTATCTGAGCGCATCGATCATAGCGGTCGTGCTGTTTTTTCTTCGAACGGACCTTCTGCTGGTTCTTTTCACCCAGGCGGTCGGGGCGGTCTTCCTGGTAGTTGGCGCCCTTTCTTCGACCTCGCCCTATTCGCAGGTGGGCGCTCACCGCGAGCTGCTCCAGATCCTATCCTACGAACCGCTGCTGGTGCTCGTGGCGGTCGGAATTTATCTTACGACGGGAAGTTTCCGGATAAGCGCGGTTTTCGCCCACAGTACGCCTCTTTTGTTCAAACTCCCCCTGCTGTTCGTAGCCCTGGGCTATGTTCTTGCCATAAAACTGCGAAAGTCCCCCTTCGATCTTTCGACCTCCCACCACGCGCACCAGGAGATCGTAAAAGGGCTTCTGACCGACTACTCGGGATCTTTCCTGGCCTTTATCGAAATAGGACACTGGTTCGATATGGTGCTGCTGCTCGGAATCTGCTCGCTTTTCTGGGCGACCGGCTGGGGAGGGATGGTGGTTTTGGTGGCGGTCGCCTACCTGGCACAGATCGTGGCCGACAATGCGACGGCCCGCATGAACTGGCGCTGGATGCTCGGATATGTATGGGCGATGGGGCTGGGTCTTTGCATTGTAAACCTGATCTGGGTCTACAAGGGGTGAGAGAAAATGCTCGAACGGTTGATACGCAGGTCCCGCGTCAAGTCGCCCTGGCTTCTTCACTACGACTGCAGCAGTTGCAACGGCTGCGATATCGAGGTCCTTGCCTGCCTTACCCCCATCTATGACCTCGAACGCTTCGGCATCGTAAACGTGGGGAACCCCTTCCATGCGGATATCCTGCTGGTGACCGGCGCGGCCAACCACAGGAACGGCAAGGTGCTGCGCAACCTTTTCGACCAGATGGCCGATCCGAAAGTGGTCATCGCCATCGGCTCGTGCGCCTTGTCGGGAGGGGTTTTCCGCGACGCATACAATGTGGCGGGCGGGGTGGACAGGGTGATCCCCGTGGATGTCTACGTTCCGGGATGTGCGGCAAAACCCGAGGCCATAATCGACGGGGTGGTGCTGGGGCTCGAAAAATTTACCGGGAAGCTCCGGGGGAGCAAATCATGACAGGCGAAGTCGTTTCGATAAGCCCGGACCAGGTGGTCGGCGCGTGCGCCCGGAAGAAGGCCGAAAGGAACAGGCTGGTCACCATGACCTGCACGGCGCCTGGAGAAAACGAAGTGGAGATCCTGTATCATTTCGACAGGGATCTGGAGCTTTCGCACCTGCGACTGCGGGTGGCTCGGGGAATTGCCGTCCCCAGCATATCGGGCGTCTATTTTGCCGCATTTCTCGTCGAAAACGAGATCCGCGACCTGTTCGGCGTGCATTTCTCGGGCCTTGCTCCCGATTATGAGGGAACGCTCTACCTGGAGCCCGAAGTTGCCGAGGCGCCCTTTCTGAGCCATGCGGCGAAAGAAAAAGAAAGCCCGCAATAGGCGGATTTACGAAAGGAAACGCCATGGCTTTGGCCACAATACCCTTCGGCCCGCAGCACCCGGTCCTTCCCGAACCCGTCCACCTGAAGCTGAGGGTCGAAGACGAGGTGATACGGGAGGCCGTTCCCGCCCTGGGCTACGTGCACAGGGGACTGGAAAAGCTGGCGGAGGTTCGCGATTTTCACCAGATGATACAGATCGTGGAGCGGGTGTGCGGCATCTGCTCGATGATGCACGCGATGTGCTATTGTCACTGCATCGAAAGCATGATGGGAATCGAGGCGCCCCCGAGAGCCACATTTTTGCGGGTCATCTGGGCGGAACTGCACCGCATCCACAGCCACCTTCTGTGGCTGGGCCTCTTTGCCGACAGCTTCGGGTTCGAAAGCCTGTTCATGCAGATTTGGAAGATCCGCGAAAAAATCATGGACCTGCAGGAGGCGACGGCGGGAAACCGCGTCATCGTCTCGGTAAACATAATTGGGGGCCTGAGAAAGGACCTCGACAGGGAGCAAATCCGCTCGATCCTGACCACCCTTTCCGAAGTGGAAGAGGAAATGAAGCGACTCGACAGGCCGCTGTTGGATGACTACACGGTAAAAAAGAGGACCCGGGAAAAGGGCGTTCTTTCCGCGGCCCGGGCGCAGGAGTTGGGGTGTGTGGGGCCGACCCTTCGGGGGAGCGGCGTAGCGAAGGACATGCGCCTTAGCGGTTACGCAGCCTACCGGGAGCTTTCCTTCGAGCCGGTCGTGGAAAAGGAGGGAGATTGCCATGCGCGCTGCAGGGTTCGCTACCGCGAGGTTTTCCAGAGTATAGCCCTTATTCGCGAGGCCGCGGCCAGGCTTCCGGAAGGTGAGATCAGCGCTCCGGCCAAAGGGCGGCCGGAAGGCGAGTCCACCGCCCGGGTGGAACAGCCGCGAGGCGAAGTGTTCTACTACGTACGGGCCGACGGCGGAAAGTATCTGCAAAGAGTGCGCATCAGAACGCCCACCTTCGCCAACCTGCCGGCCCTGGTGACGATGCTCCCCGGCATGTATCTTTCCGACGTTCCGGTGATCGTGCTCTCGATCGACCCGTGCATCAGTTGCACCGAGCGGTGAAAGGTTTCCTTCGCTCCTCCACACTGAGCCGCGAAGCGGCGTGGGGGTGCAGGGGGCGAAAGCCCCCGCGCTTTTGCTTTCCCAGGGAGGCAGACAATGTTCACCATGACGCCCGTTCTAGTGAGAAATTTCTTCTCGAAGCGAGCCACCAGGAGATACCCGCAGGTTTCGAGGCGCCCCTTTGACGCGGGACGGGGAGAGATTTGCAACGATATCGCACGGTGCACGTTCTGCTCCATTTGCGCCGCCAAATGCCCCTCCCGGTGCATCGCGGTGGATAAGAAGAAGGCGGCATGGCAGTGGGACCCTTTCGCCTGCGTCTATTGCGGCGTATGCGTCGATTCGTGCAAAAGCGGCTCCCTCGGGCAGGACAACTCGTACCGCAGGCCGGCTGTCGTCAGGGAACTCATCTTGTTGAAAGGAAGCCAAGACCATGGAAAAGAAGCTTCTCATCACAGTCAGTGACGAAATCAGCCACCTTCACGGGGTGCGGTTCGTCGGCTCGTTTTTCAGAAACAAAGCGGCCGTGAATGTAACGCTTTTCTATGTCGCCCCTCACGCCAGTATTGCCGGAACCGATCGTCCAAGACCCGTCGAGCTTGACCGAAAAGCGGCCGAGACATGCCGGGCGAAGGCGCAACACGCGCTCGATGCCTCCCGGCAAATCCTTTGCGACAGCGGGTTTGCTTCTCAAAACGTCAATACCAAATTCATTCTGAGGCAATTCGGAACGGTTAAGGACATCATTCGAGAGGCGAAATCGGGACAATATGATGCGGTCATTTTGGGACGGCGCGGCTATATGATTTTTGAATCCGCCTTTGCAACGAGTGTCACCAGGCAAATACTCGATATGGAGATAGATTTTCCTCTCTGGGTCTGCAGACGCCCGGAGGAAAACCGCAGAAACGTGCTTCTTTGCATCGACGGCTCCGAATCGAGCCTGCGTATGGTCGATCATGCGGGGTTCATGTTAGGAGACGAAAACGAGCACTCCGTAACTCTTCTGCACGTCGATACGGGGGAAGGGGAAAATGTGGAAGCCATTATGAATAAGGCTCGAAAGACGCTTCTCGACAACTGGGTTTCCGATGGAAGGGTTACCAGCCTCGTAGTAGCCCGGGGAATCACGGAAGTGGCGAAAGCCATCCTGGAAGAGACTCAGGCCAAGGGCTATGCGGCGGTCGGGGTGGGTAGAACGGGCATGAAAAAGGGGCTTTTAAAAGAATGGCTTCTCGGCTCAAGAACGATGAAACTCGTCGAATCCATTGAAAAAGCGGCCCTGTGGGTAAGCCGTTAACCGCAGGATGACCGCCGATCCTCACACGCCTGAGTCCCGGGCGAGGAGCCGGGGGGTTTTTTCGATGTTTTGGCAACTCCGCGGGCAAAAGGTTCGCAATCTACTGCGGACCGCTCTGCCCCGGACTCAGCGGGGTTTAGGCGCACCGACCATTTTTTCCGGTCGGACGGCCGCCTCCCCCGCAGCCGCAGGTGCGGCACCCACCAGTTCCAGCGGCCAAGCAGCCGCATCGTTGCCGGGACGAGCAGGCAGCGCACGATCGTTGCGTCCACTACAACGCTGATGCCCATACCGATCCCCATGGCCTTCACCACCGTCATCTGCGCGAAGGCGAAGGCAAAAAGCACAAGAGCCATTATCGCCGCGGCCCCGGTAATCATGCGGCCGGTGCGTTCGAGCGCGCGCGCCACTGCCCGGGTGTTGTCCCCTGACCTTTCGTACTCGTAGTGAACCCGGTTTAGCAGCAGCACCTCATAGTCCATGGAAAGGCCAAAGAGGATGCAAAACATGATGATCGGGACCATCGGCTCGATGGGGCCCGGTGTGAAGTGAAGAACCGAAGCCAGGTGTCCGTATTGAAAGAACCAGACGAGTGCCCCGTAGGATGCGGTGATGGAGAGTAGATTCATCAGCACCGCCTTTAGCGGGAGCAGCACGGAGCGAAGCAGTAGGAAGAGCAAAAAAAAGGTGATGAGAACGATCAGCCCGATTACCCGGGGCGCATTGGCCTCGATGGCATGGACAAAGTCGAGCTGGAAAGCGGATTCGCCCGCAACCAGAAGCTCTCCCCCCACGGGAGGATGCGAAGCGCGAATAGTGCGGACAAGGTCCAACGCCTTCGCACTGCCCGCCGGCAGGGACGTTTCGGCGACGAGCATGACGATATCCCTGCCGACCATCTTTTTGAGGGCGAGATGTATGCCTTCGGGGAGCGGGGGCATGGGAGGCGTGAGCATCTGGACGTATTCCCAGCGGGTAAGGGAGGGCGCCAGATCCACGATACTCTTCACGCCCTCTACCCCGGGAAGCTTTGCCATCCAGCGGCTAAGAGCGTAGAGGTGATTTACATGGTCTACGGTAAGCGGGGTAAACCCCTTGGGAAAGCGAACGATCACTACGATGGGGTTGGTGTCTACTTTCGGGAATCCGCTTCGCACCAGGTCCATGCCGCGGCGGGACTCGGCGGTTCGCGGAAGTCCGGCGGCGGAATCGAAGCCGAGGCGGATATGCAAAAACGGCAGGCCGAGCAGGACGAGCAGGAGTGCGGAAGGCACAATGACTTTCCAGGGATGGGCCATCACCACGTTGGCCAGGGGCTGCCAGAAGCCCGCGCCCCTATCGGCTTTCCTCGCCAGAAACGGCAGGCGAAGGGAATCGACCCGGGGGCCCAGAATGGCGAGGAGGGCCGGAAGAAAGGTCATTGAATAGACGACGGAAAGCGTCACCACAATGGCGCCCGCAAGTCCGATCGAGCCGAGATTGCCCAGCCGCAGAAACAAAATGCCGAATAAACCGACGGCTACCGTGCCTCCCGAGAAAAGAACCGCCCGCCCGGTGGTCGCAAGTGTCACGGCCAGGGCTTCGACGACGGAATGCCGGCGCACTTCCTCGCGAAACCGGCTAAGAAGAAAGAGCGAGTAATCGATCGCTACGCCGAGCCCCACCATGACGATGATATTTTTGGCAAATACCATGACGGGGGTAACGCGGGCGAGCAAAAGCATGCCGGCAATGCCCGAGGTGACCGCGAGAAGTCCCACCGCAAGAGGCAGTGCGGCTCCCGGCACAGAGCCGAACACGAATAACAGCAGGAGCGCTACAAAGGGAAGCACCCTTAGTTCGGCGTTTTTTGCGTCTTGTTCCGCCTGGCGCGTGACAGCGTGGTTGAGCACCACCTCGCCGAAAGCCGCTATCTCCAGCGTATGGGAATGCACCTTGGCGCGCACTTCGGGATAGATCCGCATTGCAAGCTCTGTCTCGCTCGCGGAACGATTCTTTAGCTTCACGGTAACGATCGTAGCGTGCCCGTCCTGTGATACGAGCTGCGAACGAATTGCGTCTCCCTTGTAAGCGGTGTCGAGGGAGGCGACCAGAGGATCTTTACGAAGCGGAGCGATCGCCCGCTCTACCGCGGCCCTGAAAACCGGGTCGGTGGCGTGAAGCGTCGGGCTTCGAAAGACCAGGCCAAAAGAGGGAAGCGAGGGGAGCAGTTGCTCTTTCATGAGCTGGAGAGCCAGGGAGGACTCGCTGCCCGTCGGATTCATAACCGATTCGAGATGCCCCCCCCGGATTGTCAGCCAGGCGGCCGGCAAAAGGGAGAGCAGCGAAACGATCGCAACCAACCATCGGAACCGGTAAACAAGTCGTCCCCAGGATGACAACATGAGAAGGCGCTCCCTTCAACAAACCCGCGCCACAGGAAAACGGGTCGAACTCCATGTGCACTCTGCGAGGATTTTCCAGTAATTGTAACCGGGAATCATCTGCTGGAAACTCCCCCGGCGTCGGAACTGTTTTCAAGACCGGGCCGGCGCTCCGGGCCGGGCCGATGCCTAACCGGGCCGCTCGATCTTCTGGCGAAGCATTGTGAGCAGGGAATCAAAAGACTGGCTGGCCAGAATGGAAGCTATCTGAGCCCGGTAATTGTCATCGTAGCTTACCCCCTGAACGACTACGTCGTATACTTTCCAGTGTCCCCCTTCCTTGTACATCTTGTAGTCAATGGGAATTTTACCGCCCTCGGTCAGAAAGTGCGATTTGACGACAGCGAGGTCGCCATTGACCTGTTGGGAGTCGTAGGTGATCGGTTCATTGTGATAATGCGCCATCCGGTCGAGGTAGGTATTGAAAAGAAGCTTTTTGAAAAGGTAGGCAAATTCCTGCCTGTTACCGGCCGAGAGCTGGTTCCAGGTAGTACCCATGGACCTTTTCGCCATTAGCTCGAAGTCGAAATAGGTACTCACGACATTGAGGATCTCGTTTTCCCTTTGCCGCAGAGGGAGCCCCTGGCCGCTTCTTGACTCGCGCAAGATGGAGAGCACTTTGTCCGTACCGCTTTTTATGACTCCCATCGGACTCGCCCCCTCAGCCCGGGTCACGCGGGGAAAGACGAACAGCACCCAAAGGACCAGCAAACCCGTGAAAAACCGGTTGTTTTTCGAATCCAGCAACACTGTCTTTTCTCCAATCAGGTCGGGACTTTCCCGGCCGCATTGTAGCGCTCTACACACAACTCAGCAGGAAGATAATCACTCTTCCGGGCAAAAGGAAAGAGCGTGGGGTTTGGGCAGGGGACGTCGACCAAGCTGGTTTCCATCCGGAAACGGTCACGGACTGAATAGGATTTTCCCCCTTTTTGCAAACTGAGAATTGTCCACACTTACAGCCGTGGGTGATTTGTGCCATAATCCGGAGCACTGGCTAGAAACTAACAACAACTGGAGTACGGATGCCGCCAATTCTTGCGATAACGATGGGAGACCCATGCGGGGTGGGGCCGGAGGTGATCGTCAAGGCCTTCGATTCGCCAGGCTTTGCAGACGGGTGCCTTCCCCTGGTGATTGGAGACGGGCGTGCGCTGGAGCGTGCGATAAAGCTTCTCGGTTCCTCGAAAAAGGTGGCGCCGGTTCGGGGTCCGGAGAAAATCTTTCGCGCTTCTCTTGCGGCCATGGCAGACGGGGGAGCTATTCCTCTTTGGAGTTGCACAACACCGCTTGGGCCCGAAGACATCGAGTTTGCCAGGCCGAGTCCGGCCGCCTGCGAGGCGGTGGTCACCTGGATTCGGGAGGCCGCGAGGCTCGCCGGGGCAGGCTTCGTCGATGCAGTGTGCACCTGCCCGATACATAAGGAGCGGCTTCACGCGCAGGGGTTTTCTTTCCCGGGGCACACCGAATTTCTGCAGGAGCTGACGGGGGCAAAAAACGTGGTGATGATGCTCGCAGGCCCCGTCCTGCGGGTTTCGCTCGCAACGATTCACGTTTCCCTGGCTGAAGTCCCGCGTCTCCTGACCAAAGAGCTTCTGAGGAAAGTCATTCGGATAACGGCCGGGGCGATGCTGCGGGATTTCGCCCTCAAATCGCCGCGCATAGCCGTCTGCGGTCTCAACCCCCACGCCGGGGAGGCTGGAAAGTTCGGACGCGAAGAAATTGAAACGATACGGCCCGTTATCGAAGAGTTCGAAGCCGATGCCGACCTGCGCTGCCGCATAAGCGGACCGTGGCCGGCCGACACCGTTTTCCACCGCGCCATGGTGGGCGAGTTCGATGCGGTCGTCGCCCTCTACCATGACCAGGGACTCATTCCCGTAAAGCTCGCTCACTTCAGCGATGGAGTAAATGTCAGTCTCGGCCTTCCGATCGTGCGCACTTCGGTCGACCATGGGACGGCATACGACATCGCGGGCAAAGGAACGGCCGATCCCGGAAGCCTCATCGCCGCCGTGCGGATGGCTGCCTCCATTGCCGTCAACAGGGGACAATCTTGAATTTACGTGCGATAATCGCTATGATTCAAAGTGATTATTTATGATTCCATGTGCTGCCATGAAAGGACAACCGCAATGGCAACGAAAGTACTCACTGCACATGTTCCTTTGGATCTGGCGGAAAAGGTAGACCAACTGGCCGCTCGTCTGGAGCGCTCGCGTGGGTGGATCATAAAACAGGCCCTGTACTCCTGGGTGGAACAGGTAGAGGAACGCAGACGGCTGACGCTGGAGGCGCTGGCCGATGTCGATGCCGGCCGCGTTATCGATCATCAGGCCGTTCAGGCCTGGGCGGACAGTCTCGACACCGATAACCCGCAGCCGGTCCCCCTTTGATGGTGCTGAAATGGTCGAGCAAGGCCCTTTCGGACCTGGCGAGGCTTCATGATTTCCTGGCGCCGGTCGATAAACGCGCCGCGAGTCGTACGGTTCAAGCACTTGTATCTGCTCCGGATCGCCTGGTGGATAATCCGCGCATCGGCGAGAAACTTGAAGAATACGAACCGCGCGAAGTTCGCCGCATCCTTGTCGGGCGCTATGAGATGCGCTACGAGATCCGGAAATCGACCATTTACATGTTGCGCATCTGGCATACACGGGAAGACCGATAGGCGCGAACTTCGGGCTGCCGATAGCCGGGCCTGGCCCGGCTTCGCTTAACCCTCACCCGGGCTTGCTATGGCCGAAAAATCGATCATCATACGCGGTGCAAGGCAGAACAACCTCAAGAACATCGACCTGCAGATCCCGCGAGACAGCTTCGTCGTGATCACCGGGGTGAGCGGTTCGGGAAAGTCTTCGCTCGCCTTCGACACGCTTTACGCAGAGGGCCAGAGGCGCTACCTGGAGGCACTCTCGACCTACGCGCGCCAGACCGCGGGAAGGCTAAACGCGCCCCTTGTGGACGAAATCGAGGGGCTTAGCCCCGCCATAGCGATCGAACAAAAGGGATTGCCGCACAACCCCCGATCGACGGTCGGGACACTTACGGAAATAAACGATTACCTGAGGCTGCTTTTCGCCAAGCTGGGCACGCTCTTTTGTCCCACCTGCAATGCGCCCGTTCGGGCGTGGACGGTCCGCGAAATCGTGGCGGACCTTTTGACAAGCCTTCCTGCGAAAAACCGGCTATTGGTACTTGCCCCTCTTGGCGCGGTTTCCGAAAGGGAGCTGCCAAATCTGCTGAAAAAGCTCCGGCGTGATGGCTTCTCCCGGGTCCGCTCCGGCGGGACGGTCTATGAGCTGGACCCGCTTCCTTCGCTTCCCCGCAGGCCCTCCCACTTGCTCCAGGTGGTTATCGACCGGCTCGTGCTCGAAGAAGAAAGGCAACGGCGCCTCATCGATTCGCTCGAACTGGCTCTCAAGACCGGAGGAGGAACGGCTGCCATCGCGACCCCGGAGGGCTGGGAGCGCTCCTACTCCGAATCGGCGCGCTGCGCGTCCTGCGGGTACACGGGGCCGGAGATGACGCCCGCGCTTTTTTCCTTCCAACACCCCTCCGGGATGTGTCCGGTATGCCGCGGCCTGGGATTAGCGGGGGGCGAGGAATCGGAAGCGGTTGTTTCCGGGCCTCCTGAAAGTCCGGTTGAAGGGAGCGAGGTTCCGGCGGGCCTTCGCGCGGTAGAGCCGCAGCAATGCCAGGCATGTAAAGGGACAAGACTAAACGATGGAGCCCGCTCGGTCCGGCTCGGAGGTCTTTCCATCGACCGCGTGCTGGCCATGAACCCGGCAGCTGCGGCCCATTGGCTCGAAGAAGTCGGCTTGGACCCCTCGCAGCTCGAGATTTTGCATCGCCCCAAAAAGGAAATCCTCGCCCGGCTCTACAACCTCGTGGAACTCGGGCTGCCCTACCTCACGCTTGACCGCGCCTCCAACACCCTTTCGGGCGGCGAGGCGCAGCGGGTTCGCCTCGCCCACCAGCTCGGAGCAAACCTTTCGGGGGTGCTCTATGTCCTGGACGAGCCGAGCGTGGGCCTGCATCCGCGCGACCACCACAGGCTCCTGGGGCTTCTCCTGCGGCTTCGGGATGCCGGCAACAGCCTCGTTACGGTCGAACACGACAGGGAGACGATCCTTCGGGCCGACTACCTCGTGGACATGGGGCCCGGCGCCGGGACCGAAGGGGGCGAAGTGGTGTTTTGCGGCTCTCCGGAACGGATCGCAGACTGCCCCGCGTCTCTTACGGGTCTCTATATTTCGGGCAAAAGGAGCCTGGAAATTCCTCAAAAAAGAAGGAAAGCCGAAGATTTTATCCGCCTGACCGGGGCTTCGGGGCACAACCTCCAGTCGGTTTGCGCCGATTTTCCCTACGGGCTTCTCACATGCGTTACCGGAGTCTCGGGCTCGGGGAAAAGCACGCTGGTTCTCGATACGCTCTACCGCGCGCTTGCCCGGATGCTCTATAAGGTCGAAACGCATCCAGCCCCGTTTACATCCCTGGAAAATGCCGAACGGCTCCGGAAGGTGGTCCTGGTCGATCAGTCGCCGATCGGCAGAACGCCGCGCTCGATCCCTGCAACCTATACGGGGGTTTTCGATTTGATCCGGCAGCTGTTTTCACGCGCGCCCGAAGCGCGCGCCCGGGGCTACTCCCCCGCCCGCTTTTCCTTCAACGCACGGGGGGGGCGATGCGAGCACTGCCGCGGGGAGGGACTCCAGCGCATCGAGATGTATTTTTTGCCCGACATCTACGTGACCTGCCCGGTTTGCGGGGGAACCCGATTTAATCGGGACACCCTCGACATTACCTATAAAGGCTCCTCGATTGCTTCCGTTCTGGATATGACCGTCTATGAGGCAGCGGCCTTTTTTGCCAACTTCCGCGCCATTCGCTCCAAACTCGACGGGCTGATCGGCGTGGGAATGGGATACATTCGGCTGGGGCAGCCCGCCACGACTCTTTCGGGAGGCGAAGCGCAGCGGGTAAAGCTCGCCGCCGAACTAAGCCGCCGCGGCCAGGGAAAGGCGCTCTACATCCTGGATGAACCCACCACCGGCCTTCATTTTGAAGATATCGCCAAACTCCTGCTCGTGCTGCGAAAGCTCGTGGAGCAGCAGAACACCGTGATAGTCATCGAACATCACATAGACGTTATAAAATCAGCCGATTACGTGATAGACCTTGGCCCCGAAGGAGGAGACGGGGGCGGTCGGATAGTCGCGGCCGGAACTCCCGAGGAGGTCGCCCGCTCGACCGTTTCCCATATCGCGCCCTATTTGCGAGGTTGCCTGGCATTGCCATCGTAATTAGAAAAGTCGTGACAAGACAGTTGGACGTCTTATCATGATTCCGAATAATGGAGATTTACGAAATGGAAGACGAACGGCGTATCAGGGAGACCCTGTATGAGATATTGGGAGAAGAGGGGTGCGGCATTTCGTGTGAGGAGGATGCCGACATTTTTCACGATGAGGAAGGCTGGAAATTGATGCTTTGCGGATTCATGGAGCCATGGAAACTGGGGGCCACGGTCGAGCAGGCCAGGGCGTCCCTCAAGGACCTGGGAGCCATGCGATACGGCCTGTCGTGAGCCGTCGCCCCTGGAACCGGGAACATTTCTGCTTCCCGGTTCCCCCGGCGGGGGACCCGCGACCTTTGTTTGAAAGATGAACTTTACTACCCTAAAAGAGGAGCGCTCAAATGACAACACCGCAGCATTGCCCGGGATTCGAACAATTCAAAAACCTTCAGTCCTTTTCCTGCTTTTGTCCGGCATGCGGTCAGGAAAAAGAGATTTTCTCGGACGAGTTCGACAAGAAGCATGTCTGTTCGAAATGCGGCAAAGAAATCGATTTTACGAAGTGTTCGCTGGAGTCGGCAGGTACGGCCGGCGCTCCCCGTTAGGAATTTGCCGGCTGGCTGGGCTCTTGCCATGTCGTCATGACCCCGCCGCCGCCGAAGGCAGCGGCGCTTTCGGCCTGGCGAACTGTCTGCGGCGACACGCCGCCGCCCGCCGCAAAAGGAAAGCCCCTCGGATGCGCATTCTAACCGCTTCCGAGGGGCCTGGCTAATGGGTCCAATCTTCACCTCTCCGTGAAGGTTTATGCCAGCCAGTGTTCCCGTTGAATACTCGCCGACCGGCCTAACAGAAGGGGTGCGGCGCTTTCCCCGTCAAACGGAATCCCTCTTACCGGGACCGCGCGGGAGTTCATCCAGGAACCTTTTAATTAATAAGTAACTCCCGCCGGCAACGAAGTCAATGCGTCCCCGTAAACGATTAAAACAATGCGTTCGTAAATTCATCGGCGTCGAAGGGGCGCAGATCCTCAACGCTTTCCCCGATTCCGATGTAGCGCACGGGCACCTGGAGTTCCTCAGAGATGGCGGCTATGATCCCGCCCTTTGCCGTGCCGTCGAGCTTTGTCAGAATGAGTCCGGTCAGGCCTATGCCCTCCTTGAAAAGCTTCGCCTGGGATAGAGCGTTTTGCCCCGTCGAGGCATCCAGGACGAGAAAAACCTCATGGGGGGCCCCCGGCATTTTTTTATCGATGACCCGGTGGATTTTTTTCAATTCCTCCATGAGATTGACCTTGGTGTGCATGCGGCCCGCCGTGTCCATCAATACGACGTCGATATCGCGGGAAGCGGCCGCATCGAGCGCGTCGAAAGCAACCGCGGAAGGATCCGACCCGCTTTTCTGCTTCACTACCGGAACACCGGTCCTCTCCCCCCAGATGGAAAGCTGCTCCACAGCCGCGGCCCGGAACGTGTCGCAGGCGACAAGCATCGGTCGTAAGCCCTGCCGCTTCAACTGGCTGGCCAGTTTTCCCGTCGTCGTGGTCTTTCCCGTGCCGTTTACCCCGACGATCAGGACGACCAGAGGCTTGTGCGCCCGAAAATCGAGCGGGGGGGCTTCGATGGCCAGCGTCGCACGGATCTCCGCGCGTATCTGTTCGCGGAGTTTGGCCGGGTCGCTCAACTCTTTTCTTTTCACCCTGTCGGCCACCTTACGTAAAATCATGCCGGTGGTCTTTACCCCGAGGTCGGACGTAATGAGAATTTCTTCCAGTTCATCGAGCAGGTCGTCGTCTATGACTCTTTTGCCCAGCACCAGCCGGTCTATGCGGTGGGCGAACCGTTCGCGCGTGCCTTTGAGGCGGCTGCGAAGACGCTTGAAGAAGCCTTTCCGGGGAACACCTTCCTCCAGGTCTTCTTCTTCCTCCTCCTCTTCTTCTAACGCTGTCTTCTCTTCTCCCTCTTCTTCCACAGCCTCCTCGTCCGGCTCTACCTCTTTCTCCGGCGCCAAGACTTCGGGGCTGCTTTCATATTCGGGGAGAACCGCTTCGAGTTCCACCTCCACCTCCGGCTCGGCCACGGTTGCCGGCGGCGAGTCGCCGCTGACAGGTTGCCCGACTGCTTCGCGGTCGGGCATAGGGGGCGGCTCCTCGGCCTCCTCTTCCAGCTCCAGAGACTCTTCCTCCCGCACCGGGGCGTTTTCTTCTTCCAGGGCCTTCTTTTCTTTCCTTCGCTTGAACCACTTGATCATATCTTTTTCTTCTCCTCCGAAGCTCTTCTCTGAATTATAGTATGCAGCGCCGATAAATCGTACCCACGGCAGAAAACAACCCGATTGTGGAGGGCTCCGGATGGATAGTCAAGAGATGAATTTGCGTCTGGCAATAGTAAAGACCTGCCGAAGGCTCGAAAGCGCGGGGCTCATCGCGGCAAGCGACGGCAATGTGAGCTGCAGGGTGGGACCCGATAGCATTCTGATAACTCCCGGCGGTGTTGCCAAGGGGGAACTCGCGGCCGGAGAAATCGCAAAAACCGGCATGGACGGCTCCCTTCTCGACGGCCCGCGTAAGCCCTCCAGTGAAATTCGCATGCACCTGCTGGTCTATCGCCTGAGGCCGGACGTCTCGGCCATCGTGCATGCCCACCCGCCCATCGTGACCGCGTTCACCCTTTCCGGGGTTCCGCTCGACACCAAGGTTCTCCCCGAGGCATGGCTCATGCTCGGTGAGGTCCCGCTTGCTCCCTTTGCGACCCCGGCAACCGAGGAAGTGCCCCGCTCCATCGAGCCCCATGTGGCGGAAAGCCGGGCGATACTTCTGGAAAGGCACGGGGCGGTGACTTTCGGCCAAGACCTCGCACAGGCCGGGATGCGCATGGAAAAGCTCGAACACTGCGCAAAAATCCTCTTCCACGCCTCACTCCTGACGGCGGCGGCGTGTCGCCGCGGACAGGTGGCCAAGCCGGCGGCGTGTCGCCGCAGCCGGGTGGCCAGGCCGAAGCGCCGACGGCCTTCGGCGGCGGCGGGGCCATAATGGGCAGGGGAGCGGGCTGCCAAACCTCCAGCTTTTCTTCTGCGGTGAACAGACTTTCTCCTTTAACCGGATTGACGTATCGAGGGTTGTAAGAGAGGAAAGAGGAGCTATTTTGCATCGAGCAGTGCAGGATTTCTAATGGATTAGGGGATATCTTCAATTATGCAGGAGGTTGCCAATGGCGGGAACAACACTCGATGGGATCAAAGGCTGTGTTTTCGATGCGTACGGGACTCTTTTCGATTTCAATTCTGCGGTGGCCCACTGTCGCGAGGTCCCCAAGGAAAAGGCAGACAGGTTATCCGGGATATGGCGTGAAAAGCAGCTTCAGTATACCTGGCTGCGCTCCCTGATGGGGCGGCACGAAGATTTTTGGCAGGTTACCGGGGATGCGCTCGATTATGCCATGAAGTCGCTCGGAATCGACGATAAGGCCCTGCGGGAAAGGCTCATGAACTTGTATAAGACCCTGGAGCCGTTTCCCGAGGCTTCGGGTGCGCTCGAGCGTCTCAAATCCGGAGGGCTCAAGGCGGCCATTCTTTCAAACGGAACGCCGCAGATGCTCCAATCCGCCGTGGAAAGCGCAGGGATAGCCCATCTTCTGGACGCCGTGCTCTCGGTCGAAGCGGCCGGCATCTACAAGCCTCACCCCTCCGTATACAGGCTCGCAACGGATTTCCTCTCGCTTCGGACAGAGGAGATCTGTTTTGTGTCTTCCAATGCGTGGGATGCTCACGGCGCCTCGGCCTTCGGCTTTAAAGTCGTCTGGTGCAACCGCTACGGGCAGGGACGGGAAATTCTTCCCGGGGCTCCTGATGCCGAAGTTTCGAGCCTGGCGGAAATTCCCGCTATTCTGGGCATCGGGTGAGAGCTTTTGCGACTCATTCCAACGGTGCCTCCAGGTGGTCGAAGCCGTAAAGTGCCGCGCCCAGAAGCGCCGCCCGCGTCATGACGACATGGACCGGGACATCTTTGAGAAAATCGGCAAACCGACCCTTGCGAACAAAGGCCTTGAGGAAAGACTCTCCGGTGAGAGAAGGCAGGATGCGCCCGGGAATCCCCCCGGCGAGGTAGACGCCGCCGGTGGCGAGGACCTTGAGGGCGAGGTTGCCGGCCTCGGCTGCGAGGATGTCCGTAAAGATGCGCAGGGTAGCCGCGCACAGCGGGTTTGCTGCGGGGTCTTTGCGCGCAGTTTCCACGATGAGCGGGGTGGGGTCGGGCGCCGAGGCGAGCGTTGCAGCAAACCCGGGCGGCTCCGGGGCGTGGCCGGTATCACGCAGGAAATCGTAAATATTGGGAATTCCTATGCCCGAACAGACGCGCTCATAGGAGACGTGGCCGAAGCGATCGGCCATGTAGCGCAACAGGTCGGCCTGGGTCTCATCGGCAGGCCCGAAGTCCGTATGCCCCCCTTCTGAAGAGCAGGCAATGTACCCGGGACCGTTCCGGACAACGAACGCTTCCCCCAGGCCGGTCCCGGGGGCTATCACGGCAATGTTGCCCTGCGGATCGGGGCGGCAGGAATTGATGGTGTGGAGTTCGCTTTCCTGCAGATAGGGTACGGCATGTGCGATTGCCTTCAGATCGTTTATGAGGGCGACCCGTTGCAGGCCGAGAGCTGCGGATAAAGGTTCCTCGGCCAGCGACCAGGGCAGATTGGTAAGACGCGCGCGTCCTCCGATCACCGGGCCCGGAACATCGAAACAGCCGTGCGAAGCGGTCCGGCCGGTTTGCTCCAAAAACACGCGCACCATCTCTTCGAGCCCTGCAAAGTCGGCGCTTCGAAACTCCGAGAGGGCGAGAGGGTTTCGGGCGTCGGCCCGGGAAGGGTAAAGACCCAGCAACGTTTTGGTGCCGCCGATATCTCCGGCCAACAGCATCATGGATGGTTCCTCCTGTAAGGGAAGCGCCGGAGGCGCAAAAAATCCAGCGTCCAATCCTAAGCAAGATAATCTATTTTGAGAGTGGCGGCACGATCCTGCAGATTTTTCCTGCGATATTTTCTATCGAAACAATGTAATGTAGGGTATCGATACTCTTCGAGGAGTGCATCTGATGGAAAAGGCTGATCCGACGGTCTATGAAGTAAACACCTGGGTGTGGCTGAGCGAGCTTGGGCAAAAATACGGGCGCAGGATCGACCTGGGATCGGTTCCTCCGCAGGAGTGGGAAGAGTTCGCCCGGCTCGGAGTAGACGCTCTCTGGTTTATGGGCGTCTGGGAAAGAAGCCCCTCCGGGGTGCGGATCGCTCTCGAACTGGAAGATCAGGTCGCGGAGTATCGTCGGGCCCTCCCCGATTTTACGGCCGGAGACGTTGTCGGCTCCCCCTATTGCATAAGGCGCTACGTCACGGACGAGCAAATCGGTGGTGAAAAGGGTCTTGCCGCAGCCCGCGGGGAACTGGCAAAGCGCGGGAGAGGCCTTATCCTCGATTTTGTCCCCAATCACACGGCGCAGGATTCCCCGTGGATTTTCGACCACCCCGAATATTTCATCCCGGGCGACCGGGAGGATCTGGCCAAAGATCCGACGGCCTTTTTCGAAGCCGGGCCGGGAGGAGCGATCCTGGCGCTGGGACGCGACCCCTTCTTTCCCGCCTGGCAGGATGTGGCGCAGGTGAATGCGTTTCACCCCGGTTTGCGAAAGGCCTCGATCGAGGCCCTGGGCTCCATTTTAGAGCAGTGCGACGGGGTGCGGTGCGACATGGCGATGCTTCTTACAAACGCGGTCTTCGAGAGGACCTGGGGGCGAAGGGCCGGCGAGGTCCCCTCCCGGGAATTTTGGGTGGAAGTAATCGAAGCGGTCCGAAGAAAACACCCCCGCGCGCTTTTTATCGCCGAAGCCTACTGGGACATGGAGTGGGAACTCCAGCAGCAGGGGTTTGATTTCTGCTACGACAAGCGGTTGTACGACCGGTTCGTATCGGGAACCGCCGAGACGATACGGCAGCATCTTCTCGCCGATCTCGGCTACCAGGGCAAGCTGATCCGTTTCCTCGAAAATCATGACGAGCCCCGGGCCGCTGCGGTTCTTTCTCCCCGAAAAGAACGTGCGGCGGCCGTCGTCATCGCCACACTTCCCGGAGCGAAGCTTTTCCACGAAGGGCAGTTCGAAGGCCGGCGGGTAAGAATCCCCGTCGCACTCTCGCGCCGCCCGCCCGAAGAGCTCGATTCGGAACTGCAGCTGTTTTTTTACCAACTTTTGACCAATATTGACTCAAGCTGTTTTCACGATGGGGAATGGACGCTGTGCGACCTTGCAGGGTGGCCGGATAATTGGTCCTGGAACAACATTTTGGCCTGGGGCCTGAGGAAAGGCGAAGAAAGATACCTGGTCGCGGTCAATTTTTCCGAATTCAGGTCGCAGGCTTTGGTGCAAGTACCCTGGAACGATATCGGGGAAGCTCGATGGAGACTGGTCGAGGTCCTTACCGGCGAGGAATACCTCCGGGACGGCGCCGAAATGCTCAACCCCGGACTTTTTGTCGATCTTGAAGCGTGGGATTACCATTTTTTGCGATGCCGGGAGATCCGATGAAGCAAACGATTATGATATCCCCCTCCAGGCCACCGGCATAGGTGAGACCGGCGTTTTCCAACGGGAAAGATCAGCGGGTAATAACGTCTCGACTATGTTCGGGTTAACTAGTTTCCATCCGGAAAGCCGACCCAAGGCACAGGCTGGATCGGATCTCCCCCCTTTTGCAAAGGGGGGCAGGGGGATTTAAAAGAAGTATGCACTCGATTTATTTGGGAAATCCCCCTAACCCCCCCTTTTTCAAAGGGGGACTTGGGGTTCGAATCACCCGACGTGTTTCAGGGTTTCCGGATGGTCACTAGCTAAACGCGAAGACGAATTCTACTTGCAAGGTTCCCATGACGGGAATGCGTTTCTCGACATGATCGGGATCAAAGCGGGTTAGAAAGCGATATGGTCCGCTACACCTGAGGAGCAGTTGTGTCATAAATCAAGATTTGTGGCACAGCAAAGAGGAGGTGTGATATCAAGAGGTTTCCGGTTCCATAAATCAGGCATGAAACGGGGTATGAAAATAGGCTATGCACGGGTCTCCACGGAAGACCAAAATCCGGTTGAGAGCCTGTTCTGAAATGGGCGCATTCTATCGCGGGTGATAGCATGAGCAACTTACTTCCAGACGATTATCCCGGCCTATTGCAGGAGATTAAAGGACGCATTCGCACCGCCCAATATGAAGCGCTCAAGGCGGTCAACAAAGAGCTGATCGCTCTCTACCGGGATATCGGCCGAATGATCGCTGAGCGGCAGAAGGAGGCTTCCCGGGGCAAGGCGGTTGTCGAGCAATTGGCTGCCGATCTTCGTGTCGAGTTCCCGGGCATGAGCGGCTTTGCGAGGCGCAATATCTTCTACATGCGGGAGCTTTACCTCTGTTACCGGAACCAGGAAAAAGTGCAACCAATCGTTGCACAAATTGGCTGGTCGCATAACCTGATTATTCTTGAGAAGTGTAAGGACAACCTCGAGCGAGAATTCTACATCCGGATGACACGCAAATTCGGCTGGACGAAGAACGTCCTTATCCACCAGATCGAAAACCAGACTTACGAGAAAACCCTCCTGAACCAAACCACGTTTGACCGCACGGTTGCGGCGAAGACCCGCCCACACGCCAAGCTCGCGGTCAAAAACGAGTACACCTTCGATTTCTTGGAGCTCGATGAAGAGCACAGCGAGCGCGAGCTGGAACGTGCCCTGATCGGCCGCATTGAACATTTCCTGCGCGAAATGGGCGGCCTGTTTACATTTGTGGGAAGCCAACACCGGCTGGAGATCGAGGGCGAGGAATTTTTCATCGACCTCTTGTTCTTCCACCGGCGTCTTAGAGCCCTGATAGCTTTGGAATTAAAGGTGGGAAGGTTCCAGCCTGAATATGTGGGCAAGATGCAGTTCTATCTTGCTGTGTGCTCGATGACGTGGTCCGCGAAGAAGGCGAGAATCCTTCCATCGGGATTATCCTTTGTAAAACGAAAAACCGAACCATTGTCGAGTACGCCTTGCGCGAATCGAATAAGCCCATCGGGGTCGCGCAGTACCGGGTCGCTAGAAGTTTCCCGGCTGATTTGAAAGGACAGCTCCCCGATCCGGAACAGATTGCGAGACTATTGGAGCACGTATGAGGAGGACTTCGATGAAGCAGACTCGACACAGCGTGCAGAAAGAAAGGTTGGGGTGGGCAATCCTGGAAGAGCTTCCTGCCGCCGGCATTTTGGAGCGGGACCGGGAGAGAAGAGCGGCATCGAGGTTATTCCACAACCACCTTGCCGTCTATGGCCAAGGAAGGGTGGTTTGTAGGGGACTGGTGCATCGGGAAGAGTGCAATTTGGACGAAACGCTTTTTGGGGCCTGGGCGATAGTGAACGGAGATAGGGCTTAAGATCTGGACAAATCCACGAAATGGGCGCAGAGCTGTGAGAAGCGGGGAGGAGATTGTGAAAGAACTCGGCATTTCCTTGATTGACGAGGGAAACGCATAATTTCATGGGCGTCCCTTATTTTCCTTATTTTCACGTCTTTTAAACTGGCTGGCGCCCAGTATTTGGGAGTTTCCGCATGTTGCAACAGCTTCGGGAAGATTTCGGAAACAGAGGTGAAATTGCGATCATGGGTCAATGATTGCGAGTACTTACGAACATAGGCATTCTTGATGTTGCAATTAATGACATGACCGCAAGCAGCCTGCACCAACCAAGTGGTCCTATCAGGGAACACGTTTTTGATGCCGGGAAATTTGCTCCAAAGGAGAATCGCCAATGAATCAGGAAACCATTCGATCACTCCAGAAACGGTTCGATACAGTTAGCCGGCATATTTCTGACGAGGATGTTGAGTTCTGGTTCGCTCGCGACCTGATGGGTCTCCTGGGTTATGCCCGCTGGGAAAATTTTCAGACCGCCATCAAGCGAGCGATAGAGTCCTGCGAAACAACAGGTTTTCAACCGGATAACCATTTTCGTGGCGTCACGAAAATGGTTAAGCTGGGCAGCGGAGCAGAGAGGCAAATCGAGGATTTCATGCTCACCCGGTACGCCTGCTACCTTATTGCCCAAAACGGCGATCCACGTAAAGAACCGATAGCTTTCGCCCAGAGCTACTTTGCCGTTCAGACCCGCAAGCAGGAACTCATTGAAGACCGCATGCGTCTGCAGGCTCGTTTGAATGCTCGCGAGCGATTACGCGAATCGGAAAGGTCGCTATCTCAGAATATCTATGAGCGCGGCGTGGACGATGCCGGCTTCGGCCGCATCCGTTCAAAGGGTGATGCTGCTCTGTTTGGCGGATATACCACCCAGGACATGAAGGACAAGTTCGGTATCACCAAAACCAGACCGCTCGCCGATTTTCTGCCGACGCTGACCATTGCCGCCAAAAATCTGGCCACCGAGATGACCAACCACAATGTTCAACAGGATGACTTGCAGGGCGAACCGGCCATTACCCGTGAGCACGTGCAAAACAACGCAAGTGTTCGCGATATGCTCGGCCAGAGGGGTATTAAGCCTGAGAAACTGCCTGCCGACGAAGACATAAAGAAGTTGGAACGTCGAGTGAAATCCGAAGAGAAGAGACTGGAAAAACAATCGGGCAGATTACCTGAATCGAAGGATGAGGCATGATACCGGGGGCGGTTTGGTTCGAATTGCCGGAGGGTGGAGGGGTGTGCAGGCGCTCCGCACGATGAACGATCCCAGGAAAAGCGATGAAAGAATCCTGGGAGACGGAGGCTTTGTGGAATCCGCCCTTGCCGATGCCCGAGAGACAATAGAGCGCAAATATCGCCTCAGGAATCAGGGCCAGGATTTGGCGGTTGTTCTCACTCGAATTTCTCGGATACTCAGCATCACAGAAGCTCGAATCAAGCCATCGGGCAAAGAACCCGAGCGTGTGAGAGCCAAAAGCATTGCGGCCTATTGGGCAGTCAAAGAACTGGGACTGGCGGGAACGGAGGTTGGCAAGGCTCTCAACCTGACTCAGTCCGCCTTCAGCAGAGCTGTGAGAAGGGGGGAGGTGATTGTGAAAGAGCTCGGCATTTCCTTGATTGACGAGGGAAACGCATAATTTCATGGGCGTCCCCTATTTTCCTACCAGGCATATGCACCTGGTTGACTGGGTGAATCCGTGTTTGCCAACGGTAGGGAAAAGCAGTAGAATGCCAACCTTTATCCCGTTTTGACCGGTAAAATGTACTGAATTTCGGCATATTAGGTGGGCGCGGGGATGGCATTCAAAGAAGGTGCGAAGAATGCTACGACTTGGCGCTTCCCCGCTTTGGCCCAATCGGTGCGGGCTAGTTTCCCGCTCACAAGGCACCTTTGCATGGGTAAGATTCTTGAAACTATTGAAAAGCACAGTGGCGGCAAATGCTTCTATTCGGAGCGATACACGCTTGATGATATGCTCCCACCGGAATTCCAAGATCGCGATGAAGAATTTAGTGGCGACAAGATCTTCGAGACGGACAAGTCCGGCAAGAACGTGCAGATCGACCACGCACAGGTAGCCTCTTCGTTATTTGCCTACTTTTTGGATGGGTCTCGCCGAACCTATAAGATTGCGGATTTTGCATCGAGTGACAATAAGTTTCTGCCCATCATTGCTGGGCAGATCGGTGCTGCCACCTGTGTGAGAAGCGATAAGAAGCTCAAGAAGAATCAACTTATAAAAAGAAATGTACTGGCCGTACCCGACCGCATGGGCGGCGAAGCGGACCGGATTGGCCGGGAGATCAAAGAGATCCGCAAGCACGGCTTAGGCATCGATAACTTACTCATTTATCAGTACAAAGAGAACCCAGACAAGCCCTTTGAAAATCTGGCCATCGCCAAGATCCAGCTCGAAATGCTCAACATGGAAATCCAGCTGGTCACGAACATGGTCCATTCAAACCTCTTAAAAACCGATCAAATGCTGGTGATCGATGGTTCATTGCAGTTTAGTGGCCTCAAAGAGCAGGATGAACATATTTTTCAAAACGTGATCGGGGTGTCAAAATCGTTCAATCCCCATTTGCAGGGCATATTAAAGACAAAAAAAAGCAAATCGGCCATCATCTGCTCAATCTGAGCTTTGGAGAACGCACGTCTGTATACGTGTATGAACCAGAGGGGATGGGCAAGAACCGGCTCAAGATCGGAGCTTGGTATTTGCGCATCCGGCCCCGGCAGTATTCTATGAATCCTTTGGATGGGGTCGTCAAGGTGGAGAAGATCGCCACCACCCGCCGTGAAAAGGCCGATGGGTTCGAGAGTGACCTGATTGATGAGATTTCCCGAACGGTGCTTTTAGAGCGCAATGTGACCTGCTACGGCAACGATAAACGTTGGGCAAATCATCTATATCCGATCTATCTGACCGAGGTGCTATTGAAAAGCACCTTCGTCAGTGACAGCTTTTTCATGAATATCTTTTGATTAAGGAACGCCATGAAGGTTATCGGGAAAGTGTCTGCCTGCGAGCGATACCCGGCCACGGTTGATGAGTTCTATTTTTGGATTCAATCTGAGGTCATTGTACGGCCCTTCGATATTGTGAAGGTGGGCCACTACAACGACTCGATTACCTACGCCGTAATTGAAGAAATGACCCACGTTACAGACAGCCCTGGCCATATTGCCAGTTACGTCTCTTCCGATTTTGGGGATGTGCTCTCAGAACCGGAAACCCAACGGCTAGGTTTGACGTTTGCCAAGTGCAAGGTGCTCTCGAACCATAGCCAGCGCCACAATGATCAAATCTATATGCCCATCCTCGATGGTCAGTCAGTTTCCTTCTGTGAGGAGGCGGAAATCATCGAAGCGCTCGGACTCAAGGACATTGAGAACCCCATTCCAGCTGGGTTTATTGAAATGTCCAATGAGCAGTCTGTGCCAATAAACTTCAACAGTGATTTTCTCATTGGTCCTGAGGGAGCGCACCTGAATATCTCCGGCATCTCGGGACTGGCCACCAAGACCTCCTATGCTATGTTCCTACTGCTCTCATTGCAACAGCGCAAAGATGACATTGGTATTATCGTGCTCAATGTCAAAGGAGCGGACTTGCTCCGTCTCGATGAAGATAATCCGACACTCGAAGACAGTGAGAAACGGTACTACAAAAAATGCGATCTGAGGTGCCAGCCCTTTGCCAATGTCCGCTATTTGTATCCTTTCCAACGTAATGAGGAGAAATGCTACAGCAACACCTATCTGCCGGCATCGGTCCTGGAAATGCAGCATAGTCGCGACGTTGCGCACAACTATATCTACACTTACGAAGAGAACAACGAACAACTTGACCTGCTCTTCAGCAATATTGACGATCCCACCCAGACTATGGACTCCATTCTCTCGTTCATCGCCGAGAATAGAGACTTTCAAGGGCTCAGTTGGGACTCTTTCCTTGAGCAAGTAGCCGAGTACACCCAAAAAGGCCATGGAAAGGACAAAGATATCCCGGTCCAGTCCTGGCGGAAGTTTTCGCGCCTCATTCGTAAATCGGTGACGAACCAGGTGTTCCAGGAAAGCAAGGGAGCTGCCAGCAAGCGGCAAGTCAATCTCCGCGAGCAAATCATGGGCATCCAAAAGGGCCAGGTGTTCGTGGTGGATATCGCCAAACTGGAGGAGCAGCTGCAGTGTTTTGTGTTCGGTGATATCGTGCGGGCGGCCTATGATCTTAAACTCGGTGAAACCGAGCGTCCTGAAGAAGACATCCCCAAACACATTATCATCTTTGTGGATGAACTCAATAAATACGCATCCTCCTCAGCCCCGAAAAACTCGCCCATTTTAAATTACCTGTTGGAGATCACTGAGCGGGGCCGTTCCATGGGCGTGGTGCTCTTCTCGGCCGAACAATTTAAGAGCGCCATTCATGATCGGGCCAAAGGCAACTGCTCTACCCACGCCTATGGCCGCACCAACGCCATTGAGATTTCCAAACCGGATTACCGGTTCGTGCCTAAAGTCTTTGCCAATATGATGACTCGACTCGGCAAAGGCGACCTCATCATCGAACATCCGATATTTCGAGCACTGCTGAAAATTCGTTTTCCCTACCCCGCTTATCATCAGAACAGGGAGAAATAGGCCGTGAGTATCGTCGTTGGCAAGAACGTGCTGGAGTCGCTTACCACCGGCATGTATTCGGATAATCGGATTGTCTATCGCGAGTACATTCAAAACGCCAGCGATTCGCTGGACCGGGCAGTCCGTGACGGCATCCTTGCGAAGGATGAGGCCAGTATCGATATCACCCTCAATGTCAACCGGCGGGAGATCCGCATTCGCGACAATGGCAGCGGCATCGTGACCAAACATGTCCATGCCCAACTGGGTGATATTGGCAAATCCTCCAAGAACTACAAAGAGCAGCGGGGCTTTCGCGGTATTGGGCGACTCGGCGGCTTAGGCTATTGCGAGGAAGTCCGCTTCGTCACCAGTGCCGTTAATGAACCGTTGAAAACCATCGTCTCGTGGGATTGTGTGAAACTCCGTAAACTACTCCAACCCCACGTGGAGCCGGACCTCGATGTGGTTGAGGTCGTGAGACGCGTGACCATGGAGTCCAGTGAGAAAGAAGCGGCCGCCGCGCACTACTTTGAGGTGATTCTCACCGGCGTGGATAAAGGCCATGATAATCTCTTGGACCTGGAGAATATTAAGGATTACCTCTCCCAAGTGGCTCCCGTGCCCTTCAACCATCAAAAGTTCACCGAACTCAGAGCTATCAACCAGAAACTGTTGGAACTGGGAAAGCCGCCAGAGGAATATACCATTGTTCTCAACCAAGAACAGGTGTTCAAGCCCTATGCCAGGAAGCTGGCGGCCGCCAATAAAGAGAAAGATTTCGTGGAAGGCCTGGAGTTCTTTGAAGGGAACCACGAGGGTAAGCTGTTTTTTCTGGGCTGGTATGGGAAGACGTGTCTGTCCGGCATGATCAAGGACCAGAGTGTGGCCGGTCTGCGGGTGCGCAAGCGTAATGTGCTCATTGGAGATAGTCGCACGCTAGATGAGTTTTTCGGTCAGAACCGCACCTATCAGAACTTTAACCGCTGGTTCATCGGTGAGATTTACGTTTTTCACCACAACCTCATTCCCAATTCCCGGCGCGATAGCTTTGAGCAAAACGAAACCTATTTCGACTTCAAACAGGAAGTGGAGAAAACTACCAGGGATAAACTCGCTAAACTCCCCCATACCTATTCGGGTGAGCGGTCCGAGCGCAAGTCCATAGATGTGACGAGAAAGGATGTGCAGGCGATCAAGGAGGAAATGACCAAGGGCATCACCACCGTTGGCAAAGAGCGGATCATCAAGAAGATTGAAAAGATTGAATCAACCCTCAAAAAAGTGACCGGGAAGACCGCTTCTCATGACCGGTTTACCTGCACAGAGGGCAACACCGGTGCCAAAAAGGTGCTTAAGGAGAAGGAGCAGATTCTCAAGGAAGTCGAAACTCTCCGCGAGACTGTGGCCACCTCTAAAAATTTCAAATCCAGCCGAATTCCATCCAGTTATCCCAAAGAAGTGCGCACCGTGGTGGAACGTATTTTTGAAGTCATTGACCAAATGTTACCGGAAGGCCAAGCCTATGAACTGCAAGAGGGAATCATCGATGCCTTGCAGATCAAAGGGAAGCGAAAATAGCCCATGTACACCACTCCTGTCAGTACGGAAAGTCTTGGGAAAAACCATCGGATGCCGTCAGGTGGCCGCTCTATATTGCTCGTAGAACCGAATTACCGGAATAAATACCCGCCGCTGGGCTTGATGAAGCTGGCTACCTATCATAAACGACTGGGAGATTCGGTCGCTTTTTTTAAAGGCAGCGCGCGAGATTACCTGCTGGAAGAGAAATTTCGACGTTGCATCACAAAGATCAACGCACTCAGACTGGAAATCCCGGATGTTCAGGACCTAGAGGCAGCGGTCAAGAATTATCTCAAGTACCGCCGGACAACGTATCTAAAAGAAGCCCTTGGGCAGGTCCCTTTCACGCACTTTCACACCGTGGACAACATTCTTCGGTACTATGCCTATGCGGACAAGCCCGATCGTCACTGGGATCGAGTGTATGTGACTACATTGTTCACGTTCTACTGGAAAGAAACCAAAGAAGCCATTGAGTTGGCGAAGAAGGTGGCTAAATCCATCGAGGGTGTGTACGTGGGCGGCATCGCCGCCTCACTGATCCCTAAGATCATCTCAAAAGAGACCGGCCTTGTCACAGATCAGAACATCATTATGGGTCTGCTAGATCGCCCCGGAATCTTTGACGATAACGCCATCATTATCGATGAACTGACTCCGGATTACAGCATTCTGGACACAGCTGAATATAAGTATCCGCTTGACACCGGCTATTTGACGTACATGACGCGTGGCTGTACCCGCCACTGTCACTTTTGTGCGGTGCCCAGACTCGAACCGACCTACAAGCCGCATATTGCCATTAAGCATCAGTTGGAGGAGGCCAAGGACAGCTACGGTGACCGCAAGGACCTTATCTTAATGGACAACAATGTCTTGGCATCTCCGGAATTTGAGAATATCATTGAGGAGATCCTGGCCTTGGGCTTTACCAAGAATGCTACCTTTGTTGAACCGAATTATTTCTCGCTTTGGACCAAACGACTGTCTAATGAAAACGATCCCTTCAGCGAAGTGCGGTATCTCAGTAAGCTGTTCGCTTTTTTGGAAGACTTTGGAAAGCGGCGAATCCAGCATCTGCCTACCCGCACCACCTACTATCAGTTGCTGCATGACGCCAAACTCGATACCCTGACCACCTTCACGGTCACCAACCTTCAGGCGTCCTACGACGCGCTCAATGAGTATGTGGAGAAGTACCGCAATAAGGCTCCGAAAAAGCGCTATGTTGACTTTAACCAGGGGATTGACTGCCGGTATGTTGACGAAGAGAAGATGCTGCTGCTCAGTCAGTTGCCGATCAAGCCAATGCGCATCGCCTTTGATCATCTCTCACTCAAGGACACCTATATCCACGCCCTTGAGCTGGCCGATGCCCACGGTGTCAAGGATCTGTCCAACTATATTCTCTTCAATTACAATACCGACAAGCCAGAGCATCTGTGGGAGCGACTGAAAATCAACGTCGATTTGAATCAACGACTCTCCTGTGACATTTTTTCGTTCCCGATGAAATACATACCGCTGTACGGAAAGAATTCGCTGGATCGAAACTTTGTGGGTAAGTACTGGAATCGGAAGTACCTGCGCGCCGTGCAGTGTATCCTCAATGTAAAACACGGGATCGGCATGACGAGGAAGTCTTTTTTTGAAAAAGCCTTTGGCCGGAACCTGGACGAGTATTTTGAAATCCTCATGCTGCCGGAATCCTACATTTTGTACCGGTTTCATTTTGAACGTACTGGCGCTAAGGACCAGTGGGAGGATCAATATAAGAATCTTACCCATCAGCAGACGCAGGAGGCCAACCAGATCATCCTGGCCAATGCTTTTACCAACCTCAACGGCTCTACCAGTAAAGCGGTCAAAGAATTTATCGAATTGCATTATCTGGTAAAATACACAAAGCCGGACAAAGAAGAGTTGTTCGACGAATAATCAGACGGCTCTATCCTTTTGCGTCTTGAGCTCTTCCAGGAAATCGGTCAAAAAGTTATGGAAACTCGTTTTCGCTGTTTACGGGGTCTTCCTCCCTGGGGTCGAGTGTTAAAATCAGCCCATTCAACAGGACCCGAGATTGAAAAAAGGTCCCATAAGAGTAGCTATGGAGACTTGAATGAGTGACTGGATATGTGACAACCTGGAAGATGTCTGCGTTCACAAGATGCGTTGTCACACAAGCGAGGGTTTATGTGACTCATGATCAGGCGATTTTCGCCCAATCTCTCGAAATGGTAAAAATTAAATCAGGAGCTTACAGGGTGGGAGTTCTCATCGGGTACATGCGGGTATCGAAAGCGGACGGCTCACAGGTTCTCGATCTGCAAAGAGACGCCCTGGTTGCTGCCGGGGTGGATAATAAACACATCTATGAGAACCTGGCATCGGGGCGAAAAGATGATCGTCCGGGCCTTTTCGCCTCCATCAAGGCGCTTCGAGAAATCGATACTCTCGTAGTATGGAAACTGGACCAGCTCGGCCGGAATTTGAGGCATCTTGTAAATATAGTCCACGACCTCACCACGGATGGAATCGGTTTAAAGGTCCTAACCGGCCAAGGGCGGCATTAGACTCGACGACTTCGGCCGGAAAGATGATATTTGGTATCTTTGCCGCCTTGGCCGAATTTGAACGAGAACTGATTACAGAGCGTACACGAGCAGGCCTTGCCTCTGCCAGGGCACGCGGACGAACGGGCGGACGTCCGTATAAAATGAGATAGAGATTTGCCAAAATCTTCTCTCCGAGCTTCAAAGTATTATTGCCAAAGGCCGGAATGCGGCCTACTGCCGGAATTATCGATCAGGCGGCCTTGGGAGAGAACACTTCATGATAGATGCGCATAGAAAAGGGGCGATATGAACGAGCAACAGAATCGACTGGATGAACTTTGCGTCAACACCATTCGCACCCTGGCGATGGATGGGGTGCAAAAGGCAAATTCGGGCCATCCGGGGACTCCCATGGCGCTGGCGCCGGTGGCGTACGTGCTCTGGACAAAATGTATGCGCTACAACCCGCGAAACCCCGGGTGGTTCAACCGCGACCGGTTCGTACTCTCGAACGGCCACGCATCCATGTTGCAATACGCGATGCTCTTTCTAACGGGATACGATCTATCGCTGGAAGAGATCAAAAATTTCCGCCAATGGGGCAGCAAGACCCCCGGGCACCCCGAATACGGGATCACGCCGGGAATCGAGACGACAACCGGCCCGCTGGGACAGGGGTTTATGACCGCGACAGGCATGGCGATCGCAGAGGCGCGTCTTGCGGCCGTTTTCAACCGGGAGGGTCATGACATTGTCGATCATTACACCTACATGTTTTGCGGGGACGGCGACCTGATGGAAGGCGCCTCCCACGAGGCGGCCTCTTTTGCCGGCCACCTCGGCCTGGGTAAGCTGATCTGCGTCTACGACGACAATCGCATCACCATCGAAGGCTCCACCGAGCTTTCCTGTTCGGACGATGTAGCCAGGCGTTTCGAGGCCTATGGGTGGCACGTACAAAACGTTGGCGACAGGGCCAACGACCTGGAAGCTCTCGCTGCAGCGCTTTCGGAGGCTCGGCGGGAACAGGAGCGGCCGTCGATCATTCTGGTTCGCTCCCACATCGGCTACGGTTCTCCCGGCCGCCAGGACACCCGTGAAGCCCACGGGGAACCCCTCGGCGAGGAGCAAATCCGGCTAGCGAAAAGATTCTACGGCTGGCCGGAGGAAGAGAAGTTCCTGGTGCCGGAGGAAGTACGGGAACACATGGGGCGGGCCGTCGAGAGCGGGGCGAATTTCGAGGCGGAATGGGACCGGAAGTTTGCCGCCTACCGGGAGGCGCACCCTGACCTTGCGATGCAGTTTGAAGCCGCGCTTCGCCACGAGCTTCCCGCAGGCTGGGACGCGGCTATCCCGAAGTTCAAGCCCTCCGAGGGACCGATGGCTACGCGTGTCGTCTCGGGAAAAGTGCTGAACGCCATCGCCCGGACTGTCCCCTGGCTCATGGGGGGGAGCGCCGATTTGTCCCCGTCTACCAAGACGCTCATCGACGGCTCGGGGTATTTCGAAAAAGACCGATACACAAACCGCAACCTCACCTGGGGCATACGCGAGCATGCGATGTGCGGCTGCTCGTCGGGCATGGCGCTGCACGGGGGCCTGCGGCCCTACGCCGCCACCTTTTTCGTTTTCAGCGACTATGCCCGGCCTTCGATACGGCTTGCAGCGCTCATGGAACTCCCGGTGATCTATGTCATGACCCACGATTCCATAGGGCTTGGCGAAGACGGCCCGACCCACCAGCCGATCGAGCACCTGGCCTCCTTCCGCGCCATGCCCAACATCTGCGTCATTCGTCCCGCCGATGCCAATGAGGCTGCGTGCGCCTGGCGTGCGGCGCTTCTGCGCAAAAACGGCCCCACAATGCTCGTTTTGAGCCGCCAGGGGCTGCCGATCCTCGACCGCGCCAACCGTGGCAGTGAGGAGGGTGTTTTCCGGGGCGCCTACGTTCTGTCTCAGGAAAGAGGCAGTGCCCCCGATCTCATACTGATTGCCAGCGGCTCGGAGGTCTCGCTCGTTTTGAAGGCGCAGGGGGAGCTGCTTGCCTCCGGGATCGACGCCCGGGTGGTGAGCATGCCGAGCTGGGAACTTTTCGAAGAACAGCCGCAGGACTACCGCGAAGAAGTGCTGCCGCCCGGGGTACGGAAAAGGCTTGCGGTGGAAATGGGGGCGGAGTTCGGCTGGAGCCGGTGGGTCGGAGACGCTGGTGATGTCGTCGGCATAACCCGTTTCGGGGCAAGTGCTCCGGCAGCGGAAGTTCTCAAGCACTATGGGTTTACCGTTGAAAACATCGTGGAGCGGGCGAGGATGCTGATGTCCGGGGAATAAGCGGATAGGGAAGAACGAACCGGTATGATACGCCTGTCCAAAATCCGGGAATTACTCACGGTTTCGGTGCTGCTGTTTCTTCTTTCCGGGTGCGGAGCCACTCGGGGAAGGACCCCGCTAGCCCGAAAGGGCGTGATCGACCTTTCGAGGGTGAGCATCCTGCAAGGCCGCCCGGTCCGCCTGGACGGCCCATGGGCTTTTTACCGGAACCGGTTACTCTCCCCGAGCGATTTTACAGGGCCGCATCCGCCGGCCGTTTCCGCCTACATGTCTCTTCCCCGGGCATGGAACGGCTTCCGGGTCGCGGGCCAAAGACTCGGGGCCCAAGGCTGCGCGACCTTCCGCCTGCTTGTTCGTACGGGCCCCCTGGACGGAAACATTGCGCTGCGCCTGTGTGGCTTTACTTCCGCGTGCAGGTTCTGGGTAAACGGCAGGCTGCTGGCCATAAGCGGCGTGGTGGGCAAGAGTCCCTCGCAGGAAACGCCGGCCCAATCCGTTCCGATTGTCATACTGCCCGTTCACGGCCGATCGATAGAGCTGGTGCTGCAAGTCTCCAATTACCATTACCGGGAAGGCGGGGTGGTGTCTTCCATCGAGATGGGATCTCCCGCAAAGATCGAGGCCGCACAGATGCGGCGGTGGGGCATGGCTCTATTCTGCATCGGAAGCATGCTGATGATAGGGCTCTATCACCTTTTCCTCTATTGCTTCCGAAGGAAGAACACCGCACCGCTCTATTTCGGTCTCTACTGCCTTTTGTGGATGGGGTTTCTGCTCACTGACGATTCCACCGACTGGGTAGGCGACCTGTTGTTCCGACATATTTCCGTTCCGCTCTTGAATCGCCTGGACCTCCTGTGCCTGGTCCTTTCGGTTCCCGTGGGCTACGGGTTCCTGCGCGCCCTATATCCCGAGGAGTTCTCCCTGCTTGCTCAGAAATTTTCGTGGTTTGCAGCCGGAATCTTCGCCTTTTCGGGGATCGTTCTTCCAACGATGGCGTTTACTTCCGTTATGCCGTTCTATTATGTTATTGCCGCCGTGTTGATCTTCTATTGCGTGGCCCGGTTGTTCACCGCGACGCGTCGCAAACGGCAGGGGGCGATGTTCATTCTGGTGGGTTTCCTCGCCCTGGGCTTTGCGGGACTGAACGACATGCTCTACGACATGCAGTTCATACGCTCGGCCTATGTGATCGAATGGGGCATATTCATTTTTATCCTGTTCCAGACTTTCGGGCTATCCTCGCGGTTTTCCAGCGCGTTTGCGGCGGTCGAGCTCCTGTCGGACAAGCTTGCCGACAAGAACCTCTCGCTGGAAAAAGAAATGGCGGAAAGGCTCCGGCTGGAACGCGAGATCGTAAACATAAGCGAGGAGGAGCGGCGGCGGATCAGCCGCGAGCTCCATGACGGACTCTGCCAGCTGCTCACCGGGGCAAGACTGCACCTCTCGGCGCTGCGGCGCAAACTGCTGGGGGGCGTTGCAGAGCACCCGCCGGAATGGCGCCGGCTCTCCGAACTGCTGGAACAATCTGTAGATCTCGCCTATGATCTCTCCCGCGGTCTTTGGCCGGTGGACCACGACCCTTCCGGGGTTTCTCCCTCTTTGGAGGAACTGACCCGCCGGTTGGGCGAGTCGAGCGGCATCGCCATCGAGTTCCAGCAGCGGTGCACCTGTACGGAGTGCTCGAACGCAGGCGTGACGCAGTTTTTCCGAATTGCCCAGGAAGCTATCACCAACGCCGTCCGGCATGCCCGGCCCACAAGGATTCGCGTCAGCCTCGCGTGTGTCGACCGCACCATTATCCTGACGGTTAGCGATGACGGTATCGGGAGAGACAACGCCCAGAAAAGCAGAGGGGGGCTCGGCCTGGCCATCATGGCGCACCGCGCCCGGACTATCGGCGGCAGGCTTACCGTAGCCGACGGGGAGCAGGGAGGAACTGTAGTGACCTGCTCCGCCCCCTGCGAAGGAAATTCCGGGGAGGGTTCGAACCGATGAGAAAAGAAGCCGGAAAGGTCGCCCGTATATTTTTGATCGATGACCATCCTGTCGTCCGGCAGGGATTGAAGCAGCTGTTCGCCCAGGAGTCCCACATCATCTGCGGGGAGGCGCAAAACCGCAGCGAGACGGTGGAAAGGATCGGTGCCTCGCAGGCCGACATCGCGCTCCTGGACCTCTCGCTCGGCGAGGAGAGCGGAATGAGCCTCATTTCCTGGCTGCGAAAGGCAGGCGTCCGCGTCCTGGTGTATTCCATGCACGAAGACGCCGAGACCATCGAAAAGGCCTTCGCCGCCGGGGCTGAGGGCTATGTCACCAAGCGGGAGATGGAAGATGCTCTGTTTTGCGCGCTCACCGATTTGCTTGCAGGAAAGCGGTACGTGAGCTCCCTGGCCGCCCGCAGCCTGGCCAACCAGGCGCTCTCGCCCCCCCGCCCCGACCCCGAACAGCTGCTTAGCCAACGGGAGGGCAATATCCTCACCCTGCTGGGCCGGGGCGATTCGAACGCGGATATTGCCGCCGCGCTCTGTATCAGCGTACGGACGGTGGAGACCTATTGCTCCCGAATGATCCTGAAACTCGGACTGAACGGAATGAAAGAACTCCGAAGGTACGCCATTCAAAAGGCCCTCCGGTAGCCCCCGCGAGTTGGCAAGCGCTTGCTGCCGGTCCCGCGTCATGCGCTGTGGGCTTATGTCAGTAAATTTCCCTACAAATTATCAGTATTTCCCCCGACAGACGTCGTGCTTATTTTATT
This sequence comes from Syntrophobacteraceae bacterium, assembly GCA_049964955.1. Lineage (GTDB taxonomy): Bacteria > Desulfobacterota > Syntrophobacteria > Syntrophobacterales > Syntrophobacteraceae > SbD1. The sequence continues at coordinate 39,833 of JBMFWU010000018.1, forward strand.
GCATCATTTCACCGTTTATGAGAGGGCAGAAAATTAGGGGTTTCACGGCATTCTATTGAGCGAGCGCAGACGATTGACCCAAAGGGAAAAGGAGCGTGGGCGGGGTGGAAAGCTTTGGCAACTGCAGGGCGATGGTGATCGATGACGAACCGCGCTTTTGCGATTCTGTCACGGAGACAATGCAGAGCTGGGGGGTTCGCGTGGAGGGTTTTACCCGGCCCGAGCCCGCCCTCGAAGCAATCAGGGCGAATACATATGATGTCATCGTGCTCGATGTCAACCTGGGGGATGTTTGCGGACTGGATTTAATCTCGCAGATGGGAAACTGCGGGAAAATTATCATTATTACGGGATTTTCCGACAAGGACACGGCCATCCGCGCCTTGCAGCTCGGCGCCTTCGACCTGATCGAAAAACCCTTTCAAAATGAGTTGCTGTACCATTGCCTGCAGAGGGCCTTGAGCGCCCTCGAAAATGAGAGAAAATCCAAAAGGTATATCGATTCCCTGAACCGGAACCGTGTGGAGTACCTGGAGCAGCAGCGGCGATTTGAAGCTCTGGAGGCGCGACTGCTTGAAACCAACAAAGCGCTCTCGGTCATTTCTGAGAATATCGAACAGGAACGGAAGGAAATCAGAAAGCGGATCGCGCACAGGCTAAAAGAACTCATAATGCCCACGATTGCAGGTCTCATGGACGACCCGGTGCTCAGCGATCATCGCGAACTATTCGACCTGCTGATGAGGCAGATAGAAGACCTGACTGCCTGGTTCGCCTCGGATTGCCTCCTCGGTAAAATTCTTTCGTTTACGGAACTGCGGATAGCTTCTTTTATCAAAAACGGTACGGCCATTGCACAGATCGCCGCACAGTTGCACATTTCAGAGGCTACGGTGCACAGCCATCGGAAAAGAATCCGCAGAAAACTGAATATAACCGATGCAAAACTCTCGCTGAGAGATTTTCTCAAGGGCCAAGCCGATTCCGCCGACACCTTCGTAACCGGCGAGACGGCCGGCGAGAGTCTTTTCCTCTCTGCCGAGGAAGAAATCAATGCGATTGGGAATTGACCTGGGGGGAACAAAGACTGAGATCGTAGCCCTGGGAGAGGAGGGCGTCGAGATCTACCGAAAGCGGGTCGATACGGATACGAGCAGCTACGAAGCCATCCTTTTGACGATAGCAGGACTGGTCGGGGAAGCCGAAAGGGCCGTAGGGAAAACCGGCAGTGTGGGTATCGGCATTCCCGGTACGATTTCCTCCCGTACCGGTTGCGTAAAAAACGCCAACACGAACGCGCTGAACGGCCATCCTCTCGACCGGGACCTTGGCAACCTGCTCCACCGCGAGGTACGCTGCATGAATGACGCAAACTGTCTGGCACTTTCCGAAGCCGTCGATGGCGCCGGGGCGGGATACCGCATTGTATTCGCAGCGGTCCTTGGAACCGGTTGCGGGGCAGGGATTTCGATCGAGGCCGCGCCGTGGCAGGGACTCAACCGGGTGGCCGGAGAGTGGGGGCACAATCCTCTGCCGTGGATGCGCAAGGAGGAAACTCCCGGGACGCAGTGCTGGTGCGGAAAATCGTCGTGCATCGAAACGTGGATCTCGGGGACGGGGTTCGAAAAGGACTATGCCCGGACAGCGCCCGCGGGCAGCGTTTCTCTCTTGAACGGGCAGCAGATCGTTTCCCTGGCTCGCAGCGGCGACGAGCCGGCAGGAGAGGCCCTCCGACGGTATGCCGATCGCCTCGCCCGCTCGCTTGCCCTGGTCATAAACGTTTTCGACCCGGAGGTGATCGTTCTGGGCGGTGGCATGAGCAACGTGGACGAACTCTACGAACTGACGCCCCCTCTTTTATCCTCCTATGTGTTTGGCGGCGAGGCCCAAACACCCATAGTCCGCAGCAGGCACGGCGATTCCAGCGGAGTTCGCGGCGCCGCCTGGCTCTGGCCCCGGTCGGAAATTCGGTGAACGAACCAACCGCACGACCGCTTCTATGGGATGATGGCCCCCGCGCCCAAAAGAGGCGCTAAAGGCGAATACATCCGGAAACAGGAGGAGTCAAATGGCGCTGGACCCCGGTATAGGATACAAGGTAGTCGCAACCGTTATCGAATCGAAGGGACACTGCAGTGCCGGCCACAAGGTGGGCGATACGCTGGAGATCAGCTGCCACAACCCCGGCGGGCTGTGCGGATTTTTCTATCACGACCTTTTCCCTGCCCTCCAGACCTTCCAGTTTGGCGGAAACCTTCCGTGGTGGAGCGAAGACTCCATCGAGGTGGGGTGCCCGGACTCGAAAAACCTCGTGACCCTGAAGTTGAAACGGTGGAAGAGAAACTGAGGTGCGGAAGCGGGAAGGAAAAAGGCGTTTATGTCGATTTTTCTTTTGATCCGGCACGGAAACAATCCGGCTATCGGCGGCCGGCGAATCCCCGGAAGGATGCCGGGCATTCGCCTAAACGCGGAAGGAAAAGCCCAGGCCGAGCATCTTACCGAACGGCTCGCCGGAGTCCGGATCGATGCGGTCTACTCCAGCCCTATGGAGCGGACTCTTGAGACCGCCGCCCCCCTTGCCCGTCGGTTGGGGTTGCCGATCGAAACAAGCGAGGAGTTCACCGAAGTCGATGTGGGCGACTGGAGCGGAATGGATTTAGACCAGTTGACCCGGGAACCGCTCTGGAAGGCGTATAATCACTTTCGGTCCGGAACGAGGCCGCCCGGCGGAGAGATCCTGATCGAAGTGCAGCAGCGAATGGTCAGCGGGCTCGACAGGCTTCGGCGAAAGCACCCGGAGCAAACGGTGGCCGTCTTTAGCCACGCGGATCCCATAAAGGCGGCCCTGGCCTATTACGCGGCCATTCCAGCCGACTGTATGACACGGCTCGAAATCGGCCTGGTTTCGATCAGTACGGTTTCGATAAGCGACAACGGCGTCAAAATCCTGGGCATCAATTGCACGGGCAACGCGGTGTAGACGCAGGGAGGGGATCGAGGGCCGGCTGTAAGGGTTTGAAAAAAGGGTAGAGTTCCATTCCAAACATGTCCGCGATTTTGTCCGGGGAATCGTTAACGACCTTACCTCCACACAATCGAGCGACTGCCTATGAAATTCTCCACCGGTGAATGGCTTTCCAGGCTGGGCATCAACAAAGACCACGCTCAGCGAGTCGTCGAGATGCTCCGGCCGCATTGGAAAAAACTGCTGCTCTCGGTTCTGTGCATGATGGGGGTGGGTTGGACGGTGGCGGGGACCGCCTATCTGATCCGACCGGTCCTTGACAAGATCTTTGTCAACAAAGACGAAGCGATGCTGAAAATTCTGCCCCTTGCCGTCCTGGTGCTCGTGAGCGTCAAGGGATTTTGCCTTTGGGCCAACGCCTATCTTACCTCGGTTGTCGGCGAATCGGTTGTGGCCGAGCTCCGCCGAAGGCTCCACGACCACATACAGATGCTTCCTCTTTCTTTTTTCGACAACAACAAGACCGGCGACCTCATGTCCCGGATGCTAAACGACGTAGATTTTCTCCAGAATACGGCGACCAACACCCTGACGGGGCTTGTCAAGGACGGTTTCAGCGCCATAGGGCTTCTCTGGGTGGTTTTCTACCAGAACTGGAGATTTGCCCTCATTGCCCTGGTCCTTCTGCCCGTCGGGTTCTATCCTCTTTTCAAGATAACGCGGGTCATACGAAATCTTGCCAAAAAGGCCTTCGCCTATATGGCCGAAATAACCGTTCGCCTCCACGAGTCGCTTGGAAGCGTTCGGATCGTGAAGGCCTTCGGAATGGAGGACTACGAAAAGAAGCGTTTCAAGGAAGTAAACGACCTCAATCTCCAGTTTGCGATCAAGATGACGGCGATCACGGCGCTTTCCTCGCCCATCATGGAGTTTCTGGGCGGTCTGGTGATCGTTTTCACCGTTTGGTACGGCGGGTGGAGCGTCATTCACGGGAAAACCACGCCGGGGGCCTTCTTTTCGTTCATAGCCGCCCTGCTCATGCTCTACGAGCCGGTCAAACGAATCAACAAGACCATAGGACTGCTCCCCGTGGGCTTGATGGCTGCCGGGCGTGTTTTCGACATAATGGACCTGCCCGTGGAGGTCCACGACCAGGAAGGTGCTGTGGAGGTGAGGTCCATTAAGCGGGGCATCGAATTTCGAAACGTATCCTTTTCCTATGGCGGCCACCCGGTGCTGACAAACATCGACATCACCGCGCGGACAGGCGAAGTGATCGCTCTGGTTGGAATGAGCGGTGCGGGAAAAACGACCCTGGTAAGCCTCCTCCCCCGTTTCTACGAAGTGAGCGAAGGGGCGATCTTGATTGACGGTATCGACATCCGGGAGATCAAGTTGTCCTCCCTGCGCTCCCTGATCGGTATGGTGACCCAGCAGTCCATCCTGTTTAACGACACCATCCGCAACAATATCGCCTATGGGGACATCACCAAGGGCGAGGAGGAAATAGTCGCTGCCGCCAGGGCGGCCAACGCCTATGAGTTCGTGATGAAACTGCCCCGGGGCTTCGACACCTCCATAGGCGACCAGGGAGTGCGGCTCTCCGGGGGGGAAAGGCAGCGGCTGTGCATCGCACGGGCGCTTTTGAAAAACGCCCCGCTCCTCATCCTGGACGAAGCCACCTCCTCTTTGGACAGCGCATCCGAAAACGAAGTCCAAAGCGCCCTCGACAACCTCATGGTCGGAAGAACCACCTTTGTCATCGCCCACCGCCTTTCCACCATACGCAATGCCGACCGGATATTAGCGCTCACCGACGGCAGGGTCCTCGAAGAGGGACGCCATGAAGAGCTTTTGAGCAAGGGCGGCGAATACAGCCGTCTCTACGAACTGCAGTTCTCGCAGCTCTATTCGGGCATGTCGGGCAACCCGGCCCCGATAGCGGTGAAAACAGCCTGAGATTCCTTCCAAAAGAATGAATCGTGATATTCCCGTGCATAGAGGCGCCTTATGTCGAAGAAATACTCGAAACTTTTCAAGAAACAATCTCGCAAGTTCCGTGTTGCGATCTTGAGTGTTTTAGTTCGAACTTCTTTCGGCAAAAGATTTGAAGGGGAATTATGCCGGCTGAAAGAACGCCTCCGGAATACCGTGAATGAATATCACGAATGGGTCAGACTCTATGATACCATTACCGATGCAGATAAGACAAGAATAGTAGATCTAATACAATCATTTACGTATACCCCAACCATATCCATAATTATGCCTGTATATAAACCTGACCTAATATATTTTGATAAGGCTATTGCGTCCATAAAAAATCAGCTTTATACGAATTGGGAGCTTTGTATTGCCGATGATGCATCGTGTGATGCACGCCTAACCCGTATCATCGCGCATTACGCAGCACATGACTCTCGCATTAAGGTTGTGCATCGGTCCACCAACGGCCACATTTCCGCTTCTTCCAACTCGGCATTAACACTTGCATCCGGCGAATATGTAGCTTTTATGGATCATGACGATATATTGCCAGCACATGGTTTGTATATGGTTGTACAATGTATTAATGACAATCACAATGCAGTTGATATCATATACTCTGATGAAGACAAAATTGATGGGAAGGATGTGCGGCACTCACCCTATTTCAAAGGCGACTGGAATAGCTATTTCATTTTATCTCAAAATTACGTGGCGCACCTGGGCATATACAGAAAATCATTGGTGGATGCAATCGGTGGGTTTCGAACAGGATATGAAGGCAGCCAGGATTACGATCTCCTGTTGCGTATTCTTTGCCTGCCGGGAGAAATCTCCATAAAACATATCCCATTTATATTGTATCATTGGCGACGATATGATGGAAGTACGACGTTTTCGTCCCAAAATCAATGTATATCGGATCGATCGGCCCATCGTGCCCTGACAGATTATGTGTCATCAAAAGGCATATCGATGACGATAAAGACAAGCAGGAATAATACAGGCTGTTGGAATCAGACTTTTGGAATAAATGATCCGAGGCCGTATGTATCTGTGATTATTCCGACACGTGACAATATAACTTTTCTGGACAGATGCATTAGAGGATTAAAAGAACGAACCTGGTATTCTGATTTTGAGATTCTCATAATTGATAACAACAGTGCAGATGGATCGACATACGCATATTATGATAACCTTATACATATGAACGCAACGCACAGGCTTCATATACTGTATGATAAGAACGCATTTAACTTTTCGCGATTGAATAATACTGCTGCAGCGCACGCCTCGGGTGATGTCATTATTTTTATGAATGATGATGTTGTAGCCAGGAGTAGTTATTGGATGTACAATATGGTGTCCATAGCGATTCATCCTGATGTCGGTGCCGTCGGTGCAAAGTTATTGTATGACAATGACACGATTCAGCACGCCGGGGTTGTTCTGGGAATCTATGGCGTTGCATCACATCCTTTTCGATTCGTAGATGACGATAGCAATGCACATTATGGTTATCCCAATTTGATGCGGGAGGTTTCTGCTGTTACTGCGGCATGCATGGCCGTAGAAAAATCGAAATTTGTCGATGTTGGAGGCTTTGATGAGCAATTATTCCCCATAAATTACAATGATGTCGATTTATCACTAAAGCTGTCTGCCAGGGGATACAAAAATATATACGCCCCGTCTGCGACCCTGTATCACTCAGAGTCCATGTCGAGAGGCCGTGACGATACCCCCGAAAAACTTGAATCGCACGAGAAAGCATCATACCGGATGATCGCAAAATATGGAAAACTGTTGCGCAACGATCCCTTTTACAATCCCAACCTCTCACTCAAGACGGAAGGGTACGATCTATCCTTTCCCCCCAGAGTCCTGAAACCATGGCGGAATTGGGTGGAGTTGGTCGTTCCGTTCCATAGGGGAGATGTGCTTATTGCCATTCAGGTTGCATCCTGTGCGGCACAACAGGGAATGAAAGTGAGGATGCATATTGCCCGGAGTTTGATGGCCATGGCGGCATCATTCGATCCGCCCTTCCCGATCGAGCCGCTACCAATCGATGTGCCGCCGGCGGATAAGATCAGTACGTCGTTAGCCCGGGCACTTCATTATGTAGAAGATAAGGCCGATTTTTCGGGGGTTATAGCTAGCATTCATGATCAGGACTTTAGAAATAATGGATTAAATCTAGCAGAACATTTACTTCGAGAGTTGGATCTGCCTATTGATTTGCCAGTCCCGAACAGAAAACCTTCTATAAAACAAATCTATGAGAATAATATTGATAAGAATACGATACTAATTCACGGGCAGGCAGGCTGGAATCTGAAATCATTACCGGCATCACTAGTAGCTGGCATAAAAAGCGTTGTGAAAGAATACGGTCTTCAACTTATCCAGGTAGGCGGCCCAACGGATATTCTATATCCCGTGTGCGACTGGTATATGACTGGAGATTATGCAATGTCAGAATGGGCGTACCTTTTTACGAAGGCGCGCGGCATAATATGCTGTGACTCGTGGATGGCTCATTTTGCAGCCATAATGGATGTAAACCACATGGTTTTGTATGGAGCGACTAATCCTAAATACGTAAATTGCAGATCCAATTTTGTGGATAAAACATCTGTATATCATAGTAATAATCCATTCTGTCCTGATTCCCCCTGCAATTGTTATATCTGCAAAAAACATAATGCGTTATCTTGTAAGGGATTCGATTATATTGAAATAAGTGCAATCCAAAAGTTTATGGAAGAAGTATTGGGAGATTACGAACACCCAATGGTGGTGAATTAAAATTCTATGATCACAAAATTCGGTTGGATTCCGCCGTTTTCGCTGGTTGCTTGAGCG
>JBMFWU010000019.1:0-46791 GCA_049964955.1 Syntrophobacteraceae bacterium
GATCTGGACCATGATGCTTGCTTGGAACTGAAAGGTCGGATGCTCAATCTTCTTGACTACTGCAAGCCTCCGCCAATGACTATTTTCCGGATGGCCATAGAAGAAATAGAAGCTTTCTACCTTGGTGACAAGTCGGCCATCCGAGCCGCTTTTCCAAAATGCAAACTATCGAGAATGGACTCATACATCCAGGATAGTATCTGTGGCACGTGGGAAGTTTTTAAAGCGGTGATTGGAGAGGAGGGAGAAGACAAAGTGGAATGGGGAAGACTTATGGGCTCTACTTTGACGACGAGGTGGAGTGGAACTTCAGCAAATAATTCCCATTCCTTCCGCCAATTCTGTAAAGGATTGCTAAGGCTTGCAGGTGAACCCGCAGAGTAAATCTTTTCCCTCCTGACTGTTGAGAGCGCTTGGCAGGGTTACTGAAGGTAAGGGCTCGCGAGTCAGGGTCTTTGTAAAACTCGAATTGCGTTGGGTGCCGACAGGTTTAGCCATGTTGAATACAATAAAGTACAAGAAGTACGTTGCCACGGTGGAACTCGATGCAGAAGCTGGACTGCTTCACGGTGAAGTCGTCAATTTGAGCGATGTGGTGACCTTCCAAGGTCGCTCCGTCGATGAGTTGCGACAAGCTTTCATGGAATCGATTGAAGATTATCTGGACGCGTGCGCCGAGTTCGGTAAGGAACCGGAAAAGCCGTTTACCGGGCGGTTTATGGTGTGAGTGCGCTTCTCACCAAAACATCGATTCCTTTACGGCCTCCAAAAGACGCAGTATGTCCCCGACGAAAACGTCTCCGATGTTTCCGATGCGGAAGGTATCGACCGCAGTGACTTTTCCCGGATAAATGACGAAGCCGCGCGATTTCAGGGCGGAATAGAACTTTTTGAAATCATAGGCCGGGTGCTGGGGGCTTCGAAAGGCGGTGATGATCGGCGAGCGGCAGGTTTCGGGCAGCAGGCAGTCGAACCCCAGCCTTTGCATGCCGTCCACCAGGATATTGTGGTTGTTCTGGTAACGGTTGTACCGTTTTTCGATTCCGCATTCCTCCTCCAGTTCATCGAGTGCCTGAGCAAAGGCCCTCACCACGTGGGTCGGAGAAGTAAATCGCCATTTGCCCCCGTGGAGTTCCATTGTCCGCCACTGATCGAAAAGGTCCAGGCTGAGAGACCTGGCCCACCCGGCGGTCTTTTCCAGTTGCGTTCGCTCCGCAATGACAAAGCCGAATCCCGGGACCCCCTGGATGCACTTGTTGGCGCTGCTGATCAAAAAGTCGGCTCCCAGTGCGGCCATATCCAGCGGAATTCCGCCAAAGCTGCTCATGGCATCGACGATGAAGGTCTTTCCGAACTGCTTGGCGACCCGTCCGACCGGCAGCACGGGGTTGAGCATTCCGGTGGTCGTTTCGCAGTGGACGACTGCGACATGGGTGACGGATGCATCGGCCCGAAGCGTTTCTTCCAGTGACTGAGGGGCGCAGGGTCGGGTCTCGCCGCTGTCTATGACGCTCACCGGTATTTTGAGCCGCTCGGCGATCTGCGCTATGCGGGCGCCGTAAGCGCCGTTTACGAGCACCAGCAGCTTGCCGTTTTCCGGCAGCACCGAACCGATGACCGATTCCACACAAAAGGTGCCGCTGCCCTGCATCAGAACGGAGGTGTAATTGGGCGAAGAGGTGGCCAGTGTGACCAGCCGCCGCCTGATATCCTGAATGATGCCGTTATAGTCCTCATCCCAGGTGCACCAGTCCCGAAGCATCGCGCCGCGAACTGTTCGAGTGGTGGAAAGGGGCCCGGGGGTCAGCAGAATATAGGGGTTTTCCGGAATGTCCTTAATGTCCATGTGAGCTTCTCCTATTCACCCATTCACCGACTCACCCACTTTTGCCAGGCTTCGGCGGAGAATGGAAAGTGCCCTTTCCATTTCCTCTGAAGTGATGGAAAGAGGTGGGGTCAAGGTGATGCAATTGCCCTGGGAAACCTTGAAGCTCAAGCCGTCCGCGAGGCACTCGTACATGATTCGTTCAGCTTCCTCGGCTGCGGGGATCTTGCTTTTGGAATCCCGCACCAGTTCCAGGCAAAAAAGCATTCCCAGGCCGCGTACGTCACCGATCAGGGGGAACTCCGCCTGCAGATGCAACAGTTCCTGCAGTGTTTGGGCGCCGCGCGTCGAGGCCCTCTCTACCAGGCGGTCTTGTTCGAGGACCTCGATGGCGGCAAGACCCGCGGCGCAGGCAACCGGATTTTTTTCATGCGTGTAGTGGCCAAGGGCCATGTCGCCGCCCACATCGATGTCTTCCCGGGCGACTACTGCGGCAAGAGGCAATATCCCGCCGCCCAGACCTTTCCCCAGGACGAGGATATCGGGCGTCACACCAAATTGTTCACAGGCGAACATGCGGCCCGTTCGTCCCAGGCAGACCGCTGTCTCGTCGAAAATCAAAAGCGTCCCGTGGCGGTCGCACGCTTCACGCACGGAGCGCCAGTAGCCGGGGGGCGGAATGGAGACGGTGGTGCAGCGGACCGGCTCGGCAATCACCGCGGCCACATCGCCCTCTTTTTCCAGCACATATTCGATGTAGCGGGCGCAGCGAAGTCCGCAGGCGTCACAAGCGCCCGTTTCGTTCCACAGGCACCGGTATGGGTCGGCCGGGGGTACGTGCTCGGCGCCCGGCAAAAGCGGCCCGATTCCCTTTCGAAAGAGCGCTTCTCCCCCCACCGAGATCGCGTCCAGGGAAGCCCCGTGGAAGGAGTCCCACATGGAGATGGTTTTGAAGCGCCCGGTGTAGACCCTGGCCAGCTTTAAAGCCATGCCCACGGCCAATGTCCCGGCCGGTGCAAACAGCAGTTTGTTCAAATTGCCCGGAGCGATCGATGCAAGCTTTCCGGCGAGTTCGATGGCCGGGAGGTTGGTAAAGCGGCGCGGGCTGAAGGAGAGCCGATCCAGCTGGTCCTTTATGGCCTTCACTACACGGGGATTTCCAAACCCCACCTGGTGGACGCTGTTGCCGTGAAAATCGAGATAGGATCGGCCCTGCAGGTTTTCGAGCGTCGCGCCGCCGCATCCCGCGAGGACATCGAGACAAGGGGTCGAAAGGGACTGGTGCAGAAAGTAGCGACCGTCTTCCGCGAGCCACTCCAGGGTCTCGGAATCGAGATGCTCCTCTTGCCACCTGCTTCGATGCGACGATCCGTTGCTGTCGCCTTCGCTCGTCTGCCATGTCGGAACCGAATCCGCTTTGGGTGCTGTCATGATTGCTCGAAATTCGACGGGGCGATGCCGTCTTTTAGAAGTGTTTCAATCTTTTCGAGAAGAGGAGCGCAATCGCCGATACCGTTCACGACGAAATGTGCCCCGGCCGCAAGAAGTCTGCCCCGGATTCCCGCAAGCCTCGCGCTCAGTTCTGCGGGACCAAGCCCGAGCGTTTCCTCTTCGGGCACCCCCAGTTCATTGCCGGTCATGGCAACTCCTATGGTCCACATCCCGGCGTTTAAACCCTCCTCGATATCGCTCACGGTGTCGCCAATCTTCACCATGGCGCTAAGAGGGTAGCCTTCGAGCTCCAGGGCATTCCGGTAGCACATCCAGGGAAAGGGACGGCCGGCCGGCACGTCCGAGGAACAGACCACGCAATCCGGTTCAAACCCCTTTTCCCTTACCGCCGGAACGACGACCTCCATGATGGGACGGGTGTAGCCGGTGGTCGTCCCGATCTTTATGCCTCGCCGGCGCATGGCCCGCACGGTGTCGAGGAGACCCGGGATGAGATCGCAGTGTTTGACGGCGGCCGTAACGATCAGGGGCTCGACTTCCCGGTAAAGAGCATCCACTTCAAGCTCCCCGGGCAGAACGCCGTGCACCTCGCGCCATTTGTTCGCTACCGATTGCGCCCGGCACATGGCGCGGATGTGGTCTTTTTTGGCAAGCCCCATGGGGGCCCGGGCTTCGGCCGCGGTGACGGGCACCCCGTGGTTTTTAAAAACTTCGAGAAATGGGGCCACCGGGCCCATGCAGCCATAATCGATCGCCGTGCCGGCCCAGTCCAGGATCACCGCCCTGACAGGACCCGTGTAAATTCGTTTGCGCAGGAAAACATCCATGGGAACTTCTCCTCTTTTCAGTAGTTTTTCTCCTGACCGGGTCCGTTACGTCCGAGCCGATTGAAGAGTAACAGGGCGGATACGGCCGCCCCCAGCAGCAGCACGCTCAAGGCGGCGCCGGTAAAAATCGCGCCCCGGTCGGTGAGGGCGTAGATGTCCACGGGGGCAGTTACCCAACCGGGAGGATAGACCATGATCGTCGCTCCCAGTTCCCCCATGGAAAAGGCGAAGCTGAGGCTGGCGGCTGCCGCCAGGTAGGGCTTCAGCAGCGGCAGGGTCACCCGTCGAAGAATGGTGGCGCGGCTCCCGCCAAGGCTTGCGGCCACCTGCTCGTATGTCGGCTCCAATCTTTCCAGACCGGCGCGGATGCAGTTGTAGGCATAGGCCGTAACCAGGATGATGTGCGCCATTATCACCAGGCAGGGCGTTCCATTGAGAAAAAATGGGGCGCGGCTGAAGGTGACGAGCAGGGCCAGTCCCACGGTGACCGTCGGCAGGGTGATGGGAAGAATGAAGATCGCGTCGAGGAATCGTCGCAGCCTCGTCCCCGCGTTTCGAGCCGCGAGCGCGCCCCAGGTGCCGAGCGCCAGAGAGCCCAGGCCGGCGATGGAGGCGGTAAGAAGGCTGGTCATAAGAGCCTTTCCCCGCGCGCCCTGCACGGCCTCCACCAGGTGGTCGATTCCAAACTGACTCACCAGCGCCCCGTTCCACTGCCTGGCTACGGCTGCGAGCAGCAGCATCAGCAGCGGCAGGCCGAAAAAGATTGCCGCAAGCAGGGCAAAAACCGTCCATGCCGTCCAGCGCGCGCTCTTAGAGTAGAGGATCATGGCTATTGCGACTCAACCGGTGGCAGGATGCGATATAGATACCGTACAGGAGGAGGGATAGAACGATGCTTAGGACTGCAATGACGCTTGCTTGCGCATACTGGAATTCCTGAATGGCCTTGCCGTAGATCAGCATGGGAAGGGTGATGACCCCTTTGGCGCCCAGATAGAAGATGATTCCGAACTCGTTGATCGTCAGCAGGAGACAGAGGCTGCTTCCGGCCAGCAGTGCGGGAAAAGCCGCTGGAAGGATGATCTCTCGGACCACTTGGCGAGGGTTCGCTCCAAGGCACAGCGCCACCTCGATCTGCGCGCGTTCGATCATGCTGAAGGCGGCCAGAAGCGGGCGCATGACAAAAGGGGTATAGAAAGTTGTCTCGGCCAGGACCACGCCCGCTGTCGTGTAGAGAAAATCGAGCGGTGGATGCTGCGTGTGGAACAGTTGCATGAGGGATGTATTGACGACCCCGGCGGCCCCATAGATGAAAGTGAGCGACAGGGCTACGAGAAATGAGGGGTAGGCCAGAAATACATCGATCAGGCGGCTTAGCGCGCCTGCGCCCGGAAAGGGCACAAAGGCGATGAGCGCCGCGAGTATGCTGCCCAGAGCCAGGCACCCAAGGGTCGAAAGAACGCCGATTTCCAGGGTATGGCCCAGGGCGGCCATGAAAATGTGTGCATGGAGCACTTTGAGATAATTCGTTCCGCCGTCGCCAAAGGAGCGACATACCAGTTCGAAAAGGGGAAACAGGAAAATTCCCCCCAGCACCGCCACGGGCGGTACGGCCCAGGCAAAGCGCTGGAGAAGCGGAAATCGGGACATCACTCCTCCCTTGGCAGCAGCCAGGCAGCGGAGGCGGCGAAATAGAGCGGTGCGCGGCTTCCCGGGGCGGGAGGCGGCGTGGCGGCGTTCACCTCCATGTGCAGCGATTGTCCTTCGACCCGCATCGAGACCCTGTAGTGAGAGCCCTTCCATTCCCCGGCGGTCACCAATCCCTCAAGCGCATTGAATTGCCCGGTGGTCTGCTGCTCGTGGCCAAAACTCAGCTGATGCGGCCGAAGGCACAGCCAATAGTCCTTCTGTCGGGCGACGCAGCCGACCGGCGGTTGAACGAGCAGTGTCTGACCGCCGAGCCTCACCGGGATCATACCCTCCCCATCGGCCGGACCGCTTACTTCCACCTCGAGCAGGTTCGTCTGGCCCAGAAACTCGGCGGCAAAACGGTTGGGCGGGCGATCGTAGAGATATTTGGGGGTATCGAGCGCCTGCAATTTGCCGTCGCGCAGGAGACCCACCCGATCGGCGAGCGCCAGGGCTTCGGCCTGGTCGTGAGTGACGAAAAGCATGGTCAGCTCCGGCAGTTCACGGTGCAATCGGATGAGTTCGCCCAGCATCTCCCGGCGTAGAGGCGCATCCAGGGCCGAGAGCGGCTCGTCCATAAGCAGCACGTCGGGCCGGATGGCCAGAGCGCGCGCGAGAGCTATCCGCTGTTGCTGGCCGCCCGAGAGTTCCTGCGGGTAGCGTCCGGCATAGCCGCTCATTCCCACAAAGGCAAGATATTCGGCCACGAGCGAGCGCGTCCGGCCTGCGGCCATGCGGCGCGCTCGCAGGCCGAAAGCGACATTTTCGGCAACGTTCATATGCGGGAAAAGCGCATAATTTTGCACAACGATCCCAAACCCCCGTTTCTGCGGAGGCAGTGCCGAGACATCGGCGCCGTGGATGCTTATCCGGCCGCTTCTAATCCGGGTGAATCCCGCCAGAGCCCGCAGGATCGTCGTTTTGCCCGAACCCGAGGGGCCCAGGAGAGCCAGCGCCTCTCCGGCCTGGAGTGTAAGGTCGAGATCCACGATCGCGGGGCTCTTGCCGTAAAAAACATTGACCCCTTCGAATCGAATGTGCGGAGTGCGGGGGAGCACCGGCCGCAGCTTCTCGACGCCTGCCCCGGCTTCAACCCCGCTAATAAAATCCAACGCCTGCGGCAATTCCATGGTTTGAGCAAGCATGATCAGTTCCCCGTCACCTGCTGCCAGCGGGAAATGTCGTTGCTCAGGTGCTGGAGAGTGTCTGTCCAGTCGGGAGTCCAGACCGTTACTCCCTGCATGACGTCCTGAAGCGCTTTAAAACCCGCATCCGTGGGATGGACGTCTTTTCGCACCGGAAACCCGAGGGCCAGGGAGGAAACCCGGTCTTGCGCCCATTTGCCCAGCAGAAAATCGAGCAGTTCCCTGGCCTCCGCAGGGTGGGGCGCATTTTTGACCATCGCCACATCGTAGGGCAGAGCGAAGGTGTAGCGCTTTCCATCGGGCGCGGTGGGAAAGAAGATGGCCATGTCGGGATAGTCCCGGGTCTGCGCCAGACTCATTTGCACGTCCCCGTTGGCCACCCAGATTTCTCCCTTGTTGACCAGGGCCGCCAGGCGTCCCGTGGAAGCGGAGGGCCCGACATTATTGACCTGGAGCTTTTTGAGGTAGGTAAAACCCGCGTCCCGGCCTCCGAAAGCATGGAAGGCCTGAAGCATGACTCCTGTGCCGTCGCCCGCCTGGCCCGGAGTCGAATATTGCACCCGTTGCTTGAAGTTCGTGGCAAGCAGGGCCTCGTAACTTTTCGGGGGGGCAGGCAGAACCTTCTTGTTGTAGATCATGCATAGATAATTGTTCACCATGGCGTACCAAAGACCTTTCGGGTCCTTGAGGCCGGCGGGAATCTGCCTGGCCGCAGGCGGCGCGTATGGTTGCAGCGCTCCTTCTGCGGCAGCCTTCTGCATGAAGGGCGGAAGCGTCACCAGCACGTCCGCCTGCGGGTTCTGCCGCTCGGCGAGTACGCGGTTTACGACGACACCGGAACCTCCCTCGATGTACTGCACCTGGATGCCGGTTTTTTGGGTGAACTCTTTAAAAACCTCGGCGTACCAGTTGGGTTTTCCGTCGTGGAGTCCATCGGCGGAGTAGATGGTGACAACCTTGGCGGCAAATGCCGAGGAAGCAAATAGCAGGATCGCAACCAGTGCGACGAAACGCAGAAGCGACTTCATGGTGCTCTTTCCTCCGAAAGAAGATGTACGGATCGGTTCCCGAGCCTTGACCGGCCTTCCCGGTAAGACGAGCCCCGTTTTTTTGACGGAATCAGTATCCTGTAACCGCGTTACGCTCGATTTACAGTCAGGCGTCATTTCTGTGAAAAAATGACGACCGATTTGTTGTGACGGGAATGTCCGGCCGGTTTTTCTCTTGGAGTATGTTCCGAAAAGGAGAATAATGACGCCCGAACCCTGGACCTGCACTGTTTACAAGGTGGCTGTGAGAAATCGATGATCGTTCCACCGGTTGCGACTTTGGCTGTTCTCGGCGGCGCCGCACTCCATGCGGCGTGGAACGTCGGTATTCGAGGAGGTGCAAACCGGCGCGCATCCACGGCTCTCCTGGCTCTTTCCGCAGCTCTTACGAGCGCGCTCATCCTGCCCTTTCTGCCTCCGCCCGCAAGGGCCGCATGGTCGCATCTGGCGATCACTGCCATTCTCCATGTCCTCTATTTCAATCTGGTGGCCGAGGCATACTCGTTTGGAGCGGTCAGTCTGACCTATCCGGTGATGCGCGGGACGGCGCCGGCTCTCACCGCAGCGATCGCTACCCTTGGATTCGGAGAACATCTTGGAGTTTACGGATGGGCCGGGCTTCTGCTGGTTTCGGGGGGGGTATGCCTGCAAACCCGCCGGCAGGGCGGTGGAAGCGAAGGGAAAGCCCTGGCGTTTGCGCTGATGAACGCGATAATCATTGCCCTGTACACGGTAAATGATGGAATAGGGACTCGTCTGTCCCACTCCCCGCTGGCGTATGCCCTCTGGACGTTCGTGCTTCCTGCGATACCGGCGGCGTTAATTCTTGTGCGCGGCCGGATCGGGGAAATTTTCACCGGAGACGCACCCCTGTCTCTCATTCGGCGTGGCGTGGGCGGTGGATTGTGCTCGATCGCCTCCTATGCTCTTGCCCTGTGGGCAATGACGCTTGCGCCCATCGGCGCGGTCGCAGCACTGCGCGAGACAGCGATGCTGTTTGGCGTTCTCTTTGCCTGGATTTTCCTGCAGGAACGCCCCGGAAGGCGTGCGCTTTTCGCCGTGTTGCTTATTATTGCAGGTGCTGGGATTTTGGATTGCGGGTGACCCGGTTTTGGGCGTGGAAATGTTGGGGTTCGCTTCGCTCACCGCCAACCTACGTCCTATGAACGGTGGGGGTGGGGAAAAGCGTGGCGTTGCCTGCCAAGAGGTTTGCGGGTTTTGAGCATGCGTATGCCGACCGGGAGAATCGGGTTATTATTGTTAAAGAAAGGGCAAAGTAGCGCGTCCTGAAACGAAAAGACCCGATGAGGCGAATCGCCGCTTTTGCTTCCCGCTCCCCGCTGCCTGCTTCCGGATTTCACGCTTCCGTTTCCTCCAGCACCCAGGCGAGATATTGCGGAAGACCCCTGGAGACGGGAAACGAAATTATTTCGGGAACTTCGTAGCTGTGCAGTTCCTGTACCCGTTTTTGGAGCGCTTCAAACTTTGACGTCCTGGTCTTTATGATGATAAGAAATTCGCGTTCATCGCAGATTTTGCCCTTCCAGCGGTAAATCGATCGGATGCCCGGGACCAGGTTTGCGCAGGCGGCAAGGCGCTCGTTAACGAGGGTCTGGCCGATCTTTGCGGCCTCTTCTTCGCTTCCGGCGGTTACAAAGACGATGGATGTTTCGTTCATGGGCGCGCTTTCCGTATAGAGGATTTTTTTAAGTGGAACTCAGCCTCAAAGACAGAGGGTTGCTATCGAAGCTGCCGGTCTCGTTTTACGACCAGGTGATACGGGACATCCCCGCCCCGACCTGGGACCATCTGCTCGATGCGTTTCCCGGCGAAAGGAAACGGGTACTGGAAGGCTATTCCATCGGGCGGGGAAAGTCATTGAAATTATTTCACCGCTCTCCGGTGATGGACCGCCTTCGCCGGGAGTTGCAAACCAATGTGGGGTTTTTCCAAAAGGTCCTCGCCCGGTGGCGGGGGGAGCAAGCTTCCGTGGTCTCCTACCTTTCGATGCTTCGGGGCGATTTTATTTCCGCAAACCTGTGGAAGCTGCGAGACCTTTTCGGGCCCGCACGCCTTTGTGCAGGACTTCT
This sequence comes from Syntrophobacteraceae bacterium, assembly GCA_049964955.1. Lineage (GTDB taxonomy): Bacteria > Desulfobacterota > Syntrophobacteria > Syntrophobacterales > Syntrophobacteraceae > SbD1. The sequence goes on from JBMFWU010000019.1 coordinate 10,078, forward strand.
TGCGCTTGGCCTCCTCGACCTCGGACCCGTTGCCGAAGCGCTCGAAACCGGGGAGTTCTGGTCGCGTGCGCCCGAGGCGGCCCTCTTTGACATCCTTGTGCCCACCCTGTCGGTCTGGGGCGAGTTTATCGAAAACCACCCCGAGATGTCTGAAAAATTTTTGGAAAGTAAAGCAGGAGGCGGATTTGCCTTCGACCTGGAAACCGGGGAGGACCTCGAAGAGGAAGAGAGCGCTCCGACTTCCGGGGCGGTTTCTAAAAAGCTCGAAAAAAAGCTCCAAAAACTCCAGTCGGAACTCGTTCGTACGACGGGGCAGCTTGGCGACCTGAGAGCCGAAAACGAAGAGCTCAGGAAAAAGATGAATGAATGCGAGGCGGAGTTTGAAAAAAAACTGAGCGGCTCCATGAGCCTCAAAAGAAAGGAGTGGTTCGAGCGCTACCAGGCACTCGATACGGCCGGAGCGCTAAAGGAATCCGAACGGCTCGAATCGCTTCTCCAAAGGACCAGGCGGGCGCTGGAGCTGCAAAAACGGGCCGATGAAGAATACGGGGTCCTGTCCGATATTCGCGAAAAGCTGCTGGAAATCGATCTTTCGCTCAATCGGATTGAGGCCGTTTACGCCGGCTCCCTGGTCGTGCACAAGGAAGTGGAGAAGGTAAAAGAGGCGCTTTTGGCCGAAAAAACCCGGATCTTGAAACTGCCGGGAATCGGGAAAGTCGTCGGGACCGAACATGCAGGGGCAGGGGAAATCGTCGCCCGGATCAACCTGCTAGACCCCGTCCCGGCAAATCTGCCCAAACTGAATGAAATGTTGAAGACGGCCGGAACGCTCGTAGAACTCGGCCTTCTTTCAGACCCCTCCCGCGTCGAGGAAGCGGTGCAGCACAAGAGGCGCCAGGTCCTCGAGCGGCTCTATTTCCAGTTCCCGCCGAAAGAAGAAGACCTCGCGCGCGAAAAAAGGGCCAGGCATCTGGAGGATTTCATAGCATCCGGGCAGAGCAGGCGATACGATCTCTTTATCGACGGCTACAACGTGCTTCTCCGGGCGCATGGGGAAAGCGGGCAATTTTCGCGCGGTGACTTCACAAAATTTCGCAACCGGTTTATCGAAGCCGTTTCGGCCAAGAGCCGATATTTTGCCAGGGTCTTTCTGATCTTCGACGGGGTCGAGGAGTCGCGAAGCGTTGCGGCCAACCTGCAAATCATTTACACTGACAAAACCAAAAACTCGGCCGATGAGGCCCTGATAGAAAGAATCGGTCCAAGGAAAGACGGGAGGATCCTGCTTGTAACCGGGGACGAAGGCATCATTTCCGCGGTAAAGGACAGGATTTTCGCCTTGATCGATGTGGCCGATTTTTACATGTTTCTCTTTGAGTGAGGACCTCCTTTATGACAGTAGAAAATAAGAAAGGGGTCGTGCTGGTGTCCGGCGGGTTGGATTCGACCACCTGTGTTGCGATCGCGAAACGGGAGGGCTTCGAGGTCTTCGCGCTGAGCTTCAGTTACGGGCAGCGGCACCGGGCGGAGTTGAAAGCCGCCCGAAAGGTCGCAGAAACGCTCGGTGTGAAGGCGCACCTCGTCCTGGAGGTGCCCCTGGGCGCAATCGGCGGCTCGGCGCTCACCTCCGAAATCGAGGTGCCGAAAGACGTACCCCTTGAGGTGATGCAGGCGCAAATACCTGTCACCTACGTGCCGGCGAGAAACACGGTCTTTCTCTCCCTTGCCCTCGCCTGGGCCGAAACGCTTCACGCGGCGGATATCTTCATCGGAGTCAATGCCCTGGATTATTCGGGCTATCCCGATTGCCGGCCGGAATACATAGAATCTTTCGAAAAGATGGCCAATCTCGCCCTTAAAGAATGTGTCGAAGGCCGCATGCGCATGCGCATCCACACGCCGCTCCTCCACATGACCAAGGCGCAGATCGTACGGAAGGGCGTCGAACTCGGGGTCGATTTTTCGATGACCCATTCCTGCTACGATCCCGACCCGTTTGACAGGGCGTGCGGCAGATGCGACAGTTGCATTTTACGCAGGAAAGGCTTCGCAGAAGCCGGTATACCAGACCCGACGCACTATGCGCCGTGACGGAAACGGATTTAGAAATGGCTGCAGCAATAAATGAACTCACCCAGTTGGGAAAAAAAGTCGAAACCGCCGGGACTCCTCAGGAGGCGGTTCTGGAGACATTTGCAAACGCAAACCCGGGAACGGATTACGTGGTCCGGCTGAGCGCCCCGGAATTCACAACGGTTTGTCCCATAACCGGGCAACCTGATTTTGCCGTGATTATCATCGACTATGTTCCTGCGGAACGGCTGGTGGAAAGCAAGTCATTAAAGCTTTTTCTCGGGAGCTTCCGAAACTACGGAACGTTTCATGAGGATTGCACGGTCTACATCCACGATCGGCTGAAAGGAGCCATGTCGCCGAAATTCATCCGGGTAACCGGCATCTGGAACGCCCGGGGCGGCATAGCGATAGACGTGGTGGTGCAAAGCGGGGAGATGCCTTCCTCCTGCACACTTTTACCGCTGGGCGCGACCGACTACCGGGGAGGGCGGCAGTGAACCAATGCTAAGGAGATGAACTTTTATGAGCGAACCGGCCAAAAAGGGAGCAATTTACGAAGACCTCTGCAGCATCCCGGAAAATATGACCGGAGAAATCATAGACGGAGAATTATTCGTTCATCCAAGACCGTCAAGGAAACATATTTACGCCACTTCCGCTCTGGAGGTGAAAATTGGCGGACCGTATCAATTTGGCGAAGGCGGCGGGCCCGGCGGTTGGATTATCCTGGTGGAACCCGAGATCCAACTGGGGGAGCATATTATAGTCCCGGACCTCGCGGGGTGGAAGGAGGAGCGGTATCCCGAGGAAGAACCGTGCAATTCGATCACTGTGGCGCCGGATTGGGTCTGTGAAGTGCTTTCGCCAAATACAGCCGGGCACGATCGAGTAAAAAAAATGGCCACGTACGCCAAATTCGGTGTCGGATATGCCTGGCTCCTGGATCCTGTCCTCACGATCCTGGAAGCGTACAAGCTCGAGTCCGGCCGCTGGTCTCTTATGGCTGCTTACGAAGGTGCGGAAAAAGTGCGGGTAGAGCCTTTCCAGGAAGTGGAAATCGATCTCGGGGTTCTTTGGCGGCAAACTCCCCGGGCGTGAGATGGGGGGCGTCTGCACTGTATCCACCACAGGGTTAACCTTCAGAAACGGGTGATTACATGAAGGGGAAGGGCAATCTCGTTTTTATCGCATTGTCGTCACTTGGCGTTTCCACTCTTCTTGGCGGCTGCGGCCAAATGGTTCTGTTGCACCCCGAAGGGCCGATCGGCCATGCCGAACGCAGTCTCATCTTTGCGGCCCTGGGGCTCATGCTGATCGTCGTCATCCCCGTCATCATCATGGCCCTCTGGTTTCCGCGAAAGTATTCGGCATCCGGCAACAGGGCGGATTATGCTCCGAAGTGGAGCAGTTCCCTCAAGCTCGAAGTGATTATCTGGCTGATTCCCATTCTCATCGTAAGTATCCTCGGATACCTTGCCTGGAGCAGGACCTACCAGCTGGACCCCTACAAGCCCATCGACAGCGGGGTCAAGCCCGTAACTATTCAGGTCGTGTCCCTGGATTGGAAATGGCTTTTCATCTATCCGCAGTACAACATCGCAACGGTCAACCGGCTCGTTTTCCCCGTCGGTGTCCCGCTGAGCTTCAAGATCACTTCGGATACCGTTATGAACTCGTTTTTCATCCCGCAACTTGGCAGCCAGATGTACTCCATGGCCGGCATGGTGACCAGGCTGCATCTTTTGGCCGAAAAACCCGGAGTCTACTTCGGTCAGAGCCAGCAATACAGCGGCAAGGGGTATGCCTACATGAATTTCCAGGTGCGGGCGGTTTCCCGGAAAGATTTCGACGCGTGGCTGCAAAGGGTCCAACACTCCCCGCAAAAACTCGATGCGGCCCGGTTCGCGCAATTCCGTAAACCGAGCGTTGAAAACCCCGTCGCCTACTTTTCCGGTGTAGAGCCCAAGCTCTTCGACCTCATCGTAAGCCATTACATGTCCATGCATCCGGGCGCCATGAGCGGGAGCCCCGGTCCCATGCACGTCACCAGGAAAGCTCCCGGAGGGAATTGATATGTTTGGAAAACTGACCCTTTCGGCCATCCCCTTCCACGACCCGATCGTTATGGGCGCTGTTGGCGGCTCCATCCTGCTTGCGGCGGCGATCCTCGCGCTCATTACCAGGTACGGGAAGTGGTCATATCTATGGAACGAGTGGCTGACGAGCCTCGACCACAAAAGGATAGGCGTCATGTATCTGATCCTGGCGCTGGTCATGCTGCTGCGCGGGCTCTCGGACGCTGTCATGATGCGCGCGCAGCAGGCCCTTGCCTTTGGCCCGTCCCACGGCTATCTGGAGCCCTCCCACTTCGACCAGGTATTCACCGCCCACGGAACCATCATGATCATCTTCATGGCCATGCCGTTCATCGTGGGGTTGATGAATATCGTTGTGCCCCAGCAGATCGGCGCCCGCGATGTGGCCTTTCCCTTCCTCAATTCTCTCAGCTTCTGGCTGACGGTGGCCGGAGCGCTTCTGGTGATGGTTTCGCTGGGGGTTGGCAATTTCTCCAAGGCCGGCTGGTCGGGATACTCGCCACTTGCCGAAAAACCATTCAGCCCGGGTCCGGGAGTCGACTATTGGGCATGGGCCGTTCAGATCGCCGGTATCGGCTCTCTCATGTCGGGCATCAACTTCTTCGTCACCATCCTCAGGATGCGCGCTCCCGGCATGAAGCTCATGCGCATGCCCCTTTTCACCTGGGCGACACTTTGCACAAACGTCCTCATGATTTGTGCGTTCCCGGTGCTCACAGTGGCCCTTGCCTTGCTTTCGCTCGATCGATATCTCGGCATGCATTTTTTCAGCAACGGCTTTGGCGGCAATATGATGATGTATGCAAATCTTTTCTGGATGTGGGGGCATCCCGAGGTCTATATCGTGGTACTGCCTGCCTTCGGCATCTTCTCCGAGGTTGTCGCCACCTTTTCCGCAAAACGGTTGTTCGGCTATAAATCTTTAGTCTACGCTACAGTGGCCATTACGGTTCTTTCCTTTCTCGTTTGGCTGCACCACTTCTTCACCATGGGCGCGAGCCCGAACGTCAACACCTTTTTCGGCATCACGACCATGATCATCGCCGTGCCCACCGGCGTGAAAATCTTCAACTGGCTCTTTACCATGTACCGTGGCCGCGTAAGGCTGACTGCGCCGATGTACTGGACCCTGGGGTTCATCTGCAGCTTCACTCTCGGGGGCGCAGCAGGCGTGCTGCTGGGAATGCCTCCGGCCGATTACGTGCTCCACAACAGTCTTTTCCTGGTCGCCCACTTCCACACAATGCTCATAAGCGGGACGCTGTTCGGAGTCATCGCCGGGTATATGTACTGGTTTCCCAAGGTGACCGGGTTTCGGCTGAACGAAAAATTGGGCAAAAGCGCCTTTTTCTTCTGGCTGATCGGCTTCTACCTGGCTTTTGGGCCTCTCTATCTGCTCGGTCTTATGGGCATGCCGCGCAGAATGTGGCATTACAGCAATCCGGCCTGGCATCCGCTGCTGCTGGTAGCCGCCCTGGGAACCGCGCTGATCGTGATCGGCACCGCATTGCTTCTGGTGCAACTGGTCGTGAGTATCCGGCAGCGCGAAAGCGCTCTGGATACGACCGGAGATCCCTACGATGGGCGAACCCTGGAATGGGCTACTGCTTCCCCGCCTCCCATCTACAACTTTGCTCACATTCCCGTTGTAGACGATATCGACGCCTTCATGGACATGAAGGAAAAAGGTGTTGCGTACAAACGGCCGGCCCGGTACGAAGATATCGAAGTCCCCAAAAATTCGGGCGCTGGATTTATCATCGGTGTGCTCAGCTTCCTTTTGGGCTTTGCGCTTGTCTGGTATATCTGGTGGCTGGCAGCCTGCAGCGCGGCGGCCATCGCGGCCGCAGTGATCGCACGCTCCTTCGATGAGAACCTTCATCGGGTCATTTCGGCCGCCGAAGTCGAACGGATCGAGGAAAAACGCTATGAGAAGCTTGCGGCGCTTCAAAGCTAGTGTGCCCCGGGCCGACAAAACATTGCCGTGCAGGAGGTGTGAAATATGACGAGCGGCGCTATCGCAATCGATTCCGCTCATGGTGCGGATCTCGAGCAGGAGACGGTGGCAAACCAGGTGTTTGGCTTCTGGGTGTATCTCATGAGCGATCTGCTCCTGTTTTCGGCAATCTTTGCAACCTTTGCGGTCCTTAGCCGCAGCTACGCGGGGGGGCCGACGGGAAAGCAGTTGTTTCACCTGCCCTATGTCCTGGGCGAAACCCTGATCCTTCTTGCCAGCAGCGCAACCTGCGGCCTGGCCATGTTGGCCGTGCGCGACGGCAAAAAAAACCTCGTTTTGCTGGGACTTGCGCTCACTTTCCTTCTGGGGCTCAGCTTCATTTCCATGGAGATAAAAGAATTTCACTCGATGATCCTCGCCGGCAACGGGCCGGATCGCAGCGCGTTTCTTTCGGCTTTTTTCACCCTGGTGGGTACGCACGGCGCCCATGTGGCCTTCGGCCTGCTGTGGATGGCCGTTGCTATGGCGCAGGTCGGCGTAAAAGGGCTGACCGCCTCCGTTCAGTCCCGGCTCCTGCGGCTCAGCATGTTTTGGCATTTCCTCGATATCGTGTGGGTCGGGGTGTTTACATTCGTCTATCTGCGGGGAGTGCTGTAAGATGAACCACGTATCGATCGAGAGCGCGGGCGCAGGCGCGGGGAAGGCAAGCCTAAAGTCCTACACCGTCGGGTTTCTACTGGCGATGCTCCTTACCGCCGTATCTTTCGCCCTGGTGATGAGCGGCAAAACGTCCCGTTCGGTAGCTCTAATCGGCATATTTGCCGCGGCCGTTTTGCAGATCCTGGTGCATCTCCACTATTTCCTGCACTTGGACATGTCCTCTTCGGCCCGGTGGAATGTGATGGCGCTGCTGTTCACCCTTTTGATCATGGCCATTTTCATCGGAGGGTCGATCTGGATCATCTTCGACCTCAATTACCGCATGATGTGAAAAGCGAAAGTGATCAGAGACTACATCGATAGCGCCAAGCCAGGCATTCTGGCAGGAAACCTCGTTTCGACGGCCGGCGGTTTTTTCCTCGCCTCCAGGGGGCGAATCGATACGGAGGCGCTTTGGGCAACTCTTGCCGGGGTTTGTCTCGCCGTTGCTTCCGCCTGCGTTTTCAACAATTGCATCGATAGAAAGCTGGACGGAAAAATGAAGCGGACCCGCAACCGCGCCCTTGCCAGGGGAGCCTTGTCGGTGAGGGCCGCCTGCCTCTACGCAACGCTTCTGGCCATTCCGGGGGCGGCGCTGCTCGGGGCCGCCGTAAACCTTCTGGCCGCAGCCATTGTATCGGCGGGTTTTATCATCTATGTGGGCATCTACAGTTTGCACCTCAAGCGCACTTCCATTTACGCCACCCTGGTGGGAAGCCTCGCCGGGGCCGCCCCCCCCCTCGCAGGCTACTGTGCGGTCACAAACCGATTCGATAGCGCGGCGGCGCTGCTTCTGGTCATCTTCATCGTGTGGCAGCTCCCTCATTATTACTCGATCGCCATTTTTCGGCTCGACGACTACGCGGCCGCACAAATTCCGATTCTGCCGGTCAGGCGGGGAACCGCGGTTGCAAAAAGGCACATCGTCGTTCATATCCTCGCCTTTACTGCGGCTGCGCTCATGCTGACCGTCTGCGGCTACACCGGCTACGGCTACTTCGCCGTGACGGCCGCATCGGGCCTGGCCTGGCTGTTTTTTGCCTGGTCCGGCCGTACGGCTCCCGACGAACGGCTCTGGGCTAAGAGGCTCTATGTTTGTTCCCTTCTCGCCATGCTCGTTCTGAGTTTCATGATGTCGGTCGATTACAGGCCTATCCTTTGATCCGGCCGGATTTCACCCGGGGAATCGTATGCCTTTACATGACAAGCGACCGGACATACTGAAGCTGTTCGAAAAGATCGTCGTTTTGATACTGCTCGTCCTGATGATGCTCACCATCGCAGCGACAGTAGTGGAATTTGCGTCTGCGTTGTTCGGACAACTCGCCCACCCCCCCCTGTTTTCCCTGGGTCCCCCGCAGGTTGTAGAGATGTTCGGGTTGTTCCTGAACGTTCTGATCGGGCTGGAACTTCTGGAGAGCACCAGGATTTATCTCCAGGAAAATCGCATGCACGCGGATGTGGTGTTGCTGGTGGCGATTATTGCCGTATCCAGAAAGGTGATTACTCTTGATTACGCAAAGACGAGGCCCGCGACACTTTTCGGCATATCCGCCGTTATCCTGGCATTGGCGATTGGATACTTTGTCTTGAGCCGAGCCAGGCAGGAGAAAAAAAACGGCGTGAGTCGGCAAAAGATCCTGAGATGGAGAAAACCCCCGGGGAAAAAACGATAGAAGGGTTGGTCGCTTGCCGGAGAGTGCTCCAACCATGCTTTGGGAAGGATCAACTCGGGCGAATACAGCCCGGGCTTCTAGAGCAGCCGAACGCCGCTTCGGACCGCCGCTCCTGCGACGCCCCTGCCTTCCTCCGACTGCCGTTCGAATTCCTCCGGAGTCAGCAGATGAAAATCAACCGGAACCGAGACGGATAGAAACTCGATTTGAAGCTTTTCCCGGTCGATTTTTTCGGCGACGATGAGCAAATCCACGTCGCTCTTCGGGGTCGGAACACCGGAAGCGTAGGAGCCAAAAAGATATACCGCGCGGATCTCCTCGGATTTCAGCCGCTCGATGGCGTCCCTGACTTCACTCATGACCCGGTCGGGAATGAGGAAGCGACTGGCGGCAAAAGTCAAAAACACCTTTTGCGTCCCGGATGGCTTGGTCTGCATCTTCATTATGACCGAGTGTCCCCAGCCTTCAGCGCCCCTGGCCGGTAAGAGTCCCTTCACCGCTTTTTCGGCGGACTGCTGGGCAGCAAAGCATGCCCAGTCGTAATCCCCGGCTCTTTCTGCATTTTTACTGTGCCCAAGGTCACCTTCAGCTTGCTTGAGCCAGTCTCCGGCTCGATTGCCCACCGCAACTCCTTCACGTCTCGGATGGCAGGTCGAAATCTTCGCTTATACAGGCAATCTTATTGCAAAATAACACACGATGAGCGGAAAAGACAGCCAGCCTCTCGATCCTGGGGGGGCCTCAGACGATCTCGACAACCACTGCGTGCTCCTCAACGCCATTGTTGCCGTACCCCAAAACATTCCAGCCGGCCCTGTAGGGTTGCCTGTTTCCGTCGCTGTCCGTAGCTCGTGCCATGATCGTGTGAGCGCCGGTGGTTCCGGCATCCCAGATATATTGCCATTGCCGCCAGGCGTAGGGTTCATTGGGGCCTATGAATGATGCCTGCTCCCAAGTTTGGCCTCCGTCAACCGAAACTTCAACTCTTTCGATCGACCCTTCGCCGCAATATGCGGCACCCAGAACCACAACCTGCCCCACGGGCAGTTTTTCGTTTACAAGCGGCTGAGTGACAATGCACTTTAGAGGAATTCTCGTTACCACTTCTCCCGTCTTAGGGTCCTGCTCCTTTTGAAAAATGCGATAGACCTTGTCCATGAAAAAGCCCTCGAACGGCGCATCCAGAAGCGTTATTCCGGTCAACCATTTGATGCAGTTTGCGCCCGTCCACCCCAGCGCAAGTCCGCGCAAAGGATACCCATGCTTAAGCGGGAGCGCTTCCCCGTTCATTTCATAGGCGAGAAGCGTCGAGGACAAGGCCTTTTCGATCGGAATGCTTCGCACGAACTTGATTCCGGCAGACCCGGCCGGTTTATCGAAGCCTTCAAACGCTACATGCCTGGCGGATTGTTTTACTTCGGCTTTTTTCAGCAGATCTTTCAACCACACACCGCCCCAAACGGCGTTGCCTACTCCCCCAATGGTCCAGGGATTTCCGCCCGCTTTTTCTTTAAGCAGAGAGCGTCCATTGCCGGAGCATTCCAGGGTGTTGGCTACGATTGCCTTAGGCATTCGAAGAATATCGTTGAAAGTGAACAGCAGCTCCTTTCCTACTTCTCCGGTAACTGTCAGCCGCCATTGAGAAATGTCTATGGGGGCTTCCATGAGCGCCCCCTGATTTCTGTCGAAAAATATCGAATTTGCCGTGATCCAGGAACGAAGATGCTCTTTGGGGGTCTCAGCGTTCAGCGGGTTGGCGCTCATGATCCGCATTGCTTTTTCCGTTTTGTCCCGCTCCGTTTCCATGGCTTCTCCTGTTGATATGAATAGTCATTTTGGAATGAATAATCATTCAACTGAGACGCGTCATCAGTTCCTGAGAACGACCGGGTTTGCGACCGGATTGAAGGGATTGGTCCTGACCGACAGTGAGTGCATGTACGGATAATGCTTTTCCAGATGCTGCATTTAGGACAGCCATTCCCGGACAAGAAGAGTGAATGCCCTCTGGATGTCGTTTTCCAAGTGGTTGAGATCGGAGCGGGGCAGTTGTTGCAAGCTTCCTCTGGCTTCCAACTCCTCGGTGAGGTGGCATATGGCCAGGAGCAGGTCGGAAAAAGAATCGTGTTCGAGAAGGTTAGGGTTCTGCAGAAGTCCCAGCATAAAATGGCGGCTTTCGAGAAGCAGTTCCTTCAGGTCCTGCAACCGAACTTTGTGCAAATCGAATTTCCACCGATAGTCTTGGATGAACTCCGCAGCCTCCCTGTAGTGGGATTTCCTCCAATCCTGAGCCACGGCGAGGGTCTGTTCCAGGGGCGAAGAATCGATACACGTTGCGCCCATCATTTTTATCAGGGTGTTGCCCACCTGGCCGAAAAACGCTCCTATGACCATATTGAGCTTTCTCAGCATAGTCTGTCTTTCCCTCTCGTTCATGAGCTGCTCTATCAAAACGGTTACGAGCAGAACCTGGATGGGCACGAAGACCACGTCGAGGGCAAGGTAGAAAAGCAGTGAGTGCAAATCGGCGAACACTAACACATGGAGAAGCGACAGGATGGCGCTTGAGCCCATGAGGACAAACGCGACCTTCATTTTCCAGGATAACCCAGCCATGGAGCCTCCGCGCGAGAAAAATGAGATCGGAGAGAGGAAATTGCCCGGCGTCGGCATAGATTCCCCATCGGCCATGAGCAGAACGGTCCTCTGCTGTTTGTGTTTTCTCAGCGGGTCCGGATACGCTCGCTTCGAGTTGTTCAGCCCCCTGTCGGCAATTCGCATTTTTCTTCGCCAAAAGCGACGCCCGTAAGAGACCGAAAACACTTTTTCGTGCCCCCGCAGATCGGGCACCGCCATTCATCGGGCAGATCTTCGAACTTCACCCCTTTTGCGATTTTCCCCTTCCTGTCACCCCGGTCGGGGTCGTAAATATAGCCGCAACTGGCCGTCTGGCACTGCCACATCTGTTCCGTGCTGGCCACAGGGAACTCCTTTCTATAGATTTCCATGCTACAACACCTGAATCAATGAAAAGTTTCGGAGCTCCCGGCTTCGGCAACTTAGCTTTTTTCCCGCTTCCCGCTTCCCGCTTCTTTACTTTTTGTCCTTGCCATAGCTCTCCTGGTACACAGTCGGGTTGATGTTGCCCGACCCCGCTCCGCCGCACTCCGGGATGTAGCAGGACACATCGACGAATTCGCATTTCTGCTTGCACGAAGGACAGGTTTCCGGGGGGGCCTGGACATCGACGGTGTTGCCGCAATTGTTGCATTTCCAGATAGCCATGAGTTTTGTCTCCTTTGTTCGGAAGATTTGGATTGAAGTCAGTTTAGAACCGTTCTAAACTAGTGTCAAGCATTCTGAGAGGTGTTTGGATGGGACGGTCTGAAGAAAGGGGCAGGCGCATGCAGAACGCCCTGAGGGCGGCGGGTTCGCGGATTTCTTCGCAAAGAAAGGCCATCGTCGAGTACTTGTCTTCCTGTGCATCCCACCCCAGCGCCCGGCAGATTTTCCACGAGGTGAGAAAGAAACAACCCGATCTCAGTTTGGCCACGGTCTACAACACGCTTGGAGTTCTTACCCGGATGGGCCTGATAAAGGTTATGCAATTCGATTCCAGTGACAACCGCTACGAACCGAACACCGTGCCGCACGTAAATCTTATCTGCGTTTCGTGCGGAACCATAGAAGACCTGGAGTCGGAGATCCAGATTCATCCCGAGGAGATAAAGGCGGAGATCGGCTTTGAAGTGCAGGACAGCAGGCTGGAATATTACGGCCTTTGCGCAGAATGCAGACGCAAGAGGGAGAGCGGGTTTTCGGGAAACGGGGAGTTCGCGGAGTGAAAAAAAACGCGCAAATCGGATGGGGCCCTCTTTACTTCTCGCCGTACAGGACTTTTTATTCGGGATGAAACTCCCAAGGCAAAGTAGTGGTGCTTCCACGCGCCCGCGAGGAAGCAGGCAACATTTCATACACTGCGAAAGAATGGGTTTTCAAAAAGTCGTTCTTTCCCAAGGAGACAGTCATGGCAAAGAAGCGTTACAAGGTAAGGGGCGAGTGCCCGCAGTGCGCGTGTGGAGACGTCAGTTTTCTAGGACCCGAGACGCTCCGGGAAAAGTTCATAGGGGACGAAAAGGAAATAGAGATTCTTTGTCCGGCATGCGGCACGAAGCATAAGGCAAAGGTCGAAGAGGAAGAGCAGAAATAACTGATTGAAACATCGATCAAAAGGAGAAGAAGGATTATGGCTCAAAGGTTGCAAGTGTATAAGTGCGAAGTTTGCGGAAACATCGTGGAAACCTTGCACGGCGGGGACGGGGAACTCACATGCTGTGGGAAGCCCATGAAGCTGTTTGTCGAGAACACCGTTGACGCCGCCAAGGAAAAACACGTTCCGGTGATTGAGAAAACGGCCTCGGGGACCAAGGTGAAGGTCGGAAGCGTCCCGCACCCGATGGAAGAAAAACATTGGATCGAGTGGGTCGAATTGATTGTCGGGGACAAGATCTATCGCCAGTATCTGAACCCGGGCGAAGCCCCCGAGGCCGTGTTCTCTGTCGAAGGACAGGAAGCGGTGGTCGCACGAGAATACTGCAATCTGCACGGCCTCTGGAAAGCCTAGGCGGCGGCTAGCGCCGCAGCCGGGTCGCCAGGCCGGGAGCGCCGCTACCTTCGATGGCGGCGGGGCCATTAGATTTTCCGGTTGGCCGTCCGGATGGGCCAGGCAGTCTTGGCTGCGGCGGCACGCCGCTCGCCGCTAAGGAGACGCGAATGCTATCGATTGAAGATTTGCAGGTCGAACTGGGGGGAAAAGTCCTGTTAAAAGATCTGCATCTCGAGATAAAGCCCGGCGAGACCCACATCCTTTTCGGTCCGAACGGTTCGGGCAAGACCTCGCTTCTCATGACCATCATGGGATATCCTCAGTATGTGGTGAAAAGGGGCAGAATCCTTTTCAAGGGCGTCGATATCACGCATGCTCCCATCGACGAACGGGCCCGCCTGGGGATCGGCATGTCTTACCAGAGACCTCCTACGATCCACGGGCTGAAGACCAGGCAGATGCTCGATATCTGCGCCAAAAAAAAGATGGATGCGGCGGATCTGGCCCGGTCGCTCAACTTTTCCGATTTTCTCGACCGGGACGTCAATGCGGGTTTTTCGGGCGGTGAAATCAAACGGTCGGAGCTTTTGCAGCTAAGGGCTCAGGACCCGGATCTTTTGATGTTCGACGAACCGGAGTCGGGGGTGGATATAGAAAACATGGCCCTCATTGGAAAGACGATCGCACGGCTGCTCCAGAAGGATTTTACCCGGGATGAGTCCAAATCGATGGCGCAGGCGCGGCAGAAGAGGACCAAAATGGGGCTGATCATCACCCACACCGGTTATATCCTCGACTATGTGCCGGCCGACAGGGGGCAGGTGCTCTATGAGGGGGTTCTGGCCTGCGCGGGAAATCCCGGGGAAATCTTTCAGTGCATCGGGGCATCGGGATATGAGGAGTGCGTGAAATGCAACGCCTAGAAGAACTGGAAGAAAAAGCCCGCGCCGCTCGGGAAAAAAAGGCCCTCTTCGGAGAAGACCTCGACCTTGCCCGGTATGACAGATCGTTTGTGCCGCACAGGTACCTTGCCGAATCGGAGATGTGCGCGCTGCCCGAAGACGAACAGGAACGGATGCTGATGTCGGGTCTGGACGTGACCGGCAGGGGCAGGGGAGGGACCTACATCCAGAAGGACACGACGGTCATTCACTGCCACAGCATGCAGGACGGCGTGGAGGTGATGCCCGTAAAGAAGGCCCTTGCCACATACGACTGGATCAAGGACTATCTGTGGAAGCTCGTTCCGGTGGATCAGGACAAATACACGGCATCGGCCGCCCTCGAACTCCATGACGGCTACGTGATCCGCGCGCTTCCCGGAACCAAGAGCATCTATCCGATTCAGGCCTGTTTGTATATGGAGAAGGAAAACCTCCAGCAAAACGTTCACAACCTCATCATCGTGGAGGAAGGGGCGGAGTTGCACATCATCTCGGGGTGCGCCACCTCACCGAAGATGAAACGGGGCGTCCACGTCGGCGTTTCCGAATTTTTCGTCAAGAAGAATGCCAAGCTTAGCTTTACGATGATACACAACTGGGCAGACGAGATGGATGTTCGCCCGCGCTCGGTCGCCACGGTAGAAGAGGGCGGAGTTTTCATAAACAACTACATCTGCATGAAGCCGGTGCGCTCCATTCAGACCTTTCCCGTCACCTATCTGGCCGGCGAAGGCGCTACCGCGATGTTCTACAGCATCATTGTCGGAACCCCGGGATCGAATTTCGATGTGGGCGGCCGGATGTATCTGCAGAAGCCGGGCTGCCGCGCCGAGATCATCCAGCGGGCGATCAGCAACGGGGCCTCTGTCATGAACCGGGGCCATCTCGTCGGGCAGGCCCCCGATATCAAGGCGCATCTGGAATGCAAGGGGCTGCTTTTAAACGGCGGGGTCATAGACTCGGTCCCACAGCTTTCCGCCTATGTGGAAAACGTTGAAATGTCCCATGAGGCGGCCGTCGGCAAAGTGGCTCAGGACGAGATCCACTACCTCATGTCCCGGGGGCTTTCCGAGCAGGAAAGCATCTCTACGATCGTCCGGGGTTTCCTCAATATCGATATCATGGGGCTTCCGCCCATGCTCAAGGCCGAAATCGACAAAGCTCTCGATGCGAGCAACAAAGACGCGCTGTGATGCGCCGCGGCTCTTTGCGCCCGCAGGGTGCATCCCTATCTTATTTCCGTAAATCGAAAACAATGGAGCGGACAAAAGGCGTCCGTCGTTTCATGGAGCTCAACCCTGGAGGTTCGAGATGGATTTGGCGGAATACTTTGAAAAAACCGAGGGTCTGGGGGTCTTGTCCACGGCGGATGCCGAGGGCAAGGTAAACGCGGCCGTCTACTCGCGGCCCCACGTTTCCGAGGGCGACACCCTGGCATTCATTATGCCGGATCGGCTCACCCACCACAATTTGCAGTCCAATCCCCATGCGGCATTTCTTTTCCGGGAAAACGGCCCGGGATATAAGGGAAAAAGGCTCTATCTCACCAAGGTCCGCGAGGACGCGGACCCCAAACTCGTCGAATCGGTACGCCGGAAAGTCTACCCCGCCGAAGCGGAGGAAAAAATGGGACCCAAGGCGGTCGTTTTCTTTCGAGTCGATAAAGAACTCCCCCTCATCGGCGGCTAGCGCCGCAGCCGGATGGCCAAGCCGAGAGCGCCGCTACCTTCGGAGGCGGCGGGGCCATGACGGTCAGGCGGTGTGGCAACGAATCCGGGGATAATCAGCTCGCCGGAGAAGCCGGCGGGCTGGTTCCCAGGGGGGGACATTCCGTAAGCGTCAATGCAATCGATCTGCTTCCTGCCCCTCAACTGCGATCGCGCATTCCGTGGATTCCGCCGCTAGCTCCTTCATCCGTGTCCATCCGAGTCCATCCGTGTCTGAACGCTTTTCAAAGACCTGTTGACACGGATGGACACTGATGGACACGGATAAGAAAAGGCAAATTCACTCAGGTCTTCACTTCGCCAGAGTTTACATTTGAATCAGAACCACGCCGGCAATGAGCAGAGCGGCCCCGGCGAGGCGCGGCAGGCTTACAGGGTGTTGCGCGAGTCCCAGAAACCCGAACCGGTCGAAAACAAGAGATGCCAGCATCTGTCCGGACACGATCAGTGCCACGACGGTTGCAGCACCAAGTCTTGGCAAAAGGACAATGGCCACGACTATGTAGATGGCCCCGAAAAAGCCCCCGCACCATAACCACCAGGAGCTTTTGGCCACCGAGGAAGCGCTCAGCCAGGGCTCCCGTGTCGCCAATAAAACCGCCGCCATGGTGATCACCCCGCCCGAATAGCTGATGAATGCGGCCCACGGGGGCGATCCCAGACAGCCGCGCAGGTTCGCGTTAAGCGCCTGCTGGGTAACAAAACTCACTCCGGCCCCAATGCCCAACAAGCTGAATGCGATCAACTGGATGAGTTCCGGCATGTCTTTTCTCCTGTCTAGGCGGTACGGAGTTTCGGGTCGTATGGATTCGAGCATATTTCGATATCCGAGCCGGCATTTTCCCTGAGGCCTTCCTTTTCCGCAAGGCCAAAGTCTCCCTTTTCAACCTGCGAGCACCTGCAGGTGCGATTTTTATATCGTTTACGGCCAATTTCACCAGGCACCGTGAAAAACCTTCCCGCGACCGCAGCTTGCCATGAAAAGCGCCGGCAGGCTTCTTTTGAACGAACCGGAAGCAGTGGGAATTACATTGACGGGTGTCGATATGAATGATATATTCCCATTCAGCGATGCAGCTCCGGGAGGCTGCCGCTGCAAGTCCTTATTGGAAGCGTAAAAACCCTGAGCAATGCAAAAGAGGAAAAGCAGTGAAAGCGATTCGGGAAGAAAGTTGCGCCGGTAATGGCGAAGGCGCCCTGAGAGAGCCGGTCGAAGCGGATGCGAACTCGCCCGCCGGAATGACGACGGCGGGGTATATCCTGGCGGGGTTACCCATGCTTGCGGCCTGGTGGGCACTCTACGAACATCTGGAGCCCTTTGCCGGCTGGTTTGCGCGCCGCTTTGCCGGATTTATTTCCGGGCATGGTTTGTCTTCGGCGAGCGTCGAGCACCTGAGGAGCATGGTCCAATTTTTCGTCTTCGAGGGGCCCAAGGTGCTCATGCTTCTTCTGCTGGTGGTCTTCGGGGTGGGGATTGTCCGTTCTTTTTTCAGCCCGGAGAAAACGCGCAGGATTCTTGCCGGAAAGCGGGAAAGCGTTGGAAATGTACTCGCAGCCCTTCTCGGAGTTGTGACCCCGTTTTGCTCGTGCTCGGCGTGCCCGCTTTTCATCGGATTTGTGACCGCATCCATTCCGCTCGGGGTCACCTTTTCCTTCCTTATCTCCTCGCCCATGGTAAACGAGGTCGCGCTGGTGCTTCTCTACGGGCTTTTCGGGTGGAGAATCGCCGCCATTTACCTTAGTACGGGACTTGTAATCGCCATGATTGCCGGCTGGACCATCGGTCGGCTCAACATGGAGCGCTATCTCGAAGACTGGGTTCGGGAGATGCAAGTGGAGGTGAGCGCAGACTACGACGAGGAAAAGAAGGGTGTTTCGGAGCGAATCCGCTATGGCCTTGAAGCCGTGCGCGACATCGTGGGCAGGGTCTGGATCTACGTCCTTTTGGGCATTGGTGTCGGGGCGGGGATTCATGCCTGGGTGCCCACGGGCTATATGGCCGCGATCATGGGAAAAGGGGTCTGGTGGTCGGTTCCCGCGGCAGTACTGGTAGGCATTCCCCTCTATTCGAATGCGGCGGGCATCATTCCGATCGTTTCCGCCCTGATTCAAAAGGGGGCGGCGATGGGAACCGTGCTTGCCTTCATGATGTCGGTGATAGCGATCTCGTTTCCCGAGATGGTGATTTTACGCAAGGTCTTAAAGCCCCGGCTCATTGCCGTTTTTATCGGCGTAGTGGCCGTGGGTATCATTCTTGTCGGCTATTTGTTCAACGCGCTGGTCTAGGGATGCAGGGAGAAAAAGATGGAAATCAAGGTTTTGGGGCCTGGGTGTAAGAAGTGTCATGAAACGGAAAAAGTGGTGCAGGAGGTTATAAGGGAAACAGGCGTGGATGCCTCTTTGGAATACATAACCGACATTGCGAAGATTGCAGGCTACGGGATTTTTACAACCCCGGGGGTGGTGATCGACGGCAAGGTGAAATCGGTGGGGAAAGTGCCTTCGAAGGCCCAAGTGAAAGGCTGGCTCGGGAAATGAAAAGAAGCGGGAAGCGAGGAGCGGGAAGCAGGAAGAGAACCGCGTTCCACGTCTTTTCGTGTTTCCGGGTGTGCCGCAGGAAATGAAACGCTACGGGGAGGAGTTTGTATGCTGCTCGAAAGCTACCGCAAGCAGATTATTCACCCTGAATGCAGGCCGGAGGCCGAGTCAGTCCAGTTGATCGCTCATCTCGACCAGGATATCTCGGAGGTCATTCCGTATCTCAATGCGGTATTCGGCGGCTTTCAATACATCAAGGACCCGCCATGCGTGACGTTCCGAGTGCATGGAAAGCTCATCGCCATCCATTCGGAAAAGATCTGCGTAAATGCGTTGAAGGATGCAGCGGAGGGCGACAAGATCATCGAGTGGCTAAAGCAGGAGGTAAACGATACCTGGGAGAGGCGGGGCGAGATCGTACCGAGTTATGAAGGCGCCCCGAAACCCAAGGTCATGGAAATCCTCAAGCTTCTTCCCCGGACCAATTGCCGCCTCTGCGGGCAGCCGACCTGCATGGTCTTCGCCGTCCAGGCGGCCGAAGGGGGCAAGGGGGCGGAGGACTGCCCCGCCCTCGAAGGGGAGGGAAAAGCCCGACTCGAAGCATACCTCCAAAAGTTCACATTTGAATAGGGGCAAACTAAGGAGAGCATATGAACAACCAGGTGTCCAGCCGTCTGTCTTTTCTTGACCGGTTCCTTACGCTTTGGATTTTTCTGGCCATGTTCGTTGGAGTCGGAACAGGCTGGTTGTACCCGGGCGTAAACAAAATCATAGGCTATTTCCAGGTTGGAACCACCAATATTCCGATTGCCGTCGGGCTGATCCTCATGATGTATCCGCCGCTTGCCAAAGTGAAATATGAGCGGCTGGGAGAGGTCTTTCGAAATTTCAAGGTACTGGCCCTCTCGCTTGTGCAAAACTGGATCATCGGCCCCTTTCTGATGTTTGCCCTGGCCACGCTCTTTCTTTCCGGACACCACGATCTGATGGTGGGCCTGATCATGATAGGCCTTGCACGGTGTATCGCCATGGTGATCGTGTGGAACGATCTCGCGGCAGGCGATACGGAATACTGCGCGGGACTCGTGGCGTTCAATTCGATCTTCCAGGTGCTTTTCTTTTCAGTCTATGCCTATATCTTCATTACCGTATTCCCAGCCTGGCTCGGGATAACAGGAGCCGTCGTAAACATTTCCATAGGAGAAATCGCCCAGAGTGTTTTCATCTATCTCGGGATTCCTTTTCTCTGCGGAATGATATCCAGGTTTATCGGGTTGAAGACCAAAGGCAGGCAGTGGTACGAGGAAAAGTTTATCCCGCGCATCAGCCCCATTACGCTTGTGGCCCTGCTTTTCACCATTCTCGTGATGTTTTCCCTCAAAGGGGAATATATCGTGCAATTGCCCATAGATGTAATCAGGGTGGCGATCCCGCTCTGCATCTATTTCGTCGTGATGTTCTTTGCCTCCTTTTTCCTTTCAATGAAGGCAGGCGCGACCTACGAGCAGTCGACGACCTTGAGCTTTACGGCCGCCTCCAACAACTTCGAACTGGCGATTGCGGTGGCTGTGGCCGTTTTCGGGATCAACTCCGGGGAGGCCTTTGCGGCTGTCATCGGGCCTCTTGTGGAGGTCCCCGTACTCATATCCCTGGTCAATGTGGCCTTATGGTTCAAACGCAGGTACTTTCCGTATGCCGTCGAGACCCCCACCGGGGTTTGTCACGTGACCTGCAAACAGTAGAAAGGGAGATCGTGCAATGAACAGAGTCGTTTCCCGTCTTGTCGTCGTGCTCGTCCTGGCCGGTTTTTATTTTCTGCCGACTGCCTGCCGTGCCTCCTCTTCAGTGCCTCAGGTGCCCGCAAAGGGCATGGTCACCATGGTGGATCTCGGTGCCAACAAGTGCATGGTCTGCAAGACGATGTCCTCCATCGTGGACTCACTCCAAAAAGAATACAAGGGCAAGGCGGACATCGTGTTTATCGATGTATGGGAGCATCCGGAGGAGGGACAAAAATTCCACATCAATCTTATACCCACCCAGATCTTCTTTGATCGGAACGGCAAGGAGGTGTATCGCCACGAGGGACTGCTGCTCAAAGGGGCGATCATTTCCAAGCTGGAAGAAATGGGAGTGAAATAGAGTTCTCCCGCAGGAGTCCTTGGCCAAAGAAGCAAAAAAAGTGTCCGCCGCCGAATGGAGCGTTTGTATTCGAGGTCAGTTTCGGATCTCGGCAGAAGTGTCACTTGGGAGATGAGGCAATGCCGGACAATTCCCCCGAAAGCATGGCGCGAGCAGTCATTGAGAGATGCGCAGACTGTGACGTATGCAGATATCTTATGGAAGATACGCCCTGTAGGGTGTTCTCGGAGATATACAGGCTCTATGACAAGGAATCCGGCGATGGCGGTAAGGTGACCGCAAATGAACTGAGAAGCATGGTTGACCTGTGCAACTTTTGCGCACTTTGCCCATGTCCGGACATCCGAGCGGGCTTAATGAAGGCTAAACATGCCTTCGTCGGGCGGGATGGGCTTAAGCCGACCATTCGCCTTCTGGAAGATGTGGGGCGCCTGGCGCGAGTGTGCGGGGCATACCCGCGCCTGGCCAACAGTCTGATGCGGCACGAACGGACCGGCAACCTGCTGAAGAAATTGGCCGGGATTCATCCCGCCAGGAAGCTGCCCGAATTTCCGAAGGAGGATTTTCCCTCCTGGGCAAGGAGGCAAGGTCTCTATGACAGGCATGAATCCGCCGGCAGGAAAGTGGCTTATTTTGCGGGCTGCACTGCCCAATACCTTTTTCCGGATGTGCCGAAAGCGGTTGTGGAGATTTTCCGGCGCAACGAGATCGAGGTTTTTTTGCCTGAGCAGAAGTGTTGCGGCATGCCAAGCCTGCTCGAAGGCGACCTCGATCTCACTCTTGAGTTCGCCGCCTTCAATCTGGATCGACTTTGCGAGGCTGTGGATTCCGGTTATGATATCGTGTGTTCCTGCCCTACCTGCGGGTACATGCTGAAGCACATCGTAAGCGAGGGGGCCTTTTATTCCCGAGAAGACCTTGCAGCGCGACAACCGGGGGGGGCTTACAGTGCATCGAACATGCATGACCTCTATAGATTTATGGGGATGAAGCATGAAGATGAAGGCTGTTTCGCATCCCTCGATGCGTTGAAACGAATAAAGGTCGCCGACCACACTTTCGATTTGGGAGAATACCTCAGGTCCCTGCTTCACGCGGGGCAGTTCAATAATGACCTGGGCCCGGTCCCTGCACGGATGGCATACTATCCACCATGTCACTTACGGGAACAGAAGATCGGCGAACCATATGCCGACTTGCTGTGCCTTGTGCCCGGGGCTTCGGTGGAGCGCATCGACGGCGCCTTCCATTGCTGCGGTATCGCAGGCATCATGGGATTCAAGCAGGAATTTTATCGGACTTCCGTAGGGATGGGGAGCCGATTGATGGGAAAAATAGAAGAAATTCACCCCGAAAGGCTTGTGACCGACTGCCTGAGTTGCCGAATCCAGTTTAACCAGCTTACTCCTTACAGGGTGTTCCACCCGGTGGAAATTCTTTGGGAAGCATACTCCAATTGGCGGAGCGCAGGTGATACCTGAATGCCGCCTGTCACCACACGGATAGAGGAAACGCGCGGCAATGCAGATGGAGAACTCTCGGCTTCGATACCTGTAACAACTCGATGATTTCAACCTTTCCTCTCACATAACGGAATGGAAATCGCCCATCCTCCGGCGCTCGCCATGGCCGTTTGCCTCGTATCGGCCAACGTGGCGTCGCTATGCTTTCCACCACACAAAGTATATGTTATAAAAGCGAAATTTCACTACAGAACCCGGTATGGATAGGAACTCGCCATGAGAGAAGGCGCATGGACGGACCCACGCTTGAAAATACTCCCCCGCCTTTGGATCTTCGCCTTGCTTCCTCTGGTCGCGTTGTTGCTTTCAAGCTGTGGGAAAAAGAACGACTCCCGTGTGGTAGATTTTCGAAAAACTATTCCAGTGGCTCGACCAAGCAATGGAACAACCGGGCAGCCTACCCTTAAAGTGGCGGTTGGAGCGATGGTTTCCCCGAGGAAGACCTTTGTCTACTACCGGCAGCTTCTCGATTATCTGGGAAGCAAGCTTGGAAGACATATCGAGCTTGTTCAACGCAAAACCTACGAGGAAGTAAACGAGCTTTTCTGCAAAAAGCGAATTGACCTGGCCTTTATCTGTTCAGGCCCTTACGTAGCCGGAAAAGACAAGTGCGGGTTCGAGCTGCTTGTCGCCCCGGAAGTGCACGGGCGCCATTTTTATTACTCTTATCTCATTGTGAACAAAAACAGCCCTTTTAAAGGGATCGATGACCTGAAAGGCAGGGTCTTCGCCTTCAGCGACCCGGATTCTCTTACCGGAAAGTTGGCGCCTGCGTACTGGCTGTCCCGGATGCATGAGCGACCACAGACTTTCTTTCGCAAGGTCGTCTACACCTACAGCCATGATAACTCCATACTGGCGGTGGCCAAGGGCCTGGTGGATGGAGCGGCCGTCGATGGACTCGTGTGGGATTATTACCAGCGTACGGACCCTGCTCTGACTTCAGCCACTCGGATAGTCTGCAAATGGGGACCTTATGGGATCCCGCCCCTTGTGGCGTCGCGTACGATTTCCCCCGATCTCAAGGAGCGAGTGCAGAAAGTCCTTCTGACCATGAATGAAGATCCGTGGGGACGTCAAATCCTCAAGAATCTTTTGATCGACCGGTTCATCATACCCGAAGATAAGTGGTACGATTCGGTTCGCGTATTGGAGCGCAGAGTTTCGACAGGGAATTAATGCGGGCGCAGAGGAAAAGGCATGCGATTTCGAAGTCTCAAGAGCAAACTGGTGATCGGGGTATCTCTGCTTGTGATTTCGAGCGGCGCCATCATTTCGCTTCTGGTGACCGATCGCTACAGTCGTGGCCTTCATGAGGCTCTTTCCTCTCAGGTGAGACATCTGGGTGATGCACTTGCGCTGCAGGTGACCGACATGGTCCTCACAAACGATTTGGTGGGCCTTCAGAAAACCCTGGACCATCAGGTCCGGGGCAATCCGGCAATTTCCTATCTTTTCATTATGAAAGACGGAGAGATCCTTGCCCACACTTTTCCAGACGGGGTTCCGACCGGACTGCTCTCCGCCAATAAACCCCTCGCCGACTCGGTCCATCTTCAGGAAATTACGTCAACCAAAGGCGAGCACTACCTGGACGCCGCCGCGCCCATATTTAAGGGCAAAGCGGGGATACTGCGGCTCGGGTATTCGGAGAGGCATTATCGGCGGCAAGTCGGCACTCTCAGGATACACATGGCCCTGTTCACTCTTGGGGTCCTTTTGCTCTTCCTTGCCGGCGGCCTTCTTTTCGTCAGACACATTACCGGCCCTCTCACAAAACTGGCGCGCGCCGTGGAAAGAGTAGATCGGGGAGATATGGACGTCAGAGTCGAAGTGAAAGGGCAAGATGAAGTGGCGGCATTAGCGTGGGCTTTCAACCACATGCTTTCAAGCCTTCAGGCTTATACCCATCGTCTGGAGGAACAGACGATGAAGATCGAGCGTTCTCACCAACAGATGCGAACGTTCTGCGGAATTGTACAGGAAGCCGGGTCCCTGCGCACTCTCAAGGAAATCGGCACATACCTGATCAACAAGTTCCGGCCTATCCTGGAATGTGGTCAGATCGCCTTCATCATGATCAACGACACCCGTGATGCGCTTTTTATCGTCACTGAAAAGCAGACCATAAACCTGAGAGAGCCGGGGCCGGTTCAAAGCTTTTCGGCCATGTTGGACGAGCAGAATGGGCGGGAAAAGCCTGACTTGACAAACGATCTCGACATCATGACGCCTCTTGTCTCGGAGCTTCTGCAGTTTAAGGTCGTTCATGCGACGATTCCGCTTAGGCATGAAAATCGCGCCTTCGGCGCCCTGGTGATTGCCCGCTCCAACCTTCCTCCGTGCGGAGAAGAGGAGATCCACCTGGTGCAATCGATGCTGAGCCAGGCTGCGGGCGTCATCAAGCGGGCCCTGCTGCACGAAGAAGAAATCCGGGAACTGCAAAGCCGCATTACGAGTCCGACAGAATTTTGCGGCATCGTATCCCGAAACCACAAAATGCAGGCCATCTTCCAACTGATCGAAAATATTGCGCCCACCGACGTAAGCGTGCTTGTTCAGGGGGAGAGCGGCACCGGGAAAGAGCTGGTCGCCAGGGCCATTCATTATCTTAGCCCGAGGAAAGAAAAACCGCTCATCGTCATCGACTGCGCGGCCTATCCGGCCACACTTTTGGAAAGTGAGCTTTTCGGCCATGAAAAAGGCGCATTCACCGGGGCGATCCGTCAGAAAGCCGGGCGCTTCGAACAGGCAGACGGAGGCGCCGTATTTCTCGATGAAGTCGGAGAAATTCCCCCGCAGGCTCAAATCAAGCTGCTAAGGGTTCTCCAGACCCACCAGTTCGAAAGACTGGGAGGGGAGAAGACCATTACAGTCAACGTACGCCTCATCGCCGCTACGAACAGAAACCTTCTCGATGAGGTCAAGAAGGGCGACTTTCGGGAAGATCTCTATTACCGTCTCAATGTGATACCCATTTATCTGCCTCCGCTAAGACAACGCCGCAACGACATCCCTTTGCTCGCGCGGCATTTTCTCGGCCATTTTGCCGGAGGCAAGGGGAAAAAGATTGAAGGATTCAGTCCCGACGCCATGCGCCTGCTCGTTGACTATTCCTGGCCGGGAAACGTCCGCGAGCTCCAAAACAGCATAGAACATGCGGCTGTACTGGCCAAGGGCCGGCGCATCGAAGCCGACCATCTTCCGGCAGTGCTGCATAGGGCCTACACAGCGGCCGCTACGCCCAAAACGCCCACTCTGCTCGAACAAGAGGCGAGCTTGCTCAAAGAGGTCATGCAGGAGTGCGGTTGGAACAAAAAAGAAGCCGCAAAGCGTCTGGGCATCAGTCGAAGCACCCTCTACGAGAAGCTCAGAAAATACGGGATCGTCCACCCCACTGCTCATTGACGCTCGCCCCGTTCCTCGTGTCGTGTGCCGAGCAAATTCTTGTGTCCGGTTACAAGACACGCTGTAACATTTTGTTGTGACTAGGTATTTGTACTAAGGACCGCGCCCTCGCACCTTTCGTGTGTTCGACATCCGGACACCACGCATCACTCTTTTCCCTGGTCGAATTCCACAAACCCTTATGGAACAAGGCGTCTACAGGATCGGCACGGACCTTGCCCGATAACGCTCCCCGGGCCGGGGGAAGGAGGAAATACCCATGGATGAGTCGATCATAGTGGCGTACGCCAGCCTGGACGAGGGCCGAAGGCTCTGTGCAATGCTCGGTCTCCACAGGTATATCGCCATCCCCTTGGACTCACTGGATGCAGTGGCGGCCATCCTCGCGGAGGTGCCGACCGGTCAAGGGATCGAACTTTTAGTAAAAACCACCGATCTCCGAAAATGGAGGGTTATTTGGGAATGAATGGCGCAGAGGAAGGTAAGAGGAGACTGTTTTTAAAGGCGGCCACACTGGTGGGGGGCGGATTTGTGGCGATGGGCACAATCTTGGGCAAAGCATACAGGGCGATCGCAGAAGATAAGTCCATCGCTAAAAACCTTTCGGGGGGCAGACAGAGCAGGAGTGGAGGTTACGGTGCCCCCGATGCAAACTCCGGTCAAATTACCGGTCCGATCAAGAACCACAGATGGATGGGCTGGATGAACCCCTCCAACGACGTAAACGACGGCTGGAATAATTGGCGCAGGATACTAAATCCGGGCAACTTGCCCATTTGGCATGATAACTTTCGAAAAATCAGGCAAACCGGCCCCAAACACAAATGGGCGATGGTTATGGACCTTAGAAAATGTGTCGGCTGTCAGGCATGCGTCATCGCGTGTAAAAGTGAGAATAAAGTCCCGCTGAGCGTTTTCAGAACCGTCGTTCAGGTGCTGGATACGGGGCATATGGAGAAGGATAGGAACGGTATTGTAATTACTGAAGATGGCAACTATGCGCCAAATGTTGGAAGATTCATGCTCCCAATGATGTGCAATCATTGTGAGAAGCCGCCTTGTGTCGTGGCGTGCCCCGTAAAGGCGACCTTTAAACGCCAGGATGGCCTTGTGCTCGTCGATTACGATAAATGCATGGGCTGCGGCACCTGCATCCAGGCATGTCCTTACAACATGCGCTTTTTCAACCCGGTCCAAAAGACTGCGGACAAATGCACCCTGTGCGTGCACAGAATAAATGAAGGACTGGCCCCGGCGTGCGTGACCTCCTGCGTGGGGAGAACCAGGGTATTTGGCGATTTGGCCGACCCGGAGAGCGAAGTATCCAGGCTTATAGCCGCCAATCCTACCTCCCGGCTAAAAATAGGAGAAGGAACCGAGCCCCGGGTATACTACATAAACCTGAACGGAAACCTGGTTGAACCCGCAAATCCGGAGGCCGTTAAAATAATGTACACGTATGCAATGGGGTTTAATACCACTGCCTACGAAAAACTTGGCGGAAAAGCTCTGTTGCCTCTCGTTGAAGAACAGGAAAATCCCTATCTGAATAAAACAGGGAGGAACGAATAATGTTGACGGGTCAATTCTTTGAAACACCGGTATGGGGATTGCCTATTGTGCTATATCCCTTTTTATCCGGTTTGGTAGCCGGTTCCTTTGTGATAGCCTCGTTGTCTCATGCATTCCACCTGAAAAAATTCGAGCCGCTTGCTAAAATGGCGGCAATAGTAAGTTTTGCAATGCTTTTGACAGCCGCCTTGGCGCCGCTTTTCGATGCTCTTCAGCCATCCAGGGCTATATGGGAACTTGCTGTAAGGGATCATTTTCCGTATTCTCCATTGGGTGTTTTCATCATAGTCTGGAGCGCCTATGTGGTTCTCATGCTATTTGAGCTGTTTTATGTTTTCAGAACGTCTAATGTGGAAAGAGCTCAGCAGGATGGGATGAGAGGTCGCCTTGCCAAATTCCTTACTTTCGGAAAAACGGATGTATCCGATAAAGCCATAAGAAAAGATAAGCAAGCTCTTACGGTGATTTCTTCGATAGGCATAGGCCTTGCCTTTATATTCCATGGCTACGTCGGCTTTCTGTTCGGAGCAATCAAAGCAAGGCCTTTGTGGTCGAATCCCTTGATACCATTTACATTTATAATCTCGGCGATCGTTTCCGGAATTGCGTTTGTAATGCTGCTCTATATAGTGGGGTTCACCTTTTATTCAGCGAAAAATTCCGTAAATTCCGACACCCTGTCGGAGCTTTCGAAATACCTTTTGATTGCTGTTACCGCCGATATCTTCTTCGCCCTGATCGAGTGGCTCTATACGGTGAGGGCGTATACGCCCGGCGAGGTGTATCATGGATGGAAGATGGTGTTTGGCGTCGGAGGACCGCTGCGCGCAGACTATATATACCAGATATTTGTGGGTCTCATAGTACCGGGGGTGCTGCTATTTTCGGGTAAGATAAGACAATCGAAGTTATGGGGTGTTCCAATCTCCCTCCTGGTTCTATTCGGAGTGTACGAAATGCGGTTCAATACCGTTATCGGCGCGCAACTGCAACCCAAAGTCGTGCAAGGGGCATTGATTTTCAACCCGCCATGGACCGGCTTCGACGGTGTGCTTGCCGCCGCGGGCCTTTGCGGAATAGCGGTGGTGCTGATTTTTGTCCTTGGGTTCATCTTCGGCTGGGAAGACGATCAGGTAAAACCAAGTACGGTAACCGGGAATTAGCCCGATTGGGGGAAACATGGATAGAAGAGAATTCTTAAAATATTGTACCTTCGGCGCCGGGACAATTGTAGCGGGCGTTGGATTGAGCCAGGAGAATTTACCGAGATTTTTCTCTTACGATGGACAGAATGTCTATCCGGGCAGAGTGGAAAACTGGCCGGGCGTGGATGTCAAATTTTCGGT
The DNA here is from genome assembly GCA_049964955.1 of Syntrophobacteraceae bacterium. GTDB lineage: Bacteria > Desulfobacterota > Syntrophobacteria > Syntrophobacterales > Syntrophobacteraceae > SbD1. The sequence continues at coordinate 38,388 of JBMFWU010000019.1, forward strand.
ATGCCAGCAGTGCCATAGCGATTGCGGGCTTATGGCGAGGGTGTTTAACGGCGCAATAATAAAACTTGACGGAAACCCGTATGACATACACGCCACTCAGCCGCCGTTGAAATACGATACGCCGTATAAAGATGCGATAGTCTCCGTGGGGGGGGCCTTCGATAGTTCGAAACCTTATACCGACGGGGCCCACTCGCTTTGCCCCAGGGGGCAGGCCGGCCTGCAAACGGTCTATGATCCTTACCGGCTCTATTTGCCCCTGAAACGAAAAGGTCCGAGGGGCTCGGGCAAATTTGAGGTCATCTCCTACGAACAGCTTCTAGATGAGGTGATAAACGGCGGGTATCTTTTCAAGGATGTCCCCGGCGAGGAAAGCAGGTTCGTCGAGGGCTTCAAACATCTATGGAATAACGGTCAAAACAGATTTGTTCCCGCAAATCCGGACTATCCTGATTTTGGACCTAAGACAAACCAGTTCGTCGCCACCTGGGGCAGAGCGGAAGGGGGCCAAAATAACCTGATAGCCAGGTTTGCAAATGCCTTGGGTTCTGTGAATACGATCCCGCACGTGTCCGTGTGCGAGCTCTCGCACCATGTGGCGACGGCTGCGACTTACGCCGGCAATGCAATGCTTAAGCCTGATTTGCCGCATTGCGAATTTGTCCTGGTCTTCGGGGCCAACTACTATGAGGGCAACTTTCCCATGCAAACTCTGGCGAGGAGGTCGGCTGAGGCAACAGCAAGCGGAAAGTGCAGGCTGGTATTCATCGATCCAAGGGGAGGCAATCAGATAGCCCATGCGGATTATATACCGATAAAGCCTGCGGGTGATGCCGCTTTTGCCATGGGCATGCTGCGGTGGATCATAAAGAATAAAAGATACGATGAAAACTACCTGGAAAACCCCAGCAGCGAAGTCGCTGAAAAAAACGGGGAACCGACCTTTTCGGATGCAGCGTATCTGATCGTGGCCGAAGAATCGGACAAAGATTATGCCAAATTTTTAAAAACCGGCGAACATCCAACCGTTGTGGACAAGGCATCACAAAAAATTATGTCCGCCTCGACGTCAAAGAAGGCGCAATTATGGCCGACGGGCTTTTTATCCCTGGAGCCCGTCAAGGTAAACGGAGTCTCCTGCCTGACAAGCATGCAGATGCTCTGGAAGGAACTTTCCTCCCATTCGATGGAGGAGTATGAAAAAGAGTCGGGTATATCCAAAAGAGTCATTATAGATCTCGCCAGGGAATTCACTTCCCACGGAAAAAAAGCCGTTGCGGACTTTTATCGAGGCCCTGCCAAGCATACAAACGGTTACTACAACGGCAGGGCGATACTCATGCTCAATGTGATCATCGGCAATGTGGACTACCAGGGCGGCTACATCGCCGGTGGCGGCGCGGCCAATCCGATGGGCGCGGAGGGCTACCCGTACAATCTTGCGAAGTGGCCTGATTTTGCAGCCCCGTCAGGCGTTAAGATATCGAGGGAGGGAACACGTTACGAGGACACCTCGGAATACAGCAAAAGGCGAGCGGCGGGAGGGTCCCCCTTTCCCGCCAGGCGGCCGTGGTTTCCTTTTGGATTCGGCGTATGGCAGGAGGTATGGGCCGGCATATACCACGAGTACCCGTATCCGGTAAAAATCCTGTATTTGTTTATGGGAAACCCCGCCTGGTCGAATCCCGGCCATGCCGGCTCGAATGACGAGTCTCTGGGATGGATCAGGATGGTAAAAGACCTCAAAAAGGTTCCCTTATTCATAAACTGCGACATCGTAGTCTCGGAAAGTTCCAAATACGCAGACTATATAATTCCCAATACCACCTACCTCGAGAGCTGGGGCATGCTCGGGGGGCTGCCCACCTACCCGACCTCGAGTATGGGCGTACGGCAGCCCTTGATTGAACCCATGACGGCGAAAACCAGGGAGGGCAAACCCGTCTGCTCCGAAAATTTCCTTATCGATGTCGCAGCACGACTCGGCTTGCCCGGTTTCGGCAAGAATGCCTTCCTGGAAGGCGGCGATCTCAACGAGAGGGAAGATTACTTCCTGAAAATGGTTGCGAACATAGCCTATGACAGCAAAAATTTGTTGAAAAAGCAAAACGGGACGCTTGTCAAACAGGGTCCTGTACCCGATGCCGGCTCGAGTGAGATGCACACCGTCAAGCATTACATGAAAAGGCATCCCAAAGCCCTCAGGCAAGACGAGTGGAAAAAAGTGGCTTACGTGCTGGCAAGAGGCGGCAGGTTTGAGGACCAGGATGTAGGGTACATGCCGGAGGGTGGCCCCAAATGGGTATCGCACAGATGGGGAGCGAAGAAAATCGCCGTCCATATGTATAACGATCAAATCGCGCTCACCCATAACGCGGTAAGCGGTGAAAAGTTCAACGGGACGACCATGCTTGAACCCATAAGAGATATGAACGGAAACCTCATATATAAAAAATATTCAAGAAGCGAATATCCCTTGATGCTTTCCACATACAAGGTCCCGTTCCATTCCAAGTCCAGGACCATAAATGATCCGTGGCTTGTCGAGCTTATGCCCGGCAATTTTATCGAAATCAACGAAGTAGATGCAAAAAAGTTCCATGTGAACGATGGCGATCATGTAAGGGTCAGTTCTCCTACCTACCCGAAAGGCCTTGTCGGCCGGGCAAGGATAAGACTGACCCTGCGTCCGGGCGTAATAACCTTCTCCCAGGCGTTTGGAAGATGGTCGGCCGGCAGCGGCGTCTGGTATATAAACGGCAAAAAATATGAAGGAGACCCGGCGCGAAATAACGGGATACATTTAAATGCGTTGATGCTGGTTGATGAATCCATTGCTGCAAAAGACGGCTGGACTGTTTCATTAACAGACCCAATAGGCGGCTCCATGAATTACTATGATACTCCGGTGAAGATAGAGAAAGTGTAGAACAGTCATGGATATCCCGGCGTTTAACGAGTTGGGCTTTCATAGAAAGCTCATGTATGACGTACTGTCGGAGTTGTTTTCCAAAAAACCTGACGAACAGTTCCTGGAGAAATTGAACACGGAAGGTCTGTTCGATTTTTTGGGGAGGACTTCCCTATGTAAGGAAATTGCCGACAGACTCAAAATCGCTGTCGAAAATCTCCTGGTAGACAAAGTGAAGGCAAAAGGAGTTTGCGAGGAGTTTGAAAATCTTTTTTTAATTCCTGTTGCAGATACCTACATTCCGCCCATAGCCTCTGCCTTCATGGGGCAGGAGTCGAGGGTAGATGGCTTTGGCCGCCTTTCGGAAGAATTGACGACCATATACGGCGCATATGGCGCAAGGTTCTCCGAAGGCAAAGAAGGGGTCTTCGTCTTTCATCCGGACCATGTGACAACTTTGTTTAACTTTATGTCTTTCCTCATAGAAAGAGAGGATGGGTGCTTCAAAGAGAGCCCCATTCTCTTTAACGATATTGTTTGCGCGGAAAAAAGGTTTTTTGAATGCTTTATCGAAAGCTGGATAAACATTTTTCTAGGCGAGCTGCGCCAAAGGGCCTTTTCGGACTTTTATAAATTGATTGCAGCTATCACCGAAAAACATGTCTCCAATGAAAACAGTGCCTTGGGAGTTTTTCATTCGGAGCGAAGGCCACGAGCAAACGGGAAATAGAGCTTTATATGCGAATCATTCGAGAGTTTAAGAAAAAATGTCTGTTTTTTCTTCATCCAAAGGGACTGCGGATTGCTCTCATAGCCGTGACGGCTTTTTTGTCGTGTGCCCCGGCGCAGGCCGGGCGAGGATCTCCACGGCAAGAGGCGCTGCACGGCGAGTTTCCGCGCGACAAGGACCTTGTGCTCGTTTACTGCAGTAAATACAGAGGCTTACAAGCGGCAGAGTCTCTACCCGAACACAGGTTTGCGGTCTATTCCCTGGACGCGGGAATGCAAGCTTCGCACAGGCGCCCTCCTCAGATAACGACGTCTGAGGAGGGGACGAAGCCCAAAAAGCCGGGCGCCGCCGTTCACGCGCCTCACAGGGGGGAGCTGTCACCGCGACCTGAACATAAAAATCGGCATCCTCCCGGAAAATTCTTCGACAACGACCTGGGCTGCTGACCCAACCCTATCGACGTTTTACCGCAGTTGCCCGGCCGAGCCTCAATGCGCTTGTCCGCGCCCGGTTGGAAACAGCTCATGAAGAATAATTTCAAAAACTTCTCGGTTCCGGAAAGGGGGTGGAAAAGGCATTAATATCGAAGACCAGGGGCTTAATATGCAAAGAAGCAAACAACTTTACTTCGAGGAGGAACAAGTAGTGCGAAAGTATCTTCTGTCGTCCGTAATCATGCTCGCGTTTATCTTATCGAGCACGTTTGGGCCTAGGGCCTTTGCGCAGGAACAGCAGACTCTGGCTGAAAAGCTTTTGATCATTTTAAAAGCCAACCATCAGATCACTCAAGAGCAGTACGACGAATTGCTGCAGGAGGCGAAAAAAGAGAAGGCCGCGCAGAAAGCCGCCGTCGCAAAACAGGTCAAGGCTCAAACGGCTAAGGCCGCCAAAGAGTATAAAGCCGAGCATCCTTTGGGCGTTAACGCCTCGTGGAAAAATCATGAACTCGATTTCACGTCCAATGACGGGAATTTTACAATGCATGTTGGCGGCCGACTGCAGGTGGATTTTGGCGGCGCCGATCTCAATGATCGAATGCGGGATGCGTTTCCAACCGACTTCGGAGGTTACGGCGCCGAGGTCAGACGTGCAAGGATTACTCTTCAGGGAACTATGTACCACGATTTCGAGTGGATGGCCGAGTCCGATTTTGCCGGCGGTAACGTTGTTATTACCGACCTTTGGCTCACTTACAAAGGAGTACCGTGGTTTGCCGATGTGAGGATCGGTCACATGAAGGAACCCTTCTCCATGGAAGAGTTGACCAGCGATAACTGGCTGGATTTTACCGAGCGCAGTACTGCAAACTGCTTCGTCACTGCCAATAAATACGGCGATTACAACACGGGCGTCATGCTGTTCAATACTGAATTTGATAAACATATGACGTGGGCGATCGGCGGGTACATGCAGCAAAATAACAAGTCGGGAAATTCCTTCCAGGGCGGCTTCGATAACGCAAATATTGCGGCCAGGGTGACATACCTTCCCTGGTACGCGGATGAGGGCTGCCAACTGGTGCACTTGGGCTTTGGTTTTCGTCACCTGTTTCGTTCCGACAACACGGGCGATTGGACCTCGACCATACCGGCTCTACAATTCCAGAGCGGTCCGGAATGGCATCTACCCGGCGTAAACACGGTCAATACGGGTCCACTGGTGGCGGAGGGAGCCAATGAAATAAACCCGGAAGCGGCCTTTGTCTACGGGCCTTTTTCTATGCAGGGTGAGTACTTCCAGGCATTCCTCAGTAACTATACCACCAATGACGTGACGTTCACAAACCCGGCTCTGAGCGGCTACTACATTATGGCATCCTACTTTCTCACCGGGGAACATCGCAACTATGACAGAAATTCAGGGGTTTTCAGCCGGCCCAAGCTCCTCTGCAACTTCAATCCGAATGCCGGCTCATGGGGAGCGTGGGAAATCGCCGCGCGTTATTCCGCCATCAATTTGAACGATAAATCTCTATCCGCTTCAAACGATGGGGGCACGGAACAGGACTGGACCGGGAGCCTTGTCTGGTACCTGAATCCCAATGTGAGGTGGCTTTTCGATTATGTTCATGCACATGTGGACAGCAGGGAGGTCGGAACGGTATTTCTGCAGAATGGGGACGCAAATATCTTCGATACCCGGTTCCAGGTGGTGTGGTGACCTGAAATCGGTTTTTCCCGGGACGCTTTGACTTCCAAACTTGTTTAAGGCCGGCTCGCTTGAGCCGGCCGCGCCCCCGGGGTCTGTCAGCGCGTTGAGAGCCGCCGCGCAGAGTGCCCATTGCGCCTGTAGACCTCCAAGAGGTCCGAGGAAGGACGTCCCGCCGGTATTTATATCGAGAAATCCGCTCCATGCGGCTGGAAGCTTAAGCGGGCGCAGGGTGTCGAAAACCACATGATCGAATCCTGCTGTGGCGCCGGCATCTCCCAGTAGCTTGGAGAATTCGTCAAAGGCTGCAATCTCCATCCTACTGGCCCCCGAGAGCTGCTCCTCCATACTGGTAACGGCCTCATCGGGAAGCACCCGCGATAAGGGCCTGCAGTGAGCCAACAGTTGGGGCCAATTATGCCTTGACATGGCCAACTCGCTTATCGTAGTATCTGCGTATCTGTGCAGATTGACATATTGCCTGGAGCCGCCAATGCTCAAAGAAGCCGCCTTGTTCAAAGCCCTATCCGATCCAACCCGTCTCGGGTTGGCGATATTGCTCGCCATCCACGGGGACACATGCGTTTGCCACTTGGCGAGTGCGGTCAATGAGCCGGAGTTCAAGGTTTCCCGGCACCTGGGCATCTTACGTTCGGCGGGCATGGTTGAAGCGCGAAGGGATGGTACATGGATGTATTATCGGCTTTCCGAACCCAGAAGCGACACGGAGGGATTTCTCCAGGACTGTTTTCGGCGCCACCTTATCACCCATCCTAAAGTACGCGAATACCTGGACTGTCTCGAACGCGCCGTATGCACGAAACCATGCAAGAGAACAGGGCGCCTGGATACCTGATTTACCGGAGGTGGAGCATTGTGGGCAGACCATCCGCGACGGGATCGAATAAACGAGAAATGTCAATTCTGCAATGCTAAAGTGTCAAACCCGAAAAACCAGATACGCGATAGTAAGGAGAGCGAGAATGAAAAACGATGAGAGAACCGAAGAGAAGTCGATGGCAAATCCGTTTGAAGAAGCCCCGCAATGCGGCCCTGGATGCAATTGCTCGACGACCGGCCCCACCAGCAGAAATAAGATGATCTTTTTTTGCCTGGTTATGGCGGCCGCCGCGGCAGTGGCCTTGTCGCATGGTCTTACGCTCAAGGCTGAAGCTCAAAGCACTCAGGGGCAAAAGGGTTTTGCCACAATGGTGTCCGCAACGGAAAAGACGGGGGCTTGGGGTGAGCCGTTGAAGAATCTGGCATCCCTCAATACAATTGCCGCGGGGAAAAATGCCGTTTTTCTCTATCTACCCGCGAAGGGGCGGCAGCCGGATCAAAAGGTAGAACAGCAGATCGAAAATGCGGCAAAAAAGGCGCAATCCCGGGGGTTCAAGACGGCTTTCTATACGTTGGATTCAGGTTCTCAGGATTACTCTCAATTAACCGGCAGGACGCCTGCTCCGTGTGTACTGGCCATGGTCAAAGGAGGCGGCATGAGTCCGGTCACCGGCGATATCACGCAAGGAAAACTTCTACAAGCCATGGTAGTGGCGTCAAGAGCGTCGATAAAATGTGGTTGCGGTGGCCAGTGCAATAAGTAAGGAGGATGAGTAGCAATGGCATGGATCGCATCTGTCTCCCAGTGGGCAAAGGCTATGCTGCTTCACTCGGGAACCGGCCCGTTTGCATTGCCCCTGGCGTTTGTTCTGGGGCTGGCCAGTGCGGCGGCGAGCACCTGTTGCACGTTGCCCGTGTTGGGGGCCATTGTCGGATATGCCGGGATTCGAGAGACAGCCGGCAGACGTTCGAACTTGCTTGGCGCCTGTTTCTTCATGATCGGCTCAATACTTGCCTTGATTATTCTCGGGAGCGTCGCCGGGCTGATCGGGCAAGTTGCTCAAAGTTCTTTGGGACTCTACTGGAAGGTTTTCGCCGGGTTTGCCGCCATCATCGTCGGCCTTGGGGCTTTAAATCTTCTTCCATTCAAAATACCTGAGAAAAAGAGCAGGTCGGTGAGCGCTCGAAAGGGAGGTTTGCTGAGCGCGGCCATCATCGGAGTCATCATCGGCGGGGCTGTCAGCGTGTGTTCCCTGGGATGTAATCCAGGCATTTTTATAATCCTGGGAGTGGCTGTTTTACAAGGGTATACTCTTTGGATGTTTAGCGTGCTCATCACTTATGCCGTCGGTTTCAGCCTGCCTCTGGCCGCACTCCTGTTGGGTGTGTCTTTTGGAAAATCGGCTGTGAGGTTGAAGAAGGTAGATTCCTGGATTCGTCTTGTCGGCGGTGTCATGTTGATCGTGATAGGTTTCTATTTCCTCCATACTTTCTAATAGGGGTCATCGGGCGGGCGCAAGGTAACCTCCCCTGTGCCCGCCCTGGAACCGTATGCGAGAAGTCTCCCTTATACGGTTCGTGCTGTTGGCCGATGTCGGCGGAATATCAGCCACTTTCGACGCAGGTCCTCAGGGGTGGACGATGGACCCTTTAGACCCCCCCATCTTCGAGGTCGCGCTTCATCTTGAAAAACGATCCTTCTGAGAAGGCCCGTAACTGGCCTCGAATACGGGCACTCAATGCGGCTGCAGACACTTTTTTACCTGTTTGGCCAG
>JBMFWU010000020.1:0-44072 GCA_049964955.1 Syntrophobacteraceae bacterium
GCGAAATACCCCATTCATTGTTCAAGACGGAAACGTCGGAATGGCACACACCGCAGTGTTCGACGGCGACTTCTACTTCCTCCGGCTCAAGCGGCCCGATATCCAGCGTTTCGAGCACCATCGGCTGATTTGCCTCTTTTGCAACCCACGCCCTGTACTTCATAGCGTCTCCTGCTTTGCAACAAGGAAATTCATTATGGTACACTCTTCAGGCTTGAAACGTGATTAACCTAATCAGCATTGGGTTCAGGAGCAACGGGAGCCTTTCCGATGTTTGGCAGGGAATCGGCAAAATTGACTCCGTTTCCAAAACGCTTAGAATAATCGGCTAAGGGACCTACCACACGGCAAACGGCGGGAGGCGACAGATGACGGTTCCAAATTCGGGTTCACTCGTGTTTTTCGGCGCTACCGGAGACCTGGCCTACAAGCAGATATTCCCTTCGCTTCAGGGGCTGATCCAACAGGAAGGGTTCAACGTTCCGATCATCGGGGTTTCCCTGGACGGGTCGCTTGAAAAACTGAAAGCGCGCGCGCAGGACAGCCTCAAGAGCCACGGAATCCTCGACCCGGAAGCCTTCCAGAAGCTCACCGGGCTCCTTCGCGCCGTTCAGGGCGACTACAACGACCCGGGCACCTATGAGAAACTGCGCCGGGAACTGGGAGACACGGAAAGGCCGCTGCACTACCTGGCCATTCCCCCGACCATGTTTGCCAAGGTGGTCGAGGGGCTGGTCAATGCGGGTTGTGCGACCGGCGCCAGAGTGGTACTCGAAAAACCCTTCGGCCGCGATCTTTCTTCGGCAGAGGAACTGAACAGGATCCTCCACGAACACTTTCCGGAAAAATCCATCTACCGCATCGATCACTATCTGGGCAAAGAGCCGGTCCAGAACATCCTCTACTTCCGATTCGCCAACCCCATTTTTGAGCCGATCTGGAATCGCGACCACGTCCGAAGCATTCAAATCACCATGGCCGAGGAGTTCGGCGTGAAGGGCCGCGGGAAATTCTACGAAGAGGCGGGGGCCATTCGGGACGTCCTGCAAAATCACATGCTGCAGGTGCTTGCCAGCCTGACCATGGACCCGCACAGGGGGGAGGACCACGAATCGCTCCGGGATGAAAAGGGGAGGCTCTTTAAAGCCATTACCCCCCTCAAGCCGGGAGACGTCGTACGCGGCCAGTTTACGGGATATCTCTCCGAACCGGGCGTTAGCCACGACTCCACGATCGAAACCTTCGTCGCGGTAAAGCTTTCCATCGACAACTGGCGCTGGGCGGGGGTTCCCATCTTCATCCGCTGCGGCAAGAAATTGCCTATCACCTCCACGGAGGTGATGGTCGAGTTCAAGCGGCCGCCCCGCGAGACCTTCGGGGAAATCGTGCCCATCACCTCCAGTCACATGCGCATTCGTATCAGTCCGGACATCACCATCTCCCTGGGGCTGCGGGTGAAAAAACCTGGGGGGCGCATGGCGGGCCAGGACGTGGAGCTGACCTTCATTCGGCAGGATGCGGAAGACACCCCGCCCTATCAGCGCCTGCTCGGCGACGCCATGCGCGGCTCAGCCGAGCTCTTTGCCCGGGAAGACGGCATAGAGGCCCAGTGGCGGGTGGTCGACTCCGTCCTCGATAATGTTACGCCCCTCTACACGTACGAGCCGGGAACCTGGGGGCCCGAGGAAGCCTACCAGCTGATCGGAAAGCACGGCCCCTGGCTGAATCCCCGCCCCCCGGAAATCAAGAAGTGTGTTTGAGAGGCCCAAAAACGCGGGGGAGCGCCTCCCCCGCACCCCCCGGGGTGCAGGGGACGATAGCCCCCGCGTTTTTACAGCTCCTTTGATCTACGCAGCCCCGAGGGCGGCGCCATGAATTCGGGACCGACGGGGGATTTGACGTACTCGGCCAGTATGGAGTCAACGGCTGAAAGAGTCGCAAGGTCCATGGACCACCCCGTGATCTCGTCGATCGGGTCCATCTGGGAGGGTTTTCGGCCTCCCCATATCGTTATCGGTACGCCCATGTCCATGACCCAGCGAACCGAAAAGGCGAGAATGCTTTTGCCGAATTTCTTATCGGCCAGAAGCTTGAGCTTATCCACCGCTTCGAGATACTGGCTGAACCGGGGTTCATTGAACTTGGGATCTACCTTTCTCAGGTCGTCGCCCTCGAAGGTATACCCTCTTGCCATCTTGCCCGAAAGCAGGCCGCGGCAAAGCGCCCCGTAGGCCATAACGGCTATCCGGTTATTCTCGCAATAGGACTTTACACTCGACTCGATACCTCGTTCGAAGATGTTGTAGGGCGGCTGGCTAAGATGCAGCGGGCACTCGGAGCGAAAAGCATCCATCTGGCCCTGGCTGAAATTACTAACCCCGACCGCCCTGATTACTTTCTGCTCGTAGAGCTCCCGCATGGCCCGGGCCGTCTCTCCAATCGGCCTTGTCACATCCGGCCAGTGCACGAAGTAGATGTCGATGTAATCGGTGCGCAGTCTTTTGAGGGAATCCTCGATCTCCGCCATCACCCTGTCTTTGGAACCGTTGCGGAACACGCGCCCCTCCTTCCACTCCAGTCCGACTTTTGTGGAAAGATAAATTTTATCCCTGCCCCCATAGGCTTCGACGGCTTTTCCCACAATTTGCTCGGATGCGCCAAAGCCGTACACGGGAGCAGTGTCTATCAGGTTCACCCCTTTGCTCAGGGCTGCGTGGATGGTATCGATCGAGTTTTTCTCCTCGGTCCCGCCCCAAAGCCAGCCCCCGATGGCCCAGGTGCCCAGGGCGATGCGCGATACACGACTGTTTGTCCCGGCGATGCTGAAATATTCCATTCCCTTATGATCCTTTCGACAGTATGGGTAGATTTCGAGAAACCGCCATCCAGGAAGCTCATGGAGAAACCTTAATCATCCGGCGGGGCGCGGGAAACGGGGCGGGTCGATCGTCGAGCCCCGAGTTCCTTGAAGGCGCTCCAGGGGGTGATTACGCTATATTGTGAATAATGAAAAGAAAGGGATATTCGTATGACCCTCAAAGAGAATATAGATGCATTGAAAGCAAAATCTGCGGCCTCGATACCCCGGGAAAAGCAGGAAGTCATGCACCGGGCAATAGAAGAGCTCGAAAGATCGGGTCTTGTGGAAAAGGCCCCGAAGGCGGGGGACCGGGCGCCCGATTTTTCGCTGAAAGAGGCAAACGGCGCTCTCGTCAGCCTCGACACGCTTTTGGAGGAGGGTCCGGTTGTCTTGAGTTTCTTCCGGGGAGGATGGTGACCCTTCTGCAACCTGGAAGATTTACGGAACGTCTACCGCAGCTTCGGTGTGGATCTCCAAAAGTTTAACGGCGACGATTCGTGGACTCTTCCCATGCCGGCCCGCTTTGTCATCGACCGGTCGGGGGTGATTCGTTCCGCGGACGTAAACGCCGATTACACGATACGGCCCGAACCGCAGGAAACCATAAAGGTGCTCCGATGCCTGGCCGAAGAATACGCCGGAGCGCCGGACTTCCCGGCCTGCCTGAGGGCCGCAGGGCTTGGAAAAACCGATATGGGCCGTCATATCGAAGGCAGGTGAGGATGTCGCCCCGAGGCCTTTGGCCCGGAAAATGCTTGGGAATATGGACGAAATCATCTTCAATGGGGGGGCCGGGGCGATGAAAAAAGAAAAAGTGGCCGATACGAACGCTTTATTTTATGCTAACCTGGCCATTCTGGCCGAACGGGAGGGCGATTACGAGAATGCGGGCAAACAATGGCACAATGCCTCGGAGGCATCCGTAAAGCCTGATTCCAAGCTTTTGTATGCACAAGCTGCAATGCGGTGCGAGAAAAAAGCCAGGGAGAAGATAACCGGGTAAATCGGGCAGGGGAGCACGTAGCCATTCGCATACACCGTTGTAGCATTTCCCGTTCGCTGCTTCGAAAAATTTTGTCATGCGAAGCCGCGAAACGAAGAGAGCTTTTGATCGTCTCCGGGGGACAGAACGGGAGGTAGATGCGAGAATGCCAGAAGACAGACCTGCGATAGCCTACTATATAACGCCGCACGGATACGGCCACGCGGTGCGCTCCCTGGAAATCCTGCGCCGCCTTTCCGATTTGAGGCCGGATGTCGAGCCGACGATCATATCGGACCTGCCCGACTCCCTCCTGGAGAACGGCTTGGGAAAACCTCCCAAGCTGAGACGGTTGCGGCTGGAGTTCGGTCTCTATCAGAACGACTCGATACAATTCGACCTGGAAAAATCTCTCGAGCTGCTCTCCCGCTTAAACGCGGAATCCGAGGCTATCATAGAGCGCGAGGTCGCCTTCCTCAAGCGCGAGCGGATCCAGGTCGTGGTGTCCGATATCGGGTGGCTTCCCATCGAAGCGGCCGCCAGGTGCGGGCTGGTCTCCATCGGGATAAGCAATTTTACCTGGGATTGGATATATGGCGCCTATGTTGATAAGGACCCGCGATGGGCCCCCGTGATATCCGGATGTCGGAGCGGCTATCGAAAGTGTTCGCTTTTTCTCCGGCTCCCGATGCACGGGGATTGTTCCGCCTGCCCCAATATCGAAGACGTTCCGCTGGTTGCGCGCAAGGCGGGAAAATCCCGCTCACGGGTGCGTTCGATTCTGGGTCTTCGCGACGACGACAGGGTCGTCCTGGTTTCCTTCGTCACCCTGCAGCTTTCTCAGGCGGCCATACGGAATCTGAAAACCATCCAGGACACGGTTTTTCTGTACAAGGGTCCCATGGAATTCGACATTCCGGGGGCGGTGAAGCTCGATGAGGCGCCCATATCGTTTCCCGATGCCGTCGGGGCCGCAGATGCGGTATTGACCAAGCCCGGCTATGGAATCGTTTCGGAATGCCTCGCCCAGTCCACCCCCATCATCTATACGGAACGGGGGGACATGGTTGAATACGATGTGCTCGTAGACACCATCGAGAAAGAACTGACCTCGGTGTTTATCGATTCGCGAAATTTCAACGCCGGAAACTGGGAGCCCTCTATCCGCAAGGCCTTATCCCTGCCGCGCAGAGCACCGGTAAGAAGAGTCGACGGGGCCGATGTCTGCGCGCAGCGAATTCTCGCTCTCTCACAAACCGGAACGTCGGGTCGCAAAAGGCCGAACGGGTGATTTCGCTCGGTCCTCACCCCATCGCCTTCAGAATTTTTTTCGGAATTCCGGATTCACACGGGACTGCGGTCTGGCAGAGTCCGCAGCCGTAGCCGTCAAACCCGAACTGCTCCTTTGCGTACCGTGCGCAGGTCCCACCAGCATGGTCCCAGCACTTGATCTTGTCATGGCCCTTTTCGGTAACTGCTCCCACGGGGCATCGGTCCCTGCAGCCGGTGCAGGAGCCGTCGTAAAAGAAAAGGCAGTACGCGTGGTGATCCTCGTAGGGTCTTTTGGTCGGGGGGACTTTCAGGTTTGCGATTACCGAGCCGACCCGGTGCGCCTTTCCTTTTGCCGTAATGAGGCCGTCACAGAGGCCGAAGGTTCCGAGCCCCGCCGCATAGGCCGCGTGGCGTTCGGACCAGTTTGAGGTGTAGACGTATTTTCCCGATTTTTCCCATTTCCATTCAGGAAGAAGCATCGGGGCAACCGAGCGTATGCCTTTGCGTTCAAGTTCGCAAACGACGTGGTTTCGAAGAGCGATATTGAATTCTTCGCCGGGAAAACGCGCATGCACCCAGCGTCTCGAGGGGTAGAACGTTTCCTTCCGATTGTCTTCTTTTGTGGGGCCCCTTTGCGGAAGGACCCAGCTTATAACCGTCAACTCCTCGGGGTCGACCTCAGGATCGGCAAATTTCAGCGAAAAGGCTTCGAGGGGCGTCCAATGCAGCTCCCAGACTACGTTCCTGTAGGTTTCAAAGAGCGGATCGCTCCCTGCCGAGAAGCCGACCAGTACCTCATCGAACGCTTTTTCTCCCGTTTCCAGGCGCAGGGAATTCTCGGGCGAATTTTCGACGAAGTCGGAAATCAATGCGGTCAACCACGTGTCACAGGCATCCATTGTAAACCTCCGGTTAGTTGTAAGCATGGGGGCGGCCTGCCCCCCGGACTGGCTTCCATTCGGAAACCCGGGCCATGGACGCGTGGAATGCTTCGAACCGAAGTCCCCCTTTGGAAAAGGGGGATTTAGGGGGATTTGCAAACAAATCGGCTACATACTTCAAATCCTCCCTGCCCCCCTTTGCAAAAGGGGGGGGCCGGTCCAGTCCGCGCCGTAGGTCGGGTTTCCGGATGGACACCAGGCTAAAAACTTACTCTTCGCGCGTTCGATTCCGGGTAGGGGTACTCCATATGCCGAGCCGTCGCGCGGGCGATGTCCGGTCCGCAGTAGCGGGCGACCACATGCAGCGCCATGTCTATTCCCGCCGTGACCACCGTCCGGTCCAATCGCACGATCAGGAGCGGTTCGAAGGGAGAAGGCTCCTCTTTGCGACGTCCCTCGTCGAGACCAGAACCTCGACCTCATCATAGACGATGATGCCGACTCGCTTGTTCATAATGGCTCCTTGTGCCGCGAGGCGATTGCGGCGGTGGGTGATTCTATCACCCACTGTCGGGAAAGTGAATTCGCCGATTCCTGTCGAATCGCTTTTGTGCTACAGTTTCAATCGGCGCCGGGATGCCCTGAGAGGGGTATTTCAATGTCCGGAAAGCCTCTGCTCGAATCGATAATGGCCTTCCCACCATGGAGCAGGGGCTTTTTTCCACAAACAAAACGATCCGCCCCGGGTGGCGGGCTCACGGGATCTGAGGCGGGAGAAACTTTTCGCGCCGCGCATGGTGAGGAGTTCCATGAACACTGATGATGAAAGATTCCTTAAGGCAGCCAAGGAAATTCTGGTAAAGTTCATCGAGATGGGGACCGTTTCGTCCTCGAACTTTGACGAGAAATTCCGCAGCGTCTACAATACGATCAAAGACACGGTCCTGAGCGCCCGGCTGGCGGACCTCGATCTTTCCCCGACAACCGAGGAAAAAAAGCCGGAGAAGTGATGTCCGGCGAGCCCCTTTGGAGGAAGAGGATGTGAAGCTTCTTGAATTGTTAGCCGAACGCTTCCGTGCCAAACGACGCAAGGCAGCGGAAAAGATCGCCGGTCGCGAGGATAGTTTTGCAAGGAGCGCCGGTTCCTGGGCGGGCCTCGTCGACGGGGAAGAGCTAATCCGCAATATTTACGCTGACCGGTTGATTTCCACCCGGCCAGAGGTGAAGCTGTGAAGGTCACTTATCTGATCGGTTCCACCTGCCT
The DNA here is from genome assembly GCA_049964955.1 of Syntrophobacteraceae bacterium. GTDB lineage: Bacteria > Desulfobacterota > Syntrophobacteria > Syntrophobacterales > Syntrophobacteraceae > SbD1. Next base: position 7,260 of record JBMFWU010000020.1, read on the forward strand.
CTTTCATGAAGTGACCCTCCTTACGAATAATGTGCGCCATTTCGAGCGGATTGACGGATTAAAGCTCATCTCCCTTACGTAGTATCACCCTTTTTCAATTCCCTCAGGGCCGCAAGCACCTTCTCCGGTGTAATGGGAAGCGACCGTATCCTCACGCCCACGGCGTCATAGACGGCGTTGGCGATTGCGGGGGCGGTGGGCACCAGGCCCGGCTCCCCGACTCCCTTGGCCCCGAAAGGCCCCTGCCGGTCGTCGGTCTCGATGCATGTGACGGTAATCGGAAAATCGACGTCCGGGGCCGATAGTATCTTGTAGTCGAGGAAGTTGGGGTTAAGATTTCTCCCCCGGTCCGTCTTGTATTCTTCACAGAGCGCATAGCCCAGGCCCTGGGCGATGGCACCGTAGATCTGGCCCTTGAGCGTCTGGGGGTTCAGGACCTTTCCCACATCGTGGGCCGCAGAGAACCTGAGCACGGTGACTTTCCCGGTCTCTTCGTCCACTTCCACTTCCGCCCCCTGAACCCCGAAAACATAGGCCGCGGATATGTTTCCCCTGCACGTTTTGGCGTCGAACATTTCGTGGCAGGGGTCATAGAAGGCTTCGGTGATTATGATGGTCCCCTGTTCCCGGAAATGCGCCTCTCGCAGCAGTTCGTCGAGAGGGACCTTGAGGAGCGGGTCGTCGGGGCGGTCTTTTAGAAAGACGAGGTTTTGCTTTAGATCGAAATCGGAAGGTGCGGGTTTTCCGAGAGAATCGAGATCGGGCGCCTCGAACCCTTTTTCCTTTCTCTTTCTTTTCTCCACGCCCGCCCGAACTCTTTCCATGAAATGTTCGGTGGCCAGTTCGAAGATTTTCTGCCTTGCCTTTTCGGCGGCAAGAATGGCCGCGTTGCAGGCTGTGAACGCCCCCCGGCTCGCGTGGGTGCCCACGTCCCAGGGACAGATGGAGGTGTCCCCGGTGATGACCGTCACCCTGTCCGGAGAGACTCCCAACGCTTCGGCAGTTGCCGCCGAAAGGGCGGCGAGGAAGCCCTGGCCCATCTCGACGCCTCCCGAAGCAATCGAAACGTTTCCGAAGTCATCGAGCTTCATGATGACGCCGGTCCCGTCGGAGCGATACACGCGGGCGGCGCCCCCGACGTGAAAGAGGGAGGCCATGCCTACGCCCCGCGCGCGCTTTTTGCCCTTTCCCCGTTTTTCCTCCCAGTCGAGGTCCTGCGCCACGGTCTGCAGGCATTCCTTAAAGCCGCACGTGGTGATGTTCAATCCCATGGGGGTCGTTTCATTGGGAATATTGGCGTTGAGCATGCGGAACTCGCAAGGGTCGAACCCCGCCTTTTCGGCAAGCTCATCGAGGTTGCTCTCGATCGCCCAGGCGGCCTGGGGGTTTCCGTAGCCGCGCATCGCCTGGCAATAGGTGTTGTTGGTGTAGACGATGGTGGTCTCGTAGAAGACGTTGGGAACCCGATAGATCGAGGAGATGGGGAGCATCATGACGCTTGGCGTGGTGGCGCCCCAGGAGGTGTAGGCGCCGTTATCCAGGACCATGCGAACGTCCCGGAAGGTGAGTCTGCCCTCCGAATCGCAGCCCTGGACGATGTGCGTCCTCGTGGGCTGTCTCGGGGAGAGGGCCGTGAACTCCTCGTGCCGGTTGAAGACGATCTTTACGGGTTTGCAGGTCGCGTAGGCGAGTAGAATGGCGATGTATTCGTAGGCGTGGGTGTCCAGCCCGCTTCCGAAGGAGCCTCCGATTGCCGGAATGATCACCCGCGTGGATCTACCTTTGAGGCCCATGGCGGCGAGGGCCGCGTTGAAGTCGTTTTGGGCAAGAAACGGAATCTGGGTCTTGGTGTGGATGAGCAGATTGTTCATCAGGTCGAATTCTGCGATGCACCCGGAGGTGCCCATGCACGACTGCTGAATGAGCGGGGTATCGAAATCGTCTTCCACAAAATGGGCGCAAGCGTGCCTGGCTCGCTCCACATCTCCTGCCGTGAACTTCCACGGCACGGGGACAAGATTGTCCTTTTTCGGCCTTCCTTTCGAATCGAATTCGTGGACAAGGGGCGCGTCACCGCGCAGGGCCTCTTCGGCGGAAAACACGCAGGGAAGTTCCTCGTATTCGACCTTGATCAGTTCGACGGCTTCCGCCGCGGTGTCCGGATCGACCGCGGCCACCGCGGCCACCTCGTCTCGAAACTGCCTCACCTTGTCTTTTTTCAGGGCGAAGTTGTCCTTGATGAACCCTATCCTGATTTCCGGAGTGTTGTAGCCGGTCAGGACCGCACGAACCCCGGGGAGTTTCTCCGCGCGCGAGATATCGATGTGTTTGATCCTCGCGTGGGCGTATTGGCTGAACTTGATCTTGCCGTACAGCATGCCGGGGCGTACCAGATCATGGATGTAGAGGGCTTTTCCCGCAGCCTTTTCGGGCCCGTCGGGCCTTAGGTGTTTTTTGCCGATAAATTCAAGCTCACTCATCTGCCTGTTCCTTTTGAGCGGCCCTGGCGATGCTCTCCACGATCTGAACATAGCCGGTGCAGCGGCACAAATTGCCCGATATCCCCCGCCGGATCTCGTCCGGGCCGGGGTTTGGGGTTTCGTCCAGAAGCGCTTTGGCGGACATGATCATCCCCGGGGAGCAAAAACCGCACTGAATCCCGCCGTTTTCCACAAACGATCTCTGCAGGGGGTGCAGCTGATTTCTTTCGCCCACCAGCCCCTCTATCGTAGTGACTTTTCTGCCCTCGATCTCAAAGGCGGGATAGAGGCACGAATCGATGTTTTTCCCATCGACCAGGACCGTGCAGGCGCCGCATTCCCCTTCTCCGCAGCCGTACTTGGTTCCGGTCAGGTGCAACGTCTCCCGCAAAACCTCGAGCAGCATCTGGTGGGATTCCACCTTCACGGCGACCGCATGACCGTTGAGAGTGAAATGAATCGTTTTTTTCATTCCGAAATCTCCTGGGAGATAAGTTGTTAGCTGTTAGTTATTAGTTGCTAGTTAAAAACCAGAAACTAACAACTAGAAACTAACAACCAGAAACTGACAACTCTTTCGCAAAGCGGATCGCCCGTACAACCATCACTCCCGTAACCACCCGCCGGTACTCCTCGCTCGTCCGCACGTCGCTGATGGGGCGGATTTCCTGCTCGACCTTTTCGCCGACGCGGGCCAGGAGGTCCTCATCGATTGTTTGGCCTTCGAGAAGGGATTCGGTCTCCTTCAAACGCAGGGGGACCGGGGCGACCGCCCCCACCGCCAGGCGGCATTTGCGGCAGACGCCCTTTTCCATGACCAGCAGGGCGGCGGCGTTTGTGAGGGCGATGTCCTGGTTCACCCTCCCGTTCTTCAGAAAAGCCATCCCGGTTTTTTCCGGAAGCGGAGGGATGGTGATGCGCGTAATGATTTCCAGAGGATCGCGGCAGGTTCGGCCCGGTCCCTGGAAAAATTGCTCCAGGGGAACCTCCCGTTTCCCGCCGGGGCCCTCCAGGGTAAGTTCGGCTTCAAGCGTTAGAAGCGGCGGAGCGCAATCTGCGGACGGCGCAGCGTTTCCGAGGTTTCCCCCGATCGTTGCGACATTTCGGATCTGGGGGCTCGCCACTACAGCGGCCGCCTGCGAAAGGGCAGGGAAGGCACTGGAGAAAAAAGGGTCTTTTTCCAGTTCACGAATGAGCGTCATGCTTCCAAAGCTTACTCCCCCGTCCCGCTCGTAGCCCTTCAGCTCGTTTATTCCCCTCAGGGAAACCAGGGCATCGGGCTCCATCGCTCCCTTCCTGACGCGCACGAGGATGTCCGTTCCGCCAGCGATGTAGCAGGCACGCCCCTTGTATTTTTCCATCAGCCTGAAGGCCTCCTTCAGGGTCTGAGGCCGGTGGTAGTCGAATTTTTTCATGAGCGCCCTTCGCCGTTGAAATAAAATCTGTGGACTAACGGCCCGCCGCCGCAGGCAGCGGGCAACTCGGCCGGCGGTCCCACCGCCCTACTCTCTATTATCGAAAACCCGCCTGCTCTTCCGTTCGGAACGGGGCAGGGAACCGTAGTCGACGACCTCCACGTCCGCGCTCACCAGGATCGAATGCTTGATCTGAGCGGCGATCCTGCGGCCAAGTGCGTCGTTTTGCGAGGCATCCACCCCCTGGCGCCTCTCGGCTTTGACCGTCATGTGGTCCTTGCCGTCGTCTCTTCTGTCCAGCACGATCTGGTATTCGCAGCTGATCCCTTCCATGCCCGAAAGAATCTGGTCGATCTGGCGGGGATACATATTCACGCCGCGAAAGATGATCATGTCGTCGGTTCTGCCAAGCAGCCGGTCGTGTCTTGGCAACGGAGAGCCGCAGGGGCACTCGCCGGGTATGAGCCGCGTGAGGTCCCGGGTCCGATAGCGGATCATCGGGACCGCTTCCTTTCGTAGCGAGGTCACCACCATTTCGCCGATTTCGCCTTCGCCCGCGGGCTTTAGCGTTTCGGGATCGATCGTCTCCAGGATGTAGTAGTCCGCCCAGTAGTGAATCCCGGCGTGATGGACGCAGTCGAGGCCGGTGCCCGGCCCGTAGAGTTCCGTCATGCCGGGAATGTCGAACATATGTTCCACTCCCAGCAACTCGCGCATGCGCGCCCGCATGGCGTCGCTTGAGCGCTCGGAGCCAAAGATCATCTTCTTCAGGTTGATCTTGTCCCGCAGTCCCCGCCGATGGACCTCCTCGGCCAGAAGCAGCCCCATCGACGCCGTGCAGCACATCACGGTGCTTTGAAAATCCACCAGGAACTGGCACTGCATCTCCATGTTTCCCGGTCCGGCCGGAATGGCCATGGCCCCGAACTTTTCACACCCCAGTTGAAAGCCGACCCCGGCGGTCCACACGCCGTAGCCTACCGCGATCTGGACCCGGTCCTCGGGGGTGAGTTCGGCCATCTCGTAACAGCGGGCGAAAAAGTGGGCCCAGTCGTCGATGTCTTTCTGCGTGTAGCACAGAACCTTTTTTTTGCCCGTTGTGCCCGAGGAGGCGTGAATTCGAACCACACGGTCCAGCGGCACGCACAGAAGGGGAAAAGGGTAGCCCTCCCGCAGGTCGTCGGCCGTGGTGAAAGGCAGACGCTGCAGGTCGTCCAGCGACTGGATGTCCCCGGGCACTATGCTGGCGTCCGAGAGTTTTTTCCGGTAACCCGGCGAGCCGTTATACGCGTGGTTCACCGTCCATTGCAGGCCCTTTAACTGTATATCCCGCAATTCCTCGGGCGTATTAAATCCCGGCATGAAACGATTTGTTCTCATCCGTCGCACCTCGTGTATGTAATGGAAAACAGACGGTCCCACGTGTTCGCCGAAAACCCGGCCAGCCGTAGCGCAGAAAAATTTTATTCCCTATTGTCGTGTAGTTCGATCTCTATGTCTACCCCGTCGGCACATTTATTTACCCATGGTCAAATCACACCGGCTTCCTTAAGACGGACGATCTGTTCTTCGGAAAGACCGAGCGCCTCCGTATAGATTTCCCGGTTGTGTTCGCCCAACCGGGGAGGAAACGAGAGTTCGCGGTGTTTTTCTTCGAGAAACGGGGTCATGGCGGGCGGAGGAGCAAGTGTGAGCGTTTTTCCGGTGCGGGGATCGCTAGAGGAGAGAAAACTGCGTTCAACCAGAGGGTCCGCTGCGATTTGGGGTATCGTTGCGATTCTGCTGATGGGAACGGAAATAGAGCGGAAGAGTGCGAGAAGTTGTTCCGAGGTGAGCCGTCGGGTCACCGATTCGATGGCGCTGTTCAGGTTTTCGACGTCTTTAATGCGTCCGGCGTTTTTTTCGTATTCTTCCTTGTCCAGAAAGGCGAAGTCGGAGAGAGACACGATCGATTTCCACTGCCTGTCGTTTCCCACAGCCAGGTAGACATAGCCGTCGAGGGTCTTGTAGACCGAGACGGGACAGAAGAATTCGTGCGTGTTTCCCCGGCGGGTGATGATTCTACCGAAACTGGTGTAAAGCGACAGCGGGATAGCGAGCCACGAAACGGAGGATTCGAACATGGAAAGGTTGATGCAGGCGCCCTCGCCTGTCAGCTCCCGTGTGTAGAGCGCTTTCATCACCAGCCCGTAGGCATGTTCGCTGGAGCCCATGTCGGGAAGAGGAACCCCCATTACCTGCGGGTCCCCCTGCCGTTCCCCGGTAAGATCCATAAGCCCCGACCTGGCCTGCAGAATCGGATCGTAAGCCGCTTCGTTGCTCTGCGGCCCGAAACCCGTCACACCGAGCCAGATGATATCGGGCTTTACACTTCGCAGCGAATCGTAATCGATCCCCAGCTTCCCATAGTTTTTGGGCAGCTGATTGGTCGCGAAAATATCCACCTTCAATTTGCGAATGAGCTCATGGAGCGTCTTTTGTCCTTCGGGCAAGGCAAGGTTCAGGGTAAGCGCCTCTTTCCCCGCGTTGACGCAAAGGTAATAGGCGTTCATGCGCTCTTCGCCCAGCACGTTTTCTCCCACCATGCGGTTGGGGTCGCCCGCTTGCGGAGATTCCAGCCGAATCACCCGCATGCCGTCCTGTGCCAGGCGGAACGTCAGATAAGGCAGCACCAGCGCCTGTTCGAGCGACAGCACGGTAAGTTTTTTAAAGTGCTCCATGGCAGCGCCCTCGCTGTATCGGATTAACCGGGGCCCCATTTGCGACTTCGGTGCGTCAGGGGAAATTGGAAATCAGTATGTTGTAGACCGTGTCCATGGGTCAAGAGATTTTTGCTACGGCGCCGTACCGAGTGCGGAGGTGATCGGCGCAATCGCTCCTCTCCCCGCTTTGGGCCGCTCAAAGCGGTCTTTCGCCACAAGGCAGTTGACGAAACCCCCTTTTTAGGCGAGAACCAAACCCGGAGTACTGATTAGCGAAAAGGATCGATTTGACCTGCGTTACTTTGACTAGTGTCGCTCTGGAAATCCTGGAACGCGTCGGGTGATTCGAACCCAAGTCCCCCTTTGAAAAAGGGGGATTTAGGGGGATTTTGCAAATAAATCGGCTGTATACTCCTTTGAAATCCCCCCTTGCTGCCCCCCTTTGAAAAAGTTGAAAAAGGGGGGGAAATGTGGTCTCCTTTTGCAAAATGGGGGACCCCGTCCAGTCCGCGCCTCAGGTCGGGTTTCCGGATGGAAACTGACAAGTTGCCGTGAACCACAGGAGGATGAAAACATGAAAGTAGTATCCCTTCTCGGAAGCCCCAGGAAGAACGCAAACAGCTCGCTTGTCGCCGAACGTTTCTGCGCCACGGCACAAAACCTTGGCGCCGAGGTTCGGAGCTTTACCCTCAACGATCTCGACTTTCGCGGCTGCCAGGGTTGCTACGTGTGCAAGACAAAGCTCGATAGATGCGTGCTCAAAGACGACCTTGCCGAGGTCCTCGAAGCGGTCCGCGAAACGGATATCCTGGTTCTGGCCTCTCCTGTCTACTTCTGGGATGTCTCGGCGCAAATGAAGGCGTTTCTGGACAGGTGCTTTTCCTTCCTGGTTCCCGATTTTATGACCAATCCCAACAGGTCGCGCCTGGCGCCGGGGAAAAAGCTGGTCTTCATTCTCACGCAAAACAATCCCGACCCGAATTCTTTTACCAACATTTTCGAAAAATTCGACTACTTCTTCCGTGGATTCGGCTTCACCGACACCCGGCAGATAAGGGCCTTCGGGACAAGGGAACCCGGCGAGGTCGAAGCGAACCGGGAAGTTATGGAGACCGCTGTACGGACGGCCGAAGAGTTGTGCCGCCAAAACCAGTAGAAACGGGGACGCCCCGGTCGGATTGGAAGAATGGATAGACTCGTCATAGGGATCTCGGGGGCCTCGGGGGCCATTCTCGGCATCAGGATGCTGGAATGCCTGGCGGCGGTGGATGTGGAAACCCATCTGGTGATATCGGATGCGGCGAAAAAGACCATCGAACTGGAAACGGACAGGAAGATCGAGGATATAGAAGCTCTTGCGAGCTTCAGTCACGATTGCTCCGATATCGCCGCACCCATAGCGAGCGGATCTTTCAAGACGCGGGGCATGGTGGTGATTCCCTGCTCGATGAAGACCCTTTCGGCGATAGCCTCCTCCTTCGACTACAATCTCCTGGTCCGGGCCGCAGATGTCGCGTTGAAAGAAAGACGGCCTCTCATCGTGGTGCCCCGTGAGCTTCCCCTGCACAAGGGGCACCTGGAGCTGATGCTGCGGATAAGCGAACTGGGCGGGGTCGTCATGCCCCCCGTGCTGACCTTCTATAATCGCCCGCAGAGCGTAAACGATATGATCGATTTCGTTGTCGGAAAAGTCCTCGACGCTCTTGGCATCGAACACGATCTGTTTCGCAGATGGGGCCGGCATCCCGCCTGAGCGGCTATGCCTCGTACATTTTTCGAAGCTTCGGCTTCTCTATCTTTCCGGTCGGGTTGCGCGGAACCTGCCCGAAGAGAATCCTTCTCGGCCGTTTGTAGCGAGGCAGTCCCTCGCAAAAGCGGTTTACTTCCTCAAGCGTCAGTTCGCGGCCCGGCTTTACCTGGACCACGGCGGCGGTGATCTCCCCCAGGCGCAGGCTGGGAAGGCCGATGACCGCTGCGTCCTGGATGTCGGGATGATCCTGCAGAAAATCCTCAATCTCGACGGGATAGATATTTTCTCCCCCGGTTATAATGATGTCCTTTTTCCTGTCCACCAGCCAGAGGAAGCCCTCTTCATCCCTTCTGGCCATGTCTCCGGTGAGCAGCCAACCCTCTTTCAGGACTTCTGCGGTTGCTTCAGGATTTTTAAAGTACCCTTTCATGACCCCCGGGCCTTTTACCGCAAGTTCCCCGATTGCGCCGTTTTCGACCGGGTTGTTCGCCGAATCGACGACCCTGATTTCATACCCCAATCCCGGGACCCCGATGGCGCCCACCTTGTGCATGTTCCCCATCCCAAGGTGCACGCATCCCGGCCCCGTGGATTCGGTCAGGCCATAGTTGGTATCGTACTGGTGGTGCGGGAAAACCTTCTTCCATTCCTTGATGACGCTCGGAGGAACAGGCTGGGCCCCGATGTGCATGAGCCTCCACTGGCCGAGTTCGTAGTCCCCGAGATCGACCTCGCCGCTCTGTATGGCGAAAAGAATATCGATGGCCCAGGGAACCAGGAGCCACACGATCGTGACCTTTTCTTCAGAGACGGCCTCCAGTATCCACCGCGGCTCAACGCCCTTAAGAATTACGGCCTTTGCCCCAACCAAAAGATTGCCGAACCAGTGCATCTTGGCGCCGGTATGATACAGCGGGGGAATGCAGAGGAAGTTGTCCGCGTGGGTCTGCTGATGATGGCCGTTTTCCACGTAGCAGGCCGACTCGAGATTCCCGTGGGTCAACAGTATTGCCTTGGGGTCCCCGGTCGTGCCCGAGGTAAAATAGAGAGCCGCATCGTCTGAAGGATCGAGGCCGATGCGCGGGACGGAGCTATCCGCCGAGGCAAGCAGCGCCCTGTAGGATTCGGCATACGGGGGCCGTAACTTTTCCTCGCCCAGAAAAACGAAGCTTTCTACCGATTGCAAGTCGTCTTTAATCGAATCGACCCGTTCGATGAAATCTTCGGCAAAAAGGAAAACCTTGGCCTCGGCAATCCTGGTGCATCGATTTAGCGCTGGAGCATCGAACCGGAAGTTCAACGGGACGGCAAGCGCTCCGGTGCGCAGTATCCCGAAATAGGCCGGCAGCCAGTCGATGCAGTTCATCATCAGATGAACGACCTTGTCGCCCTTTTTTACCCCTTTTTTCATGAGCCAATTGGCTACGCGATTCGCCTGTTCGTCAAATTCGCCCCAGGTGATTTCCACCCTGCCTCCTACGGCCGGGGCACGTTCGACGAGCGCGATTTCGGTTCCATACATCTGTGCGTTTCGGGTCAGCAGATCGGTGATGAGCATGGAGAAGTTTCCCGTTGTGATGGAGTCGATGCGAAAAAGCTCATTTTGCTTTATGAAGAGGGAGGAAGTAAAGTTTTTTCCTGCTGTTCCATCAGGATCTCGTTAGTCCTTCAGGGTCACTTTTTCCCGGAAACCGAACCGGATGCTGTTATCCAGGTAGTAGACGAGATCCGGTTCGAACCGGTAGAGCTTTACCCGAAACCGGGTGGTAAAGGCGTTGAGGTCGAGGAGGTCCGAAGGCTTGAAAAACTCCCTGGTGAAGGGAAATTTCTCCAGGTAGGCGCGGATCGCCCGTAGCGCCCCGGGTCCCACAGGTACCGCTGTGACCGCGCCGGACATCTGAAGGCCGCGGATCTCCTGCCAGGAGAAGGCATGCGCAGAGATCGCAGCAGACGCCCGGCCGCCGTCGAGCGCTTCTTCGATGTGCCGGGAAGCGGGGCTTGAAAAAAAATAGAAGGCCCCTTCCAGAAAAATGTAATAGACCGGGGCGGCCCACGGCCCCAGCGCACCCGCGGTGGCAAGGGTCAAGGTGTGCTCTTCTTCCAGGAGGCGCAGGGCCAGATGCTTGTAATCCGTTGAGTTTTGGTCCATTTCCGGTCGATTCCGTTAGAGTGGAGTCATGAATTTTACTGTCATTATATTCTGTCGCTCCCGCAACCGGGGCTCCATTATAAATTCAAATTCGCCCAAAATTCCTCCATCTTTTTAAAAATTCTATTTTAATGTGGGTCCCGCAAGCAGCGGCATACCGCCTCGAGTCCCACTGGGGTGAATTATCGGGAGTGCGCCAGAGGATTTGATTTTCTCTGGCCTTTTTTCACTATTATCCTGCAAAAATCATCGCTATTATGAGGAATAATCGGGACGCTCGCAGCCAAAGCCTTAGATTTTACATCGGACGGTGGACTGAACCCGACGGGCGCAGACAAGATCGCTTCCGGCCAGTCAACGTGAAAATGCTCAGGTTGAAAGACTCTCTCTGCCTCAAGGGGGCGATGTGAAGGTTTATTTCGATCTGTGTGTCTACAACCGACCATTTGACGACCAGACACAGCCAAGGATCATGACTGAGTCCCTTGCCGTAATAACGATCGTGGCCCTTATCGGTGCAAGGAGGATCGAGCTCATCAACTCTTTTGCGCTCCATTACGAAAATCTGAAGAATCCGAGTCCGGAGAGAAAAGCCTATGTCGGAACTCTATTGGGCGAATCGTTGGAATTTGTTGGCCCAAGTGATACCATAATTACGAGGGCCTTGGAGTTGGAGAAGAAGGGCATCATGAGTATCGACGCCCTCCATGTCGCATGTGCAGAGGAGGCAAAGGCCGATTATTTTGTCAGTTGTGACGATGTCCTTCTCAAAAAGCTTCGCAGAATTGAACGTCTGAAGGTCCGGGTCCTGGGCCTGCTGGAGTTTTTTTCCAGGGAGGTGGCTTGAGTTATGAAATTAGACATTGATCTGACACCTGCCGAGATACGCAGAGAAGGCTGGGAGGCGTTGGTTTCCAAATTGGGAGTGGCCAAAAGCTTGAGATTTCTGCTCGAGTACGACAAAGGCCATGGGGACTACACCGTGCTGCGCAGAGAAATATTCTCGGGGCAAACGATCGGCAAGATACTCGAAGAGATGGCCGCGGAGGGGATTGTCCCGGAGGAGAGCTTACAGCCCGGAGTTCCCTCAGGATCGGAGAGGCCGGTCTTCGAGCTGACCCTGCACCCAACATATTACGGCAGTGGATTTTTTAACATCACCGTCGGCTTCGATCGATTTGTCAGGCGGGAAGCTGGATCCGTGAAATTAAGGCTCGGCCGGAACGGGCCGGAAATCCCCGGCAGGATCGACCGCACGGCCAACAGGAACGGCACGGCGCGCATTCATGGGGGAGCAAAGCTCCGTGACTGGTTTCAAAAGAATTTCGAGCTCCGGGACGTCGTCTCCGTAGACCTTGGTTCTTCGGAGACCATCGTTTTCGAAAAACGCGCCGATGTATAGAGGCGCCCGGGAGGGCGAAGGGCTCTCATCGAGAAGCGCTTCTCAGATCCCGAATTCAATCTTTTTCGCGCTCCCGGGCCCTTTTTGCGAGGTAGAAATCGATCACCGGAAAATCTGCCTCGGCCCAGTCCAGCTCGCGAAGATCTCCCGGCGAAAGCCACTTGATTGCCGCATGCTCGTGTAAGACGATCTCGCCCGAAGAAATCGTGCAGACCACCGGATACAGGGTAACGGAAAAGTCCGGGTAGTGATGCGTGTGCGAAGGCAAAGCCGCCTGTATCGCGACGCCGATCCCCATCTCCTCCCGCAATTCGCGCCTGACGCACTCTTCTACGGTTTCCCCGGGATCGATTTTCCCGCCGGGAAACTCCCATTTTAACGCCATGACCTTGCCTGCGCCCCGCCTGGCCGCAAGCACCAGGCCGTTTCGCTCGATGATGCCGCAGGCCACGTGAATATGCTTCTCTATGGCGAACTCCTTATCCCTTCGCAAGTAAAGAGCAAAATTGAACCCATTTGCGGTTCGTGACCTTCGGTCTTCCTTCCTTGGCGCTCAGGGCTACCGATACACTTCCTTTCGGTGGCCGATCCGCACAACGAGGATGCGAATTTCGGTATCCTCAATCTTGGCGATGATCCGAAAATCGCCCACGCGATATTTCCAAAACTCGCCCAGCCTGGAACCCTTGAGGGCTTCGCCGATGCTCCGTGGATCGTCCAGCTTCGCGAGACGACCATGCAAAAAAACAAGAAGACGTCGCGCCGTGTTCGGGTCGATCCGGTCTAATTCACGCTCCGCCCGCGGGTCTAGCTCAATCTTCCAAGCCATAGCGGCTTATAATGTCTTCGAGTGGAATGGTTTTGGATTTGCCTGCGCGAATGTCAAGCAAGCGTTGCTCCGCAAGGTACAAGTCCTCAAGATCGTCCAAATGCTCAAGGATGGCTTCGCGGGCATAAAAAGTTTTGGAGCGTCCCGTGGCTTTGGCCAATGCCTCAAGCCGCTTTTCAATTTCTTCGGGAAGTCGAATGGCAAGCATCTTTGCCCCCAGGATTTAGAATCAGCTATATTTGTATAGCGCTAGGATCTGAGAATTTCAAGTCCTCCTTCCCGACTTATGTCTCCGCCTGCCGGGTTTGTGAAAAATGACATGTACCGTAACCGCCCAAGGGTTTATACACTACTTCCCCGATACTTGCGCGCAATCGCCTGCGGCACAGCCGCCGGAAATGCCGGCCCCGTGGGGGGGCGGGGGGCAAGGCTCCCCGCGTTCTTCGCCGTTCGCTTTTCCGCTGCACCCGCAGGACGAACATCCCGTACAGCACGAATCGTTTCCCGTGCGGTAAACTTTAAGAAAATGGCGCGCAACGTATATCGCCGCGCCGGCCAGCAAAAGGATCGTTACGAATGTCTGCCACATTTTCGGCCTCCTAAATGCCAATACCCAAAAGCCGCCCGACTTGGTAGACAAGGACTGCCACCGTGAAAGCCACCGTGGTGTTGAACACCACGGAAAACAAGGCCCATCTCCAGCTTCCCGCCTCTTTTGCCAAACACACGACGCTTACCACGCAAGGCACGTACAGCATCGTAAACAGGATCATGGTAAAGGCCACAAGCGGGTTCCACGCCGGGTCGGCGGCAAGTACGGCGCCCAGAGGAGCGTCTTTTTCGTGGCCGGTCCGGCCCATCGAATACGCGGTGCTAAGCACCGAGACCACGATTTCCTTTCCGGCCACCCCGCCGACAAGGGCCACGTTTGTCCGCCAGTCAAACCCGCAGTAGCGCGTTATGTGCTCGAGCGCGATTCCGAGCCTGCCGGCAACCGAGTACCGCAGGGCAGCCCGCGCCTCGGCGGCGTCTATGGCGGCGAGGGCGGCAGTGCCGCCTGCCGGGATGCCCGCCTGCTGCGCGGGCGGGCTTTTTATCCGATTGTTTTGTGCGGACGCAGTGGAGGCGGAGATCGGGTTGGCCCCGCCGGCAAGTTCTGTGTGAAGAGCCCGCCTCTGCGCATCGAAGACCGCCTTTTTCGATGCCGGAAGCCGCGGAAAATTCATGAGCGCCCAGAAAAGGATGGAGACGGCCAGAAGGACCGTTCCGGCCTTTCTCACGTAGAGCCAGGCGCGCTCCCAGGTGTGAATCGCCAGTCCCCTGGCGGTCGGCAGCCGGTAGGGGGGCAGTTCGAGAAGAAAGGGCGTGTTCGGGCCCCGTAGAATCGTAGAGCGCAAAACCCTGGCCACAAGAAACGCCATCGACCAGGAGATGAGAGTGAGGAGCATCATCATCTGCGCCTTGTCTCTGGCAAAAAAGGCGCCGATGAGAAGCGCGTAGACGGGCAGCTTTGCGCCGCAGTTCATGTAGCCGATCGTAAGCATTGTGGCCAACCGCTCGTTGGAACTGCGAAGCGTCCGGGTCGCCATAACTCCCGGCACCCCGCACCCGCCCGCGATGCCCCCTCCCACGATGTAGGCCATGAAAGAGTTTCCATGAAGCCCGAAGGTGCGAAAGACGCGGTCGAGCATGAAAGCGGCCCGCGCAAGATAGCCCGAGTCTTCGAGAAATGCGATCCCCAGAAAAATGAAAATGATTATCGGTATGAATGCCAGGATTCCGCCCACCCCGTCGATGATGCCCCGAACCAGGAGCGAGCGCAGAAGACCGGGACCAAGAGACGATTCGATCAGCCTTCCCAGGGCCGCAAAGCCGCCCTGAAGCCATCGCACGGGAGCGTCGCTGCCCGTAAACGCAAAATAGTAGAGCCCGTAAATGATGAGGGCCATGATCACCGGGCCGGCAAGCCGGTGGGTAAGGACCTGGTCTATGCGGTCCGAAAGGTACAACCGGTCGGCCTCGTGCTTTTGTTTCAGCACACCCGATTTCAGCAGCCCGGAGATAAAACCGTAGCGATAGTCCGCTATAATGCCCTCGGGATAGGAGTCCAGGGTTTTTCGAAGATGTTCGGCAACTCTTTCGACCATCTTTTCCAGTTCGGCCGAAAGCTCCGGGGCGGCCGTTCGCCCTTTTGCGACAATTTCCTCATCGGCTTCCAGATACTTGAGCGCCGTCCATCGCGCCGGATAAAGATCGGTGAAAAGACCCGCCGAAGAGATCTTCGCCTCCATCTCCGCCAGCACCGGGTCGATGTCCGGCCCATAGGGGATTTGGGGCGGCGCAGACGAACCGGCTCCCTCCTTTGCAATCCGGGCGGCGACCGCAAGAAGCTCCTCTTTTCCTCTGCCCACTCGCGCTACGGTCGGAACGACCGGCACATTGAGTTTGCGGGAAAGCTGCGCCGCATCGATTTCCATTCCTCTTCCCTCGGCCACATCCATCATGTTGAGCGCTATTATCACGGGAATTCCCAGCTCGAAGAGCTGGAGCGTCAGGTAGAGGTTCCGATCGAGATTGGAGGCATCGACGATGTTTATGACAACGCGCGGACGTTCCGTGGTGAGCACCTCGCGCGCCACCAGTTCTTCGGGGGAATAGGCCGTCAGGGAATAGGTCCCCGGCAGGTCCACGATGTGAAGATTGTAACCGTTGTACGCGTAATAGCCCTCTTTTCGCTCAACCGTAACCCCCGGGTAGTTCGCAACATGCTGCCGCGCCCCCGTTATGGCGTTGAATAAAGAGGTCTTTCCCGAATTGGGATTTCCCGCCAATGCAATAAGGTCGTCGCTCACGTCTGATTCTCCTCGGGGAGTTAGTTATCACTAACATCATTGCGAGTCAACAACTTTTGCCGGCTCTCTATAACCCCAGAACCAGAAACGACCAGCACACCGACCAGACCAGAACGGCAATGGTGGCCACCGCGCAGCTCACCCCGAGGAGTTTGTGATAGAAATTTTCCGCCTTTTTTTCCTGGTAGCCCAGAAGATAGCCTGTCAGAGCCCCGCAAACCAGCCCTCCGCCATGCGCCCAGTTGTTGATTCCCGATACCAGAAAACCGAAGACGAATATCGCGATCACCCAGCCGATTATCTGGTGGTAGATCATCTGGCCGTATTGGCCGCCCCGGCTTTTGCCGAAATAGAGGGCTGCGCCGATGAGGCCGCAAATGGCTGCCGAGGCGCCGATCGTAAGAGGAATGCCGGCGAAATAGGAAACCACGAAACCGCCGATCCCGCTCAGCGTGAAGATGGCAAACATCCTGTAGGCACCGAATTCCTGAACTATCAGCGGTCCGATCTGCCACAGGGCGATCATGTTGAAAAGAATGTGCAGGATGCTTCCGTGCAGGTAGTTGGCGCTCAAAAGCGACCACCACATATGAAAGCGGTCTATGGGAATCGTTCCGGTAGCCCCAAGCAGGATCAGGCTTCTTGTACCCGGAGACAGAAAATTGAGCGGGTTTATCGAAAAACCAGTCGATCCCGGGTGGATCAGAAGGGACAAAAGAAACATGAGAACGTTCAGCGCGATGATATTGGTGACAATCCGGTCGGAAGAAAACAGTTTCCATCCAAGGGAAACATGCTTCCAACGAGCGCCCGGATGTCTCAGCCCGCAGTGCGGACAGCGTTCTTCATCGATGCTCACAAGACGTCTGCAGTTGGGACAAAGGATCGAAGACCTATTGTATCCTTCCATGGGTATCCTATACTCTTTGGGGATTGGCAAAGACTTTTTTATATCACATTTCCGGAATCGAACAACGGCATCATCGGATTATGCCGACCGGCAGAAAAACAAAAGCCAGAGCCCCCCGCATCCGGAATCAAGCCGAACCCGCAACGCGGCATAATCCGGCAGTCGGCATTACCGGTGTGAACGGGCACTGAAGTATGCCATTATCAAGAAGAACGCGGGAACTGATCCAGAATGCAGAGAGCCCGGGCTGAATGGCCGGCGCCAATGAGAAGCTGCCCGTTGCGACGAACTGCCGGCCTTACAGCCGTGAGGGAGCGTTTCATTGGGCGCACTCCTGTACCGCGCCCGGGCGGCACAGGAGACGTGGTGTTCAGGAGCTTGCCGCCGCCTTTTGAGCAGCCTGCCGGCTCGGGAAATATACCGGCGTTCCCAGTTCCTCCAGAGTAAAACTTTTGAAAACATGGTGGCCGTCGATGTCCAACACCCTCAGATCATCGGTCTGGGAAAGATCGCCGCAAATTATCGAAAAGCGCGTTCCGTAGACCTCCTTAACCTTGTTGACGGATAGCTCGTAGGCGATGTACTTGGTGATTCCTCTTGCGGAAAGTTTCCGGGCCAAAATTGGATCTTCGAGTGAATCAAAAGATGTAAGGATCAATATCGGACCACTTCCTGAAAATACCATCGCTGCTTTCATGGAGTACTCCTTTCTGCCCTCCTATTGATTCATTCACACGTCCAACCGCCTCTTCGATTCAGCCTCCAGGTGCGGGTAGGCATGGGCGTATCGGTCCTTCCCGTTGCCGGAGAAGATTGCCCGTAGAGCATCAGCTTACGGCCGTTAAGCTCTTCAGGAGAACCATCGAAAATTGCCCCGTCCGCATTCAGCTTGAAGTGCACCTGCTTGGACAACCCTGCCGATCCGAACGAAATGGGAGGTACTATTCGCGAACCAACCATCGGAAGATACGATGACTCGAGCAGGTTTCCATATTCATCAACTTTTCCCCATACCGGATCACTCTCCACAGGGCTTTCTGTGACGTTCGATTTCGAAAAAACCGGCGGCCCCATTTCCTCAAAGGAAAAATTGCTGAACACATGATGGCCGTCGATGTCCATGATCCGCAGGTCATCGGCCTGGGACAGATCGCCCAAAACTGTGGAAAAACGAACACCGTAACGCTTCTGCACGAGTTCGACCGGGACTTCATGGGCGATGAATTTCGATATGCCTCTGGCTGCAAGTCGCTGAACGAATTCGGGTGAATCGAGCGATTTGAAGGTGGTAAGGACAAGTATGGGTCCGCTTCCGGCAAAAATTAATGTAGCTATCATCAAGGGACCTCCTTTCTGTGTGTGGATAGTGCTTTTCAATGCCAGATGAATGCGACGGGCGGAGCGGTAAGGTGCGCTGCTAAAGCTGAATGAAGTTCATTGAGTCCGGCTAACGGGGTTTCAGTCCACAGCAAGCCCGCCTCATTTCACCGTTAAACGTGCCTGCCTCTGGATTTAAGCAAACCCCGTTCCGCTTCTTTCGATCGTTTGCCATGCCGGGTTTCCAGCGAGTGAACCGATTTGGGGAGATGTCCCTTTCGGTTTTTTGAATATTTTGGGTGACATTGAACTGTAACTGGAAAGTTTCATGCTGCGAGTATACTTCAGCCTCGGAGTTGAAGCGAGCCGAGCACGATGGTGTTGCCATCGGCTACGGGCGGTCTTGACAAGGAACACGGAAATCGGGATTATGTGCGATCGGGAAAATGTCGCCGGCACAGCTTTTCCATCCGGGGGAGTGCACGATGTCCGGGCAGTGCGATTCCAGGTTTACACAGAAACCGAGGCTCAGGACCGTGTTTTCCCGTCCGACCGTCCTGCTGCTCCTGCTTTTTGCCACGCTCCTTTTCGCTTCGCCCGCCGCTTCGATTGAGATCCCGCTGCAAAAGCGCTCGAGTGTGTATACCCTTCCGGTTCGCGTGAACGGGGTCATTACGTTGACTTTCGTTCTGGACAGCGGCGCCTCGGAAGTAACGATCCCCTCCCGGGTGGCGCGTGCTCTTCTGCAGGCGGGGACAATCCGCGCGAAAGATTTTCTTCCCAACCAGCGGTACATGTTGGCCAACGGTTCGATTGTGACCGGCGCCAGATTCATGATCCGGGAACTCGAAGTGGGCGGAGTTAAAATATTCGATGTCCCGGCGGTTGTATCCTCGGTAGCCGGACCGCCTCTTCTGGGGCAGAGCTTTCTGGCGAGAGTCGGGCGCTGGGAAATAGACAACGACCGGCGGGTGCTGATCCTTACAGGCCTCAGTAGCGGCGAGTCCGCTTCCGGAAAGGTGGAGAGTCAAGCGGGCATGAACGAGGAGACATGGCTGAGCACCCTGCCCGGTGCGGCCGGGGGGAAAATGGCTCCGGGAGGCGCGAAACTGCCTCCTTCGAGGCTATTTGGCACAACGCCTTCAGGAAAAATTGCCCCGAGCCGGTGAGGCGCCGGGGCGCCCGCATATTCGCCGATCATGGTTCGGGAGGGGCGGCGGAAAAGGATGTGGGGCCAGGAACGAGTTCGCCCTGCGCCTGTGGGGAAACCCTGCAGTACTGGGTTTCGAAGGTGACGGAGGCAAGAGCGGAAAAGGCCGCGGGATTGGCGAAACAGCCCGAGGCAGTGTCGGGATGAAGGGATAGTACGCTACCGGGGCCGAGATCGATGGAGTTTGATGTTATCGTCAACGCGGTTGGTGAGAACCGGCACGTGGAATTGCCGGGAGTGAACGTGTATCGATAGTCGTAAAAATCGGGCTCGACCGCGACTACGGCGATGGAGTAGAGCGAAAGAGCGGGATGGGTGAAATTGTATACGATTGTGCCGCTAAACGAGACATTTCTCTGCGAGAAGCCGCTTAACCGCCAGGTTATCAGAGAGTCGGCCGCGAGCGCCGGGGTTGCGGATATGAGCAGGGTCGTCAAGAATAAGACAGCGGCGAAGAGCCTGTACCGAAGGGCGATTGTCATGGTGATTCTCCTGGAACGGATTCTGTGGTCGAATCTCAGCACGTACGTGTGATATGGTGTTTGCTCCATTCGATGAGCTCGGCATAGGTCGCGCCTTTGGGGAAAAACTCGACCACTCCCAACTCCTTGATGCGTCGAATGTCTTCCTCTTCGAAAAACCCTCCGGCCGTGACCTTGACCTGTGACAGATTTTCCCGGGCGAGCAACTCGAAAATTTTGGCGAAGTCCTCCACTTGTGCTCCCGGCAGCGTCGTGATGCCGATGTGATCGGCCGATTCCTGAACGGCTGCGGTGACAATTGCCTGAGGGTCCTGTATGGTGGTGTAGATGACCTCAAAGCCGGCCTCACTGAATGCCCCGCCCAATTTATAGATCGCAGGCTCATGCCCCTCGCCCAATTTCGCCATAAGAATTCTAACCGTATCCTGACCCATCTGTGTCCTTTCCTGCTTCTGCGCTCGGAGGATTGCTGCATCGTCTTTTGCATCTTAGAATACCACTTGGAAGGAGGAGTACAAACGGGAATTTTTGTCCACCATACAGGGGGGAGGGAGATGGGAAAAAAACAAGAATACGCAAAACCGGCTGAGGAGACGCTGCGAAAAAGCCTTACTCCCGTGCAGTACGAGGTCACCCGGAAAGACGCCACCGAGCCTCCTTTTCGCAACGAGTACTGGAACAGCAAGCGGGAGGGAATTTACGTAGACGTCGTTTCCGGCGAACCCCTTTTCAGTTCTTTGGACAAGTATGATTCCGGAACGGGTTGGCCCAGTTTCACAAAGCCGCTCGAGCCGGCAAATGTTGTGGAAAAGCAGGACCGCAGCCTCTTCGCGGTCCGTACCGAAGTGAGGAGCCGGCACGGCGATTCGCATCTGGGGCATGTTTTTCCCGACGGCCCCCCGCCGACGGGGCTGCGCTACTGCATGAATTCTGCGGCCCTGAGATTCATTCCCGTCGAGGAGCTCGAAAGGGAAGGCTACGGCGAGTACCTGCCTCTGTTTTCCCGCAAGGAGTATGGCCGGCCCTGAGAAGGACCCCGAAATCGTGAGTGTGCCTTCCGGGCCCCCACATTTCGATTGGAGGAGCAAGATGAGACAGCTGGAAAAACATCTCAATAGTGCTCTAGGAGTGAGGATTCCCGAAGAATATGCGTTCTTCATGGAAAAATACGGCAATAAGCTCGCCGCCGATCCCCTGAGCGGGGAAAGCTGGATAACGGGGCTGGGAGACAGAGACTTCGTTATCGGAACCACCCTGGCGTTTCGCAACGCGATCCCCGGCTTTTCCCGGGAAAACGTGGTCATCGGGTATCTGGGCCCCAAAACAATTGTGATCCACAAAACCTATGAAGAAATAGACGATTATGTGATGTTGAACACGCTGGACGGCACGATTGTGTCGGTCGATTCGCTGGGAGCAAGGCAGGACCTCGCCCGGGGGTTTGACGAATGGGTCGCCTCCGAACTCTTGAGGGCCACGCTCAAGGAAAAGTATGAGTCCACCCTCACCGTCGTTTTGTTCGATAGCGAAACAAAGGCGCCAAAGGCGCGGGAAAATCTGATTGCCTTAGAGCGCCTCGGCCACGTCGATCTGGAGGACCTGGTCGTGGTGGTAAAGAATCGGGACGGCGTCGTCACACTCGATCAAATGCACAAAACGGCGCGCAGGGGAGGCCTTGCCGGAAGCATTACGGGGCTGATCGTTGGCGCGATTTTCTTCACCCCTTTGCTCGGTGCGGTCCTGGGAGGGTTGGCAGGCGGTCTCTCCGCCTCCCTGGCGGATATGGGGATTGACGACCGGTTCATTAAAGAGTTGTCGCAGAAATTCACCCCCGGATGCTCGGCCCTTTTCACTCTGGTGCGGAAAGCCGATCCCGAGCGGGTAAAAGAGGCCTTCCTCGGCTTTGGCGGCAAGGTGTTGGTCAACTCGTGGAGCAAACAACGGGAGGCCCTGATACAGTCGGTCCTGGATGCGGCTCAACAGGAAAACCCTCAGGCGGATGGATGACTCGCCGTTTCCGTTTCCTCGATTCGCCATATAACCCGGACGGTTGTCCCTGCACCGCGAGCGGATTCAATCGTGAGATTTCCTCCGGTCAATTCGGCGCGCTCTCTCATGCCGACAAGGCCGAGACTGCGGCATGCGCTGCTTTTGAGGATAAGGTCCAGGTCCATTCCCTGCCCATCATCGGAGATAATGAGCTTTATCGAGGTGCTGTCCCGTGAGAGGCGCACGTCAACCCACTCGGCGTTGCTGTGCCGGTATGTGTTATTGAGCGCTTCCTGAGCGATCCTGAAAATGGGTACTACGAGATCCTTCGGGATTTCAGTCTCGTTGATCCCGATATGCATTTCGATGTGTCGTTCCGGGTGGAGTTGCATCATTTCCTCCCGGTACCAGTGTAAAGCGGCGATTACCCCGAAGTCTTCGAGGACCTTGGGCCTTAGCCCCATGTAGATGGCCCTGGTCTCGTCAATGGAGCGTTGAAGGGTTGGAATGAACTGCTCCGCGGCTTGAGCGGCCTCTTCGCCCCTGCCCGTCTGCAGCCGGTTCAGGATGTATTCGATGCGCACCTTGGATGCGATGAGGACTTGCCCGACGCTGTCGTGGAGTTCCGAAGAAAGCCTCCGTCTTTCTTCTTCCTGGGCGGCGATGAGCCGCGAGGGCAAACGCCGCAGTTCTTCGTTTGCGGTTTGCAGCTCGGCGCTGCGGTCCTGCAGCCTGAGTTGGAGTTCGTCTTGCCGCGCCATTTCCGCCCGCAGTTCGGCCGCTGTGTTTTCAAGGAGTTCTGTTTGCCGCGTCCGAAACGCGATGTGATCGACCAATGTGGCCACCATGGATTGGAGGGCGTCGGCCAGGATACCGATCTCGTCTTTACGCTTGATTTTCGGCCCGGGGGAATAGTTTCCCGCACTCACCCGGCCGGCGTACGAAGCCAGTTCCTCTATCGGGCCGGCAACTTTTCGCTCGGTCAAAAATGCTATCAGCAAGCCGAACAGAATTCCCGCACCCCCTCCGAAAACAATCGCCCGCCGGGCAAGATTGGTGAAGTAGGCCAGGGCGGCCCTGTGGCGTCCAAGATGCAAAAGCTCTTCGTGCTCGATCTGGAGCAGGGTGTTACGCATCTCGCGAACGGGCTGCACGCCCCGGCTCGAATTCATGAACTCGATCACCCTTTCGAACGGCAGTGCATCCTTATCAACTTGCTGCCGTAGCGCTGTAAGCGGTTGGATTTGCGTTTGGAGCCAATCGTGGTACTGTTCTTCAAGCCTGTCGATCTTTGCTCGCTCCTCCGGATCGTCCGAGACAAGCTGCCTGATGGCTGCGCACTCCATTTCGATGGCATCGGGGTCCGATTTCACGTGTTCCAGGAGAGTTTTTCCACCCACCATCGCAAAGGTCGTCCCGTCCGCTTGCAGATCGAGAATACCCGCCTGAAGCGTCCTCACCTTCGCGATCACCGCGCGGGTATGAGCGATTGTTTCTTCGGTATCCAGAATCTTCGCCCCCGCGAGATAGACTGCGGTCAACAGGCCTGCGAAAACTACGATCAGGGAAGCAACGCCGAGGAGCAAAAGCCATCGTATCTTCATTTTTTGAATTTCCTCCAGTAGAAATTCCTCCGGCCATTGTCCTTTAGTAAGCAGGCGCGCACAAGTGGTGATACTATGTATTTGTCCATACATGGCTCATCGATCTGATGCGGGAATGTGTTGTTCCGCAAAGCATCATTCAGGGAGCCATTTTCCATATCGGTTGTACCGAAAGCGGAGGCACACACCAATAGGTAACGGTAACTTCACTATGTAACAGTTAAAAGCTGTTGATATATTATTGACATCATATCAATAGGAATTAAGAGATAGAAACTATGTATGATCATCTTCAGATAATCTTATTCTATGGAGGTGTGGTAATGATTTCATCGAAATTCCGGAACCAACGGTTGGGATTGATGCTGGCGGCGCTGGTTATTTCGGTTTCCCTGAGCGTGCCGGCAGTTGCCAGGCTTCCCGTGCTGGGTACCACCAACTGGCCCAAAGAGAGCTACCAAAAAGCCCCGGGCGCCAGGGGGCAGCGGATATTTCGCTCTCCGGAAGGCGCTGCCACAGCGCTCATCGGGGCGATGAGAATTCATGACGGGCAAAAGCTTTCAGACATCCTCGGGCCTGAGGGGAAAAAGATTGTTTTTCCGGTCAATTCCGCAGCCGAGTTGAGGACGGTCTGCGATCGTTATGTTAGAGCATACCACGAAAGAAACCGCATCATGAAGGTCGGCAGCAGTGAAGCGGTCTTAAAAATCGGAACCCACGAGAGAACTTTCCCGGTTTCGATCGAGAGGTTTCACGGCCACTGGCGGTTTTCGGGACGCAGGGCCTAGGGGGTTGGCCCCGCCAGCCCGATATATTTGATTACATCCTGTACAGGGTCTCCCCGTCGATTACGCGGACGCCCTCTTTTTCCAGGCGCTCGAGGGCCGTATCGATAGTATCGAACCGGAAAAGGATTATTGCGTTTTCGCCGCTCCGCTGTACGAATGCGTACATGTACTCGATATCGACGCCGGCATCCTTGATGAGTTTCAGGATATTGTGCAGGCCTCCGGGCGCATCCGGGACTTCGACGGCCACCATATCGGTCATTGCGACCGTGAACCCTTTCGCCTTGAGTTCCCGTCTCGCCTTTTCGTGATCGCTCACAATCAGGCGCAGGACCCCGAAATCGGTTGTGTCGGCAAGCGAAAGCGCTCGAATGTTGATGTTGGCCTCGACGAGGATCCCTGTGACCTCGGCGAGTCTACCGGGTTGGTTTTCCAAAAACACGGAAATCTGTTCGACTTTTTTCATAATCCCCTCCTGTTGTGCCGCCTAGATGTTGCGCTTATCGACGATTCTTTGGGCCTTGCCTTCGCTTCGGGCAATGCTTCTGGGCTCGGCGAGCTTCACGGCTGCCGTAACTCCGAGAAACTCCTTGATATTTTTAGCGATTTTTCTCTCGATCTCCTGGAGTTTTCTCACCTCGTCGGAAAAGGCGGCCTCGCCCACTTCCACCCGCACGGTCAGGGTGTCGAGATTGTCCACCCGGTCGATCACCAGCTGATAATGGGGCTCGACCTCCTTTATGTCCATCAGGACGCTCTCGATTTGCGAGGGGAACACATTGACCCCGCGGATGATCAGCATATCGTCGCTGCGGCCGCTCACCTTTTTCATGCGCGCATGGGTGCGTCCGCAGATGCAGGGTTGCCGGTCCAGCGAAGTTATGTCGCGGGTGCGATACCGTATGACCGGAAAGGCTTCTTTGGTAATCGAGGTGAAGACCAGTTCCCCGGTTGCGCCGTCCGGCAGCACCTCGCCGGTTTTCGGGTCGATAATTTCGGCGATGAAATGATCTTCGGCGATGTGGAGACCGTTTTTCGCCTCGAGGCACTCGATGGAGACGCCCGGGCCGAGCACCTCGCTAAGGCCGTAGATATCCACGGCGCTCAGGTGGAGCTTTCGCTCTATTTCGCCCCGCATCTCTTCGGACCAGGGCTCGGCGCCGAAGATTCCGGCCCTGAATCTGAGTGTGCCGAAATCGATTCCCGCCTCGGCGGCCACTTCCCCGAGGTGCAGCGCATAGGAGGGGGTGCAGGTGAGAATGGTCGGCCCGAAGTCCCGCATGATCTGCACCTGGCGTTTGGTGTTTCCCCCCGAAATGGGGATGACCGAAGCCCCGAGGCGCTCGGCCCCGTAGTGGACCCCGAGGCCGCCCGTAAAGAGCCCGTAGCCGTAGGCGTTGTGGATGATGTCGCCTCGGGTGGCGCCTCCCGCCGCAAGCGCCCGCGCCAGTAGCTCGGACCACATCTGGATGTCTCTTGCCGTGTAGCCCACAACGGTCGCCTGCCCGGTTGTGCCCGAGGAGGCGTGGATGCGCACGACCGTTTCCATCGGAACGGCGAACATGCCGTACGGATAGTTGTCCCGCAGGTCCTGCTTGGCCGTAAACGGCAGGCGCCTCAAATCTTTCAGGCTCTTGATGTCGGCCGGACGCACCCCGGCCTCGTCAAACTTCTTTCGATAAAAAGGCACCGTCGCGTACACCCGCTCGATCGTATCCTTGAGACGCCGCACTTGAATGGCCTCGATGGCCTCGCGCGGAAGAGTTTCAAATTCGATGTTGTAGATCATTACTGTCCGGTTCCTCTCCAATTTTAAAGGATAAAGGCTTTTATCGTGTGCCGTGGAATTTTTAGTCGCCTATCAGGCCGGCGTCGCGATGTTTTCACGCAAGCTGCTCATTTGTTGCCTAAGCAGCCTTTATTTTCCGAACATGAAGGATCTCATTTGGTCGCATCGGTCGAACATCTTCTGAATTCAACATGACAACGGCCACGGTTTCGCCGTTTCCAGTGACGAATTCCACCTCGAAGGCAGCGCCGCTTTCGTAAAGGTGAACCACGGCGCCGATATCTCCCCGGCTCAGCCCGTATTCGGCCAAGTCCCGTGTCAGGACCACGGTTTCCAACTCGCGAATCACATCGTGCTCCTTTATCCTATCCTCAACGACAATGCCGCCGGTCGCCACCGCGAGCAGATCCTCCTTCAATCGTACAGGGTTGTCCCTGCTATATCCCAATTCCACGAAATACCTGGCTTTGGCCCCACCAACCGGATGGTCTTCACAAAGAAGATAATCGGTAATCTTCCTCTCCGGAACTTCGGCTTCGCAATTTCCCGATATTTTTGGACCCAAAGCCGTCCTTTTCTTTTTGGATCGAGACCTTGCCCCGTTTCTCGATCTCCTGTGAACTGAAATGGTACGGAATGATCATCGGATACTATTGACATGTATCAGGCACAATAGCAACGAAGAGTTTCCCTCCCGTTCATGGACAGAAAGCCTTTACAGATTTTCAGGATGGGGGCGAATATAAAGGCCGATCCCGCCCCGTGACTAATTCCCGGCCAACCGTTACGGATTGACTATAAATCCCTCCTTCATCGCGGCGGACCTCAGATGGTCGTCAAAGCAGAGGATCGGTAATCTTTCGGGATCTTCCCGAGAACCCACCAGAGCCGCTCCCAGCTGACACGCATCAGCGCCCCGCAGAGAATGAACCTCCAGAAGCCTTAACGCCCTGGCGCGCACCCTGGCAACAGAGGTGACCTCGTCGGCCCTGCTCATGATGATTGCAAGACGTTTTTTGGCCTCTGCGAATTCTTCGGCGCCGATACGCCCCTCCCTTGCTCTGCGGCACATTGCGCTGACCACCTCGACACGGCTCAAACACCAGATCAGCATTCTCGGGTCATCGTTTGCCACATTGAAGCAATATTCCGTCTTTTCCTCTTTAAAGAGGAGGGGAACGATCGCCGAAGAATCCCAGAACTTCATCTTCCCCTCTCTCTTTCTTCAAGAAGTGCCTGCAAAACCGTCTTGTCGGCAGGCATCTTGTCGGTGTCAAAAAAACCGGGTGGAAAAGCCTCCCTGTTCTGCGATTTAGTGATCAGACCAAGGCGTTCGGCCTCTTCCAGCCATGCAGCATCTTTTCCGGTTTCATCCGATCTGGAGACATGGACCAGTCTTGCGACGGGAGTGCCTCGGTCCACTATTTCCACGTCTTCTCCCCCGCGGACCAACCTGATAAAGTGACTCAAGCGGTTCTTGGCCTCGGATATGCTGGCGCGAATCATCGTCGTCCTCCTCGATTTATGACCGAAAGCTCTCTTTTAATATGGCTATAATAGCTATTGTTGTGCGTGATAGCAAGAACGGTAGGCATACCGGATCGTACGGACGCCGGCAGGCTGAATCCCCAGTTCCCCCCCCGACCATGGGATATCTCTTGTGATCCCGCCGGGATATGACTAAGGGCTGTTCTTCGGGCCGGCTTCGTGGTATTGAGTGCGGCCTTAAAAAGGCAATAATTCCCGGGTTCATTTCTCGCACAGGTTTTTCTATATCGTGAAACATCCGAGCGTAGCCGACTCCATCGCCAAAACGTGGTCCCTCGATTTCACCCTGCAGCTGGATCGGGAAGACGCGGCCTTTCTGGCGGGCATCTACACCTGGCTGGCCATAAATCGCGATCCCACCCTGGATGAGGACCAGCTGCGAATGATTTACCGCATCGTGAGCGAGGTCGCGCGAAGCGACCCGTCTTCGAGTGCGCAGCGCGCGACAAACGCCATTGCGAGGCTTCGCGAGCAGCGCTTGATGGTGCGTACCGACACCGCCGGGATCATCCGGGGCGGAGAATACTCGCTCTCGCGGATGGGAAACGCCATCGCCGAATGGTTCGGGGAGCAGGAAGGGCTCACGCGCAAAAGCCTTGAAATCATTATGACGCAGATCCGGGCGGGACTGGGGCAGATCAGGGTTGCCGCCGAAGCGGGCGGGGATGACGACCACTGGGAATCGCAGGTGAGCGGGCCTCTAAAACTCACCGTTGCCCAGCTTATCGAGGGGATCGAACGGCGTCAGCAGGGCATGGACGTGCAGCAGGAGCAGATCCGGGAGCGGATCGAGGCGATGCTCGAAGAAAACTGGTTCGAAGCGGTGGTGTCCTGTGAAAATCTTCTGGGGACTACGAGCGAGGCGCTCCAGGAACTGCACAAGGTCCTGATGCATGAAATCGAGGGGATGTCGGCGGTTTTGAGCGAAATAGAGGACCTGTGCGAGAAAAGTTCCAGGGTGGAGTCGGCCGAGGCGGTCGATCACGTCCGCAGGCAGATCGAACGGATCGGCGCCTGGGGGGAAAACCGTTTCGCCACCTGGTCGGAATATTATCAGAACGTTCATGAATTCATACGCTCGGTGATCAGTGTGGACCCGGACCGCGCGGTGCGCACGCGGCTTCGGGACGCGATCAAGGCTTATGGGCGGCCCGTTTTCTGGTATTTGAACGTGGCCGACCAAGCACCCTACATTCACCTGCGGACCGATTCCGATGACCGGCCCATTCAGTGGGCCGAGCGGACGTTAAAGCCGATCGAAGACCGGATCGAAGAAGCCGGGGTGGTGCAGTTGCCGCTCGAGCGGATCGGGGAAGAGATCTCGCAGAAACTGCGCACGAGCGGCCAAGTCGACCTCCTCGATATCCTGAGCGGACTTCTTCCCGACCATAGTTTCGATGAAGTGTACATGCTGGCGGGGGAGTTGGCCGAATTTCTCATTCGACAGGGCGTTCCCCTGCCCCTGCAGGACGATTCCTGGCACTCTCTGGGCAAGGGGATCGAAATTCAGACACTAACGGTTCGTCAGGGCGATTCTAATGCTAAACGACAGTGAGAGAACGTACAACTCGCTGGACCAGGTGATCCTCGATCCGCTGTTTCCGGGTATAGATCACCGGCTGCGGACCGGCGGCCATATCGATATGGACGATATCCGGTCCTACGAGTTTCTCCTGCAGACGGAGCCTCTTCTGCAGGTATTTTACGAAGGGTATGCGTGCCGGCTGGTAAACGGCCAGGAGGGATATTTCTACCTCCTCTCCGAGGGAGATCTTCTGGGACGAAGGCGTCTCAGCGGGGCGGAGATGCTCGTCGGGCAGGTGCTGGCGCTTCTGCGCATGGACCCGGCGTACCTGAAAAAGGCCGGGCAGGTCCCGCTCGAGCAGATCCTCTCGCATCTCGAGATGCTGCTTGGCAGGCAAAGACTTGCGGAGCTTTTGGCGCCCCGCGCCCGCGGGCGCGATGCGGAAATGGACAATCGGAAGATCCGCGAGGCGGTCGATAAGGCGATAAACGGGCTCGCCCGCCTGGGCTTTATCACGGTCGATCGCACGAACGGCAGCGTCGTTGCGGGGCGCTCGATCACGCGCTTCATGGAACCGGTTCGGGATGCGCGGGACCTGGCTTCCGCCCTCGAAGACCTCATAAAGCTCGGAGAAGTGGAAGTAGACGATGAAGAGCAACAGAACGAGAATTGAGAGCCTGGTGCTGATAAACTGGAACGGCTTCTTCTTCCAGCGCTTCGAGCTGGATGGGGGCGTTACGGCGCTTGAGGGCGAAAACGGGGCGGGCAAGACCACGGTCATGATCGGAGCCTTCGTAGCGCTTCTTCCCGATCAGCGGCTGCTCCAGTTTCGAAACGTCTCCGATGCGGGGGGGACCGAAGGCGACCGGGGGCTTTTCGGCCGGCTCGGCCCAAAGGGGATCGCCTACACGATCCTTGAGCTCGGCGTACAGGACGGCAGGCGGGTGCTGGCGGGCGTCATGCTGCGCAAAAAAAATCCCCCCACCCTGGAGCTCACCCCCTTTATCGTCGAAGGACTCCCGGCCGCAGAGCCTCTCCAAGAGATGCTCCTGGTCCGCGAGGGGGATTCGGAGCGTGTGCCCGAACTCTCCGAGCTGTCCCGAAGGCTTGGACAAAACGGGGTTTCGTTTTCCGTCTGCGATTCGGTCGGGCAGTACACCTCGAGCCTTTTCGAGCTGGGGATAACCCCCATGCGCATGGAAGCCTACGTCGAGCGCGAAAAATTCAACCGCATGCTTCAGACCAGCATGTACGGGGGGTTGTCGGGCTCGATTCAAAAGGGGCTTCGAAACTACCTGCTGGCCGAAGATCAGTCGCTTCGAAATCACGTGGCGCGGATGCGCGACAATCTCGACGCCTGCAGGCTCACGCGCCGCGAGATCGCCTCGGCGGAGAGCAAGTACCAGGTAATCGAGGGGATCTTCAAGTCGGGCTACGGCATGCTGGAGGCGGCCTTTCACGGAGCAAGGCTCCGGCTCCTCAACCTCCGGCAGATTACCGATGCGGTAAGAACCGAACACCAGGGCCGAAAAGCCGACCTCGATTCGCTGCGCGCGCGCGTGCGCGAACTCGAACGCACCCACGCGGAACTCACCTCCGAACTCGAAAAGAATCAACGCGAGCAGGCCCGGGCCGAAGATGTTCTGCGCGAGCGCAGGCAGGCGGTAAAAACCGCGCAGGAAATCGAGAAGATTTCTACGGCGTGCGATGCGGCAAAGAAAGAACTGGAGCAAAGCGAACAACAAGCCCAAAGTCTTGAAAAAAAATACCGGGAGCTGCAGGCAAGAGTCGACGAACTGACCGCCGAAAAAGACCAGACGGCCGAAGGGCTCTCGGACGTCTCCAAGGCCTGGGAGCAGATCTCGCGAAACGTCGCTCTTTTTAAACTCGCAAGGCAAAGCCTCGAAGATTGCCGCAAAGCGCTCCCCGACCGCGAGGTGGATGCGGAAAACGCTCCGGCCCTCCTGGAGGAATGCCGCATGGAGTGGGGGCGGGCGCTCGAAACCAAGGCCCGGGTCCAGCGGGAACTCGAATCGCTCGGCACCCGCATGAAAGCCTACGAGGAAACGCTCCAGGCGCTGGGAAGCGCTTCGGGAAAAAACGTATCGCGCGAAAACGCGCTCGAAGCGGCAAAAGCGCTCGACCTGGATTTTCGCAACATGGAACTCCAGGTGAAAGAGGCCGTGGAGATTCCCGAACAGCTCAAGCGGGCTGCCAAAAGGGCCGAGCGCCAGCAGGCGATCCGCAGGAAGGTCTCCGGTTTTCAAACCGCGCTTCCCGACGGTCTTCTTCCCGCTTCCCGCTCCCCGCTTCCCGCTTCTGCTCTGAGCAGCGCCGAAGAACTGCGTGCGCTTTTCGGCTCCGTTCAAGAGGAGTTGACCCGGCTTGCCGAGGAGCGTGCGAGCCTGGGGGAGCGGTTGTCCGCGCTGCGGGAAGAAAAGGCGGGGCTCGAGCAGCAAATCGAGCGACTGCGCCCGGAGGCCGGCGAATGGATGCAGGCGCGAGGCCTCATCGGGAAACTGGAAGGCGAACTGTCGACAAAAATAACCGACGGCCCCTCTCTCGATTCTCTCGAACAGGCAACCAGGGCCGACCTGGAATCTATTGGCGGGCGGCTCCGGCTTCTTCATAAAGATCGGGAAGCGGCCCTGGCCAAAATTTCCGAACTCGAATTTGGCGGCGGTCGCCTCGATGAAGCCCTGGTCCGGCTGCGCGACCTGGTCGACGGGGCCCTTGCCGCGGAAATGTACGACGATACCCCGCAGGCCAATGCCCCGGCCCTGGAAGCCCGACTCGGCCCCCTTCTGGGCGCAATCGTGGTCGAAGACATCCCGGAGGCCGCGGAAATCATCTCGCGGGAACCCGACCGCCCGGAGCACGTCTGGCTCGTTGAGGCCGGGACCCTCACAACCGCTCCGGAAGGCAAACCGTATCCCGCAGCCGAACTGGTGAAAATGGGAGATGCGTGGCGTCTTTCCCGCCATCCGGAAAGGCCGGCCGTGGGCCGTGCCGCCCGGGAGATGGAAATCCAGAGGCTCAAAGCCTACGGCGAAAGCCTCACGGCCGAAATCGAAACGGTCCGCACCGAAGAGGCACGGCTGCTCGAAGCAATCGAAAAAATCGGGCTCTTAAAGAGACATTACCGTTTCCTCGGGGCGCCCGACCCCGCCGAAGCGATCACCCGGATGCAGGAGCGGTTGGGGGAGATCGAAACCGAATGGCTCCCGGCCAAAAAGCGCGAGGCGGAAATTGCCCTGCTCACCCGAAAGCAGAGCGATCTCGCCGGCTCTCTTACGCAAATTCTTCCCGACGCCGAATTGCTCGATGAAGAAGACTGGCTGGAAAAATCGGCGGAACTAAAGGCACGGCTAAAGCAGGCCGAGGCGGTAAAGACCCGGATGGAAGCCATCAGGCGGGCGGTCGAACGCGTACGGGCCTCCATGTATGACCTCGAAAATCCTCCGCCGGGTCCGGAGGCGCTCTCGGAGCTGAAACGAGAGCTTTCGGAGGCCGAAGAGGTGCTCGAGTACTGGTCGGGCGGCCGGGAGCTTCTGGCTACACTCATCGATCGGCGCTCCCACCTGAGATTCGGCGACCAGGAAAAGGTGCTCGACGAACAGCAGAGCGCCGTCGAGGAGCTGAAAAAGCAAAAGAAGCGGGTGGACGGCGAACTCGAGGCGGCACGGAGCGCGATTGCACAGGCGGACCGGGAGCACAGGGCCGCCCGCGAAGATCTCAACTCCTTTGATGCCAAATACAAGGGACTGGTCGAAAAGCTCGAAAACCTTCGGGACGATCTTACGGGCAGCGGTCAGGACGGGAGCGCGCAGAGTCTCGAGGAGGCCGAAAGTTTCCGGGAAGAGGCGGCCAAGGGGTTTAAAGCGGCTCAAAGGGCCGAGCGGGAAGTCGGAAACGACCTCATTCGGGCCGAAAAGGACCTGGAGATCGGCGCCAATATGGTTTCGGATGCGCGGCAAAAGAGGAAAAAATGCACCAGGGACCTTCTGCCGCACTGGCGAGCCTGGATGAGCCTGAGGCGCGGGATGAGGTGCGAAGGCCTCTACGACCGCCTCATGGAACCTTCGGTGATAACGGCCTACGGACAGAAAACAGCGACGCGGGCCTTCGAGGATGCCTCCCGGCGCCAGGGCGAGTTGAAAAATATCTTAAAGACGATCCCCGAAGCCGAAGAGCTCCGGCAGGAACTGGAAAAGCTCTTTGAAACCCGGGATGCGGACCTCCGGCGCGGGTTTCTCAATCTGGAAGCCTGGCGCATGATTCGTCAGTTTCTGGAAAGAAGCACCCCGCGCGACATCGCCCAGGCCGATGACCCCGAGATCGCCGTAAAGCAGATCGGAGGCTATCTCGTACGGCTGCGCGAAAAGCTCGACGACCAGCAGCGCCAGTTGCGCCAGCGCTCCGATGCCGTGGCAAACAGCATCCGCAACCGCATACGCATCGAAGAGCGGCAGGTCCATCAATTGAACCGGAGACTCGAGACGGTGAGCTTCGGGACCATCGCCGGGATTCGCATCCATCTCGACCGGGTGGAAAGCATGCAGAGGCTTTTGACCGGCCTTCAGGCCCAAAAGGAACTCTTCAATTCCCACATCTCCTTTGAAGAAGCCATGTCCGAGCTCTACCGGCAGGTCGGGGGCGGTCAGATCCGGGGAGACGAGCTTCTCGACTACCGCGAATATGTGCGCATGAGCGTCGAGGTGCGCCGGTTCGGCTCCGAGAAGTGGATACGGGCCTCTTCGAGCACCCTTTCGACCGGGGAATCCATCGGCGTGGGTGCAGCCGTACTCATGGTCATCCTCGATGCCTGGGAGCACCAGGCGGTGCTCTTCCGGGGCAGACGCGACGTCGGAAGCGTGCGCTTCCTTTTCCTCGACGAGGCCGCACGCCTTAGCCCCAAATCTTTCGACACCCTGGGGGAGTTTTGCGAGCGCATGGACCTCCAGCTCCTCGTGGCCGCCCCTTCGGCGGACCGAGCCCGCCGCGGCACCGCCTATCGCCTCGTCCGCCGCCTCGATGAATCGGGCATCGAAGAAGTCGTCGTGCGCGGCCGCCGCTTTACCGGGCAGATCGAGGAGGCGCAGAGTAACTGAGCGCCGGGTTGGTTTTGTGCATGAGAAATTCCCTGAGGCGTGAGCCTCTGGCAAAACTACCTGAGGAAGGAACGAGCGGTTCTTTTTCCTTCCCCCTTTGTAAAAGGGGGACCGAGGGGGATTTCACGCACTTAGGCGGGTACAGAGAAAAATCCCCTTTTGTATTTTAAAAGAATAGAGATCAACCGGGACGTATTTCGGGTACCCGATTGACTATGCAAGGATCGCAATGTTTTGCAAAAGGCTCGCGTATTTATGATTTGAAACCATGCAGCCCCAGCCCCCATTTCCACACTCCACCCCCTGGGGCATCCTCTATGATCCGGACCTGGCTATTCCACGCCGCATCTACCGCGCTTGACCTCTTTTTCGATATGACATAATCATCATAGTAAAGCAATCCAGGAAGCAGTCGAAGAAAAATTGGAGGAACTGGAACGGAAGCGGCTCGCCGGAGAATGTGCGAAGCTTGACCCGAGCACGGAGAAAACCATGGCGGAAGGGGCTATGGAGGAGGAGCTGGAGCAAATCATTGGAGGCCTTAACGAGATTATCGGGAACTAACGCAAGAATGGATATTTCCACACACGCACAAGCCGCCGCGTAACGCAGTGGTCTCTGAGGGATACTTTGTGATTGAAACCACGTAGGATGCCCCAGTCCGCTGTTTCCACACTAATCCGCCTGGGGATACTCGGTGATCCTTGACCATGCGGGATGCCTCGAATGGTGATTTGAGCAACGGAAAAGTGTGCTGACGGCGCCAAGCTTGACACTGGTAACGTTTGTGTTACTTTAGGCTATGATTAAGTCCATCCGTGAATATGTGGACGAAAAAGGAGACTCCCCCTTCGCACAATGGTTCGAAGGGCTGGATGCCGCAGTTGCCGCCAAAGTTGCGACCTCCCTTTATCGGATGGAGCAGGGAAATTTTTCCAGGGTCAAAGGAGTCGGCAGTGGTATCTTTGAATGTAAAATCGATTTCGGCCCCGGCTATCGGATTTATTTCGGCAAGGATGGCGAAGAATTGGTCATCCTGCTGGGAGGCGGATCAAAAAAGCGACAAGCTGTGGATATAGAAGCTGCCATGTCTTGCTGGAAGGATTACAAGAGACGGAAGCGGACGGAGCAGCTCCAATGACACTTACGAGAGAATTTCGGACAACGTTATTTGACAGAGCAAGGCAGGACGCAGATTTTCGACGGGCCATTCTCAAAGAGGGCATCGATACATTATTGGCTGGCGACGTTGATATGGGCAAAGCTATTTTACGAGACTACATAAACGCGGCCGTCGGGTTCGGTGAGCTGGCGGAGGCAACGAATATTCCCGCTAAAAGCCTGATGCGAATGTTTGGCCCAAAAGGTAATCCGCGCGCAGGCAACCTGTTCCAGGTTATTCACCTCCTGCAAGATCGCGAGGGGATTCACCTGGAAGTAATTGCCAGCTAAACAACCAGGACTCCAACCTCCGTGAAGTCCATAGGCAATGACAGGCCTCTGCCCCCGAGAGACACTCGGCGATCCCGGACCATGTGGGAGGGGGCGGACGGGATGGAGGTCGCAGGGCGTGGGGTCGGATGACACCAAACAGAAAATGAATAGATTTGTTGTGGATTTACATCTTCCTGACGTATCATTCAGAGAATGATGCTGTCCCATTGTTAAATGCATGCATAGAAACGATCATTGAGGGGGCACGACATGCCGGTCAGTTTGAATATTGAATACACTATTCACATCTGGCGCGAAGGTGGCCAGTTTATTGCTCACGCCATGCCGTTGGACGTGATGAGCTCGGGAAAAACCCCCAACGAGGCGAAGAAGGCACTTGACGAGGCGGTTCATCTTTTTGTCCAAACGGCCTCCGAGATGGGAACCCTCGACGAGATCCTTGACGAGTGCGGATATGATTTTGATAGAGGTAATTGCATCGCCCCGGCATGGATAGCGATAGAGAGGCACACCAGCATGATCGGATTGAGTTGATGGGAAGAAAGCTCACGCCTCTTCCCCTGGAAAGTCCTGGAGAAAGTGATCCTTGGCGCGGGCTTCCGGTTTGCACGGCAGGAAGGAAGCCATCGATCCTACGTGAAGGCGGGCACATCGCGTCCCGTCGTCATCCCGACGCATGACGATCCCAGTCGCCATAATCCGCAACAATCTGAAAACCGCCGGCATTTCACGAGAAGAATTCTTTCGGCTTCTGGACAGCATATAAATTCTTCCTGGAGCCAGTCAAGCCAGCCCCGATCTTCGAGACCTTTCTCTCGTCCTGTGGCCGGGTATCCGGCAAGCTCAAGCAGACGGTGCTCGCCTGCCTCGCTCCCCCGAAGGTGCACACCAAGTCACGTTTCATGAATGTACACCGCCTGATCGAGTGGGTGGACTACCTGCTTGGACTTTCTCCCGCCGGAGGCTCCCGCAAGGGTTCCATTTTGGGGAAGCTGCGAGCTTCCATGGATCAGCTCCCTTCATGCAGGACCTTCATCAAACGGTTCCGTGACGATGCCGCGCCACTGATGGAGTGCCAGAGAATTATCAAGGCTCATGGGCTTAGCCACTCCACGATAGCCCGGTATGCGCCATTCATCGGGACCATCGGATCAAGTCCCGTCCGCAGCAGGTTCACTCATTATCTTCAAGCTCAAATCCAGACCGCCGAAAGGCTTGGTCAGGACCATATCGGTCTGCCGGTGAGCTCCGATCAGATCGAATCGCTCTTTGGACTCGGAAAGCTTCACGGCACGGGCGAAATCAAAGACGCCAATCGGATCGCCCTTCGCCTGCCATCCCTATGCGGTACTCACACCCGGGAGGAAGCCGAGCAGGTGGTAAAGATCAGCGTTGCAGAAGAGCGACAAATCACAGGCGCCTTCACCTCTTTAGTCAAACAAAGACGACAAGTTGTAGGGAATCAGAATAAACGGCCAGAATGAGGGGGTATTTTTTCAGAATAGA
>JBMFWU010000021.1:0-40012 GCA_049964955.1 Syntrophobacteraceae bacterium
TGGGGCCGGAGGACTTCATTTATGTCTTCACGTTCATGAACGGCCAGTTGCGGGATATCCAACAAACGGACAGGGGGTTCTAGAAATAGGATTATTTCCCGCCCCACCTTGCCAACCCATAGGGAATAATTATCAGGTTTATGCACACCGAACGATGGAGTGACGCGCAGCGGGCTCTTTTTCGGGCAGAAAGGGGAAACGTGCAATATTTTCCGACAGGTGTTCCATTTTATCTTTTTTTCTTTTTTCTCTTTGCTTTCCTCATCGCGATGATTGAGGTGAAGGTCCTTTTCTACGCCTATGAACGGATGGGTATCAACAGGCACTATGTGTTCGTTCTGCTGCTCCTTTCGCTTTTCAGCACCTATTTCAACATCCCCGTCTATCACTTCCCCGCCGAACGGGTGCTTTCGGACGCCCACGTCGATTTTTTCGGGATGCGCTACCTCATCCCGTATGCCTCCGCGTGGCGGGGACCAACGCTTGCGGTAAACGTCGGCGGGGCACTGATTCCTACACTTCTCTCCCTCTACCTTGCGGCGAAAAACAAACTCTTTTTCAGCGCATTGCTGGGGGTTGGACTGGTAACGATCGTCACCCACCTGCTTGCCTATCCGGTAAAAGGGCTGGGGATCGCCGAACCCCTTTTCGTGCCTCCTCTTATCGCCACCGGAGCAGGGCTCCTGTTCGCAAGGCGCGCAGCCCCCGCCCTGGCCTATATTTCCGGAACGCTCGGAACGCTCATCGGGGCGGATCTTTTGAACCTGGACAAAGTTCGGGGGCTCGGAGCTCCGATTGTCTCCATCGGGGGGGCCGGGACCTTCGACGGGATATTTCTAACCGGGATAGTCGCCGTTTTGCTGGCGAGTATTTTTTCCAGCCCAACACAGGAAGAAGATACGAAAGAAATATGAACGGCCCCCGCCCGCCCGCGCAGCAGGCGGGCAACTTGTCAGCGGCGACACGCCGCCGGGCGACCTGTGAGCGGCGACACGCCCCCTGCCCCCCAAATCTGGTTCCGCCTACTTGAATTGCGTCGGTATCGAAGTATATCATTGAGCATCTGTGGTGGGTCGCCCCGAAGAGGGCGACAGTGTCCAATTAACCCCGTGCTATGGGATTCCGCCGAATGTCCGAATTTATGGAAGCGTTCCGAAGACTGGCCATTCCCTATTGGAAGTCGGAAGACAAATGGCGAGCCTGGGTCCTGCTGGTGGCTATAGTCGCCTTCAACCTGGGGATGGTTTATTTTCTTGTCAAAATAAACCTCTGGTACAAGGATTTCTACAATATCCTCCAGACGCTTAACAAGGCCGCCTTTCTGCCTTCAATTCTCACGTTTTGCCTGCTGGCCGCCGCCTACATCTTCCTTGCCGTCTATATGCTCTACCTCAGCCAGATGCTGCAGATTCGCTGGCGAGACTGGCTGACGGACAAGTATCTCAAAGAATGGCTGAACCATAAGGCCTACTATCGGATTAACTTCGACGGCGCCGCGACCGATAACCCCGACCAGCGAATCAGCGAAGACATCAATTCCTACATCTCGCAGACGATAAACCTGGGAACGAGTCTACTGAGTTCGGTGGCTTCCCTCTTTTCCTTTCTCGTTATTCTCTGGGTGCTCTCCGGGTCGCTTGCGGTTCCGCTGGGCGCCCATTCGTTCACCATTCCGGGCTACATGGTCTGGGCTTCGATGCTCTATGCCGTTTTCGGCACCTGGGTAACGATTCGGGTGGGAAACCCCCTCGTGCGGCTCAACTTCGACCAGCAAAAGTATGAAGCCGATTTCCGCTTCAGCATGGTCCGAGTGCGCGAGCACAGCGAGTCGATCGCGCTCTACGGCGGCGAGGACCATGAGCAGACCCACCTGATGGGCCGATTCAAGAGTCTGCTCGACAATTTCTGGAAAATCATGAAGAGGCAAAAGCGGCTCTCCTGGGTGACCAACTCCTACAGCCAGGCAGCGGTCATTTTCCCCCTCCTGATGGCGGCCCCCCGGTTCTTTTCCGGCAAAATGAACCTGGGCGGTCTCATGCAGACCGCAGACGCCTTCGGACAGGTCCAGGGGGCATTTTCTTTCCTGGTCACCAGTTATGTCACCATAGCCAGTTGGCATGC
Source organism: Syntrophobacteraceae bacterium (assembly GCA_049964955.1). GTDB lineage: Bacteria > Desulfobacterota > Syntrophobacteria > Syntrophobacterales > Syntrophobacteraceae > SbD1. The sequence goes on from JBMFWU010000021.1 coordinate 2,122, forward strand.
GGTGATTAACCGTCTGGTAGGCTTTTCCAGAACCATGGACAGGCTCGAGAGCACCGAACTGCTTCCGGGGACCAAGTGCCAGTGCGCTCCCTGCAAGGCCATAAAAATCGAAGCCTTCAATGTGTCGCTGCCCAACGGGAAACTTCTGGTAAGGGACCTCGAACTCGATATCGAATCGGGCGCTCACCTGCTTATCACCGGCCCCTCCGGGTGCGGGAAGAGCACACTGGTCCGGGCGCTGGCCGGCATCTGGCCCTTCTGCGAGGGTACGGCGACCTTGCCCGAGTCCTCCAAAATCATGTTTCTGCCCCAAAAGCCCTATCTGCCTCTGGGCACCCTCGGAAACGCGCTTTGCTACCCCCATGCCAACGGCTACCAGCCCGAGGATTTCCAAAGAGTCCTGGAACTCTGCGGCCTGGCACACCTGGGACAATACCTGGATAGAGACGAAGACTGGGCACACGTGCTCTCTCTTGGAGAGCAGCAGCGCCTCGCCTTTTCGAGGATTTTGCTCGTCAAGCCCGATTTCATATTCCTCGACGAGGCCACTGCCTCCGTGGATGAAAAATCGGAGGAGGCCCTCTACAATGTGCTTCAAAACAACTTGCCCTGCTCTGCGGTGATCAGCGTCGGACACCGCGGGACCCTGGTCGCCTGGCACTCCGAAAGGCTTACCTTCGAGGGAGACGCCAACTGGGTTAGGTCCCTGCTGAGTGCCCAAAGCCGTGGAGTGCTCGCCTGATCGAATTCTCGCCGCCCTCGGTGAGCAGTGAAGGGGATTTTTTGACTTTCGCTGCTCCCTGAGGGCGCCCTTTCCCCCGCATCCAAGAACTACGATCATTTTTCAAAAATTCTCCGTTAACACTGATTTTCCCTTTATTTTTTCTTGCACTCCTGCCGACTCTATAATAGAGTCCGCCGCAAAATCCCAATTATCTGACAAACTCGATGCAATTTGCCGGCGGCCTGATGCGCCCGAACCGCCGGCAGTCCGTCTATTCACACTGAACCGGTTCGCAAAGGAGGAGGAGTCCACCTATTTTCAAAACCTCGTGAGATGGTATGTGCAATATCCCTTGGGAGGGGGACGAAGATGTATGACGTATGTTCCAAATGGATGAAATTCCTCGTTGAAGCCACCAGGCCCGTAACCGAGCCAACCTTCGCAACTGAAAACGAAATAGTGCTGGAAACCAGTGCATTCCGACTGAGGAAGTTCTCGGAGGGAGACGATAAAAATCCCGTCCTCATTCTTCCTCCGCAGGCCGGTCATCACAGCTCCATTTGTGATTTTTCCCCGGAAAATTCCCTGGTCGGCACGTTTCTAAAATCCGGCATGAGAAGCATCTATGCAATAGATTGGAAAAGCGCCACTTGCTGGCAGTCGGGGGAGACCCTGGAGACCCTCATTACGCACACAGACCGGTGCGTATCGCACATCGGCCGAAAGGTAAATCTTGTGGGCCTGTGCCAGGGGGGGTGGCAGGGAGCGATGTACACGGCGCTTTTCGGCCCCAGGGTGAATTCACTTGTACTCGCAGGTTCTCCTATAGACGCCCATGCGGGAGGTGGCAAAATCAAGAATGCGTGCGATTTTTTGCCCTATAATTTCTTCCAATCCATGGTTCTTGCCGGAGGAGGCATCTACAGGGGAGAGTTTCAACTGCTTGCATTCAAGCTGATGAATCCTTACGACCGATTTTTTCTGGACTATTACAATCTCTATAATAATATCGAAGATGATGCCTTCCTCGAGAGGCATCGTCGGTTTAGAGACTGGTATGAGTGTGTCCGCCACTTGCCGGGGAGCTGGTATCTCCAGATAGTCGATCAGTTGTTTATGAAGAACAATTTGGTCAAGGGGCAAATGACGCTGTTCAATAAAAGAATCGATTTGACAAATATCGATTGCCCTCTTTTTATGATTGGCGGCTCAAAAGACGACATCACGACTCCCGGCCAGGTGTTTAATGCCGCCAAATACGTTTCCACCCCCCCCTGGCAGATGGAACAGTATCTGGTCGATTCGGGGCATATCGGGCTCTTTATGGGAAGAAATTCCCTAAAGACCGCCTGGCCCGCGGTTATCGAAAAAATGAAAAAGTATTCGGACAACTTTGAAGAAGAACTCCTCGAAGCCGTCTGAGGTAAAGCAAAGGAGCAGGGGCCATCGCCCCCTGCTCCCCCATGCCGCTATGCGGTTCTTTGGCAGTTCGCCGCCAGCGGGGTGGACGCTTGTATTTGCCCGCGATACCTTGTAAAATACCCCCTGATTTCCTTGAATCCTTACAGTGACGGTTGATTCTTCCATGCGAAATAATGGTGCGAAGTCGCCGCGAAAGATTTTTACAGCCCTCCAGTCGCCCTTTGCCTCCATTCGCGGGAGGCTCTTTCTGCTCCTCCTGTCCGTGCTGGTTCCGATCATGCTCGTGCAGATCGTGTATGTATACACACGATTCAGGGACCGGGTGGAAAGCCAGTCGGTGGCCTACCTGGAGGTGTCCCGGGCAGTGGCGACAACCTTCAATAATTTCGTTACCGACGTTTTGCATCAAGAACTTGCTATCGGCGCCGGCCTCACCCTGCGGCGCCCCCTCTCGGCAGAAGAGATGAGCCGAATCCTCCGATTGAACAGACACGAATTTCCGGCCGTTCGGAACTTTACGTGGCTGGATTCCCATGGCCATGTCCTTTCCTCCGGCTCGCCCTCGGCGCCGGGCCTGGATCATGCCGATCGTCATTACGTGCAGGAACTCCTGTCGGGCAAGCCTTGGGTGGTGAGTAGCCTTTTTCGGTCGCACAGTACGGGCAAACCGGTTTTCACCGTGAGCCGGGCGATTCGAGGAAAAAAGGGGGACCTTCTGGGCATAGTAGTAGCGACGATCGAACCCGATAAGCTCGATCAGGTCATTTCCATTCATCTGCGGCAGGATGAAACGCTCACGATCATTGACAGCCATGGGGAGGCGGTCTACCGGGAACCGGAGAAGAAGTGGACCCGGGGGGAGCGGAAGCTCCTGGAAAGTCGGCCGTTTGTCAGAAGCGCGCTGGCGGGAAGGGAAGTGAGCGGGGTTTTTCCCTGCTGCACTATCGGGGAAAAGCGGGTAGTCGCCGTTGTCCCGATCCCCTCGATCGGCTGGGCGGCAAGCGTAGACCGTTCCAAACAGGCGGTCATGGCCCCCATTTTCTCGCAACTGCTCCGAGGCGCGGTCCTGATTGTCCTGATCATGGGAGCAGTCTTTTTTGTAGCACTCGTCCTCTCCGAAGGGATCTCCAGCTCGGCTAGAAGGCTTCTGGAGCATACTTTGGCCCTTGGCCGCGGGGATAGAACGGAGCCCATCGAAGAAAGCGGCCCTGTCGAACTGAAGGGGCTCGCCTCCGCTTTCAATATCATGGCGGAAAAGGTCGGGGCACGGGAGAAGGCCTTAAAGGATGCGCAGGAGAGGCTTTTTTCGGTTTTCGAAGCCGTTCCCGCCTGTCTCTATCTGCAGGGGCCCGATCATTCGATCCGATTTGCCAATCGCACCTTTCGGGAAACCTTCGGAGATCCTGGGGAAAAGCACTGCTATGAAGTCTTGAAGCAGGAGAGCTTGCCCTGTAAAGAGTGCAGCGAACTGTGCGGCTTCGATACACAGACGCCCAGGCAGTGGGAATGGACCGATCCCGGGGGAAGGAGCTTCTCCACGCATTCTCATCCGTATACCGACAGTGACGGCTCTGCGCTGGTGCTAAAACTTGCCGTCGATATCTCCGAGCGCAAGAAGACCGAGGATGCGCTGCGGGAGAGCCGGGAGCAGTTGCGCGATCTATCCGCCCGGCTCCTTTCGGCCCAGGAGGAAGAAAGAAGGAGAATCGCAGCAGAGCTTCACGACAGCCTGGGATCCTCTCTTACCGCCATAAAGGTTGGGATCGAAAATGCTCGCCTGCGCTTCGATCAGAAGGAGTCTGCGCCCGAACTGCTCGATGCCCCCATTGCCATGACCCAGCTTGCGATAAGCGAGGTGCGAAAGATGATGTCGGAGCTAAGGCCCCTGGTTCTCGACGACTTCGGGATCCTCGCAGCTCTTAACTGGTTTTTCAGACAATATCGAACGACCTATTCTTCGGTCCACATCGAGGAGGAAATCGGCATCGAAGAACAGGATATCCCTGAGGAGTTGAAGATCGTCATATTCCGGATCGTCCAGGAAGCCTTTAACAATATCGCCAAATACAGCGGGGCCGAATTCGTGGAATTTTCGCTTCTCAAGCGCAACGGTTTTATGGAGCTTATAATAGAAGACAATGGAGACGGGTTCGACCTCGAAGCCGTTCTTTCCAAAATTCGAGAAAGGCAGGGTCTTGGGCTGACGAGCATGAAAGAAAGGGCGGAACTCTCCGGGGGGGCCTTTACCATACGGTCGGTCCCGGGAACGGGAACGAGGCTGGGCGCCCGGTGGCCGTTACCGGCGGATGCCACCTCACCAATCGATCACGTCACCGCCAAACCTGTTGCCTGAAACGAAGTGAGGCTAGTTTCCATGGGCCGTCCAACCGATATCACCCTGGAGGGGGGAAAAAAAGCCACCGCCGGCGAAATCGCCGCCCCCGTGCGTCTTGCCTCCCTGGACGCTTTTCGCGGCATCGCCATCGCCTTGATGATTCTGGTCAATAGCCCCGGAGACCCGGGAAATGTCTATTCCCTTTTGAGCCATTCCGCCTGGAACGGGTGGACGGTTGCCGACACGATTTTCCCGGCTTTCCTTTTCATGGTGGGAGTCTCGATCGTTTTTTCCCTGGACGGGCAGAAGGAAAGAAAGATTTCCCGGCGGGCGCTCGTGGCGCGGATACTCAAAAGGACATTCATCCTTTTCGCGCTGGGCATCTTTGTCAATATTTTCCCGAGGTTCGATCTATCCACCGTCCGCATCCCCGGAGTGTTGCAACGAATAGCCGTCTGTTATCTTTTCACTTCCCTGATCGTTCTAAAGAGTGATCTGCGGGGCCGTATCCTGTGGCTGGTCGGCCTGCTCGCCTCCTACTGGCTGATGATGCGCTTCGTCCCCGTACCGGGAATCGGCGCCGGGGTCCTGGAGCCGGGCAAAAATTTCGCGGCCTGGGTCGATTCCCATCTGCTAAAGGGATACATGTGGTCCTACACCGGCGGCAAATGGGACCCTGAAGGCATAATCAGCACCCTTCCCGCTATTGCGACGACTCTTTTCGGGGTACTCACCGCCCGCTGGCTCAAAACCCCCTTTTCCGGAGGTCGCAAGATCGCCGGGATGGTGGGGGCCGGAGCCTTCCTGATGATGGCAGGCCTCCTGCTGGGCCACTGGCTCCCGATAAACAAGAGCCTGTGGACGAGCACGTTCAGCATGTTCATGGCCGGCCTGTCCCTTGTCACCCTCGCGCTACTCTATGGGTGCATCGACGTCGCCGGATTTGCGCGCTGGGCAAAACCTTTCACCATTTTAGGCATAAATGCGATAACGCTCTATATTCTGTCGATCGTCTACGTTCATTCTCTCTGGGCACTGGAACTGGAGACCTCCACAGGAGAAAAGAAAAGCGCCCACGCCTTTCTTTTTGGAAACTTCTTCCACCACCTGGGTCCGAAGGCCGATTCGCTGCTCTGGGCACTCTGGATTGTTTTCTCCATGTACCTGGTGGCGTGGATTATGTGGAGAAAACGGTTGTTTATAAAAATCTAGAATCACTTGGGACCGACTCCGCACAAGGACCTGCACAAGGACCTTGCGCCGGCACGAGAAATCTGCCATACTGTTTTCCGGGACAGTTTCAAACCAGTTATCGTCAATGCAGTCACAAATGAATCCTGTACCGTGAATACCGCCTTGATGCGGCAGCGTATCTTTTCTGAATCGTAACCAGTTGCAGTGCCCCCACCTGTTGACCGGAGGCCCGTATGGAGCCCCCTCGCAGTTGTCTGTGGATTCCGGCAATCCTTGCGGTCTGTTTTGCCGCAGCGCTTGTTTGCGCCAACCGGGCGGATGCATTCATGCCCGGAGAGTGGGATGGAGGATGGAGCAGCACATCGAGCAATTCTTCCGGCGCAATGAAGGCCCAACTCTATTCCTCGGGTTCGACAATCACGGGGGGATTCACGCTTTCCAACTCGCAGTGGACCGGTCCGCTCCCCATAGCAAGCGGGGTGCTGCGCTCCAACCTTCTCAGCATATACGCTCCCGGCTACGGGTGCAGTTTCACCTTCACCTCAATGAATGTGCAGAATTTGACCCTTTCCGGCAACTACGACATTTACTGCGAAGGAAACTTCTACGATCAGGGCTCATTTTCATTAACCTATGCGGGGGTCTCGTGGCAAAATGCAGTGAATCTTGGAGGCGGCTGGTGGGAAAGCTGGTTTGGGGTGTTTAACACCAACGCCTCCCCCTGGATATACCACCAAACACTCGGCTGGCTCTATCCCTACGGGGATCCTGCAAACAGCCTCTGGGCCTGGGTCGCTTCCTTGAACGCCTTCTGCTGGACAAGCCAGACCATGTATCCCTATCTCTACAGAGTCGGGAGCCCGGGCGGCTGGATCCTCTATATACAAGGCACATCCGATCCACAGACGTTCTTCGACTTCACCACAAACACATGGTTCTATAAATAGAGGGAAATTCGGCCGGATGCTTCGAAATAGCCGGCGCCCGGCGCTCGCTTTCGGCAAATTATTCAGCAAATGCTTGCCATTCAGAATTTCCGCTATATAATAGCATCAGCCGTTTGGGTTTTTGGCGGTAGAGTGTGGGGGTATATCTCCACCCGGTGTGCCGCCAAGTGCCATCGATCACTGACCTTTCTTGCATCCCGCACATTCAGGCTGCACCGAATACCGGTTGGCGACGATGTTGGAACGTCTCTTACGAGAGCGCTTCCGCTGCGATTTTTTTGCGCCGCTAAACGGTCATCGGATATTTCGAGAGGGTTGCAGCCTCAACCGCAGCTTCGGGCCTGCTCTTTCGTCCGGACTCCTTTGTGATCCGGATCACTTGCGAGTACAAACTCATTTTAAGGAACGCAAATTTTATGTCATTTGAAGCACTGCAGCTTGCGCCGCCCATCCTCAAAGCCTTGAGCCGATGCGGCCATGATTCGCCCACTCCCGTCCAGCGGGAGGCAATTCCGATAGCGCTTTCGGGCAAGGACCTGATCGCTTCGGCAAACACCGGTACGGGAAAAACGGCGGCCTTTGTCCTGCCGGCCCTCCAGAAGCTCTTCGACGATCCGTCCAAAAGAGGCCTGCGGATATTGGTTCTTTCGCCCACCCGGGAGCTTGCCGAGCAGATCGCGCGGGCGACCTCGAAATATGGACGATACACGAAGGCGCACAGCGTCGCCATCTATGGCGGGATGCCCTTTGGAGATCAGATACGAGCGCTTTCCCAGTCCCCGGAGATGATCATCGCCACCCCGGGCAGGTTGATCGATCACATCTGGCGCGGCCGCATCAATTTGTCAAACGTCGAGATGTTTATCCTGGACGAAGCCGACCGCATGCTGGACATGGGTTTTATAGAAGATGTGGAATTTGTGGCCGACGCAATGCCCGAACAGTGTCAGACGCTCCTGTTTGCCGCAACGATGAACCCGGCGACCACAAAGCTCGCGCAAAAATTCATGAAGGACCCCGAGCGTGTGGATTTGGCCCTCGGTGGGAAAGTCACCCACGACAAAATCGAGCAGCGTCTGCATATCACCGACAATCTCCAGCATAAGGGGCGTATCCTGAGGCACCTGTGCTCCGGGGAGGATTTACACCGGGCGATCGTCTTTTCGGCCACAAAAAAGGATGCGGATATGCTGGCCCGGCAGCTCGGGAGTGAAGGCTTCGGGGTTGCCGCTCTGCATGGGGACATGACCCAGACTGTTCGCAATCGCACCATGGAAAACATGCGGCGGGGCAAGATAAAAATCCTGGTCGCAACCGATGTGGCCGCGCGCGGGATAGACATTACGGGAGTGAGCCATGTCATCAATTTCGATCTGCCCAGGTCGGCCGAGGATTATGTCAACCGCATCGGACGAACCGGGCGCGCCTCCCAATCGGGAGTGGCCATCTCCCTGGTCTCCCAGGCCGATTTTGAATACCTGGACCGCATCGAACGCTATATCGGCCAAAACCTGAACATTGAGGTGATCCCCGGCCTCGAACCTACGCGAGCGCTAAGCGCCGGCAAAAAATCCAGGCCCCCGTCTGCAAGAGGCAAAAAACCTCCCTTCGGACGTCGCAGGAACCGGCCCGCAGCCCAGGGGGCAAAGCCCGAGGCCCGGGGGGCAAAGGCTCGCGCAACATCGCCCAGACCAAAGGTGTCCGGCGCCTGATTCGGCGCAACGGCACGAAACCTCGCAGTCAGGCGGGAGGGCGCAAAGCCCTCCCGCAGCCTTTCAACTTCCCGTCTTATATCGAAGCAAGGGCCTTGGCGACATCCGACATGCCGGTCTTGACCTCGTTTTGAAATTCGTCGATCATGGTGCGCGTGATATTGAATCGTTTGAACACGGGGTCCGATTCCGGATCGAAGATCTTGCCGTGCTGCTTGTCGTCCTGCCTGGCAAACGATAGCGCCAGAGCATCGGCAATATAAATCAGAGAGACGAATTCCACATATTTTCCGGCTTTTTCGGGATTGTGGTGATGTTCGATCGCGGCCACGATGTCCGGGGGGAATTTCCAGTTGCGGGAGATGATGGCTCCCAACTCCTGGTGGTCGATTCCAAGTGCCCGCCGTTCGGCCTTGACCGTGTCGCTCTCGCCCCGTATCTCCCGCAGGCTGGAGTGGAGGTAAATCTTGGCGTAGAGATTGAGAATGGTGTTGCCTATATCGTGCAATAAGGCGGCCGTGTAGAGCGTAAGGGTCTCTTCGCGCCGCATGCGGCGCGCAACGATTTGGGAGAGGAGCGCTGTGTAGACCGAATGCTCCCAGAGTTCGCGCTCCTCGGGTGAATTGCCCGGTCCGTAGTAGAGCGTGGAGCAGGCGGCAACGACGACCTGCAAAAGCCTTGTGTTCCCGAGCAGAAGGATTGCCTCGCGGACAGTGCGCACTTCATATTGGCGGCTGTAGTAGACCGAATTTCCCATGCGCAGAATTTTTGCCGCAATGGCCTGATCGTAGGCAATGAGGGCCTCGATTTCCTTTACCGGGGCCATGGATTTGACAAGGGAGACGATTTTCCAGGCAATGTCGGGAAAAGGAGGCAGCCTCTCGGCTGCGGCAACGATGTCTTTGACCAGCAATTCGTACTGAAGAGCATCAATTTCGTGTCCGCTGAGCTCTCTGACCATGGCTTGTATCCTTGCTCTTTCTGCTGCAAAACTTCCACGTAAACCGGCAAGTCCCCCCCAAAGCCGGGGAGCCGCCCTTATGGCCCTTCCCCCGCTCTCGGCGTGCTCGCAGATACTATGCTTCTAAATCACTCATCGACACGGAAGGAAAAAAACTTTAACCTTTTTTTACTAAAAATCAGGTTTTGTCCGCAGCCGCAAAAAAAATGCGGTCTACGGCACGGTTAACCGAGGACTCGATTAGAATCGAACCCGAAACGACCAGAAGCGTCACCGCACAGGCGATCCCCAGGAAGGCCCTCATGCTTTGCGCTCGCATCATTTTTCCGACATACATCACGTAGGGCTGGTGCAAAAGGTAGATGCTGTAGGAATAGACCCCGGTTTTGGCAAGGGCTTTCCCTAAACCGGGCAACCGGTCCGCCCGGTAGGCCAGGTGAACGAGAATCACCGACAGGCCCATCGTGGTAAGACCGTCTGAGAAAAAATACAAAAAATCGGGTCGGTAGCACCAAAGGCCCAGAGCATACACGAGGGTCCCGGCGAAAAGCCCCTTCCAGGAAAGCAGCCCCTTGAGCGTCCACTCGGGTCTTTGAGCCATGAGTTTGCCAAGAGCCATCCCTGCGGCGAATTCCCACAACCTGCAGACGAAGAAGGCCCCCATTTCGTAATACCCGTTTGCCCGGAAAACGTCCAACAGGAGGTATCGGGAAGCTACGCTCAAAACGATGCAAAGCCCCAGGTACGGCACCCACCCCATCTTTTCCAGGAGCGTGAAAAGAAGCGGGTACACCAGGTAGAGTTCGATCAATAGCCCCATGAACCACCAGGCCGGAACGAAATAGAAAAACATCTTTTCGACCGGATAGACTCTGTCGCCCAGAAAGCTCAAAAAGAAGCGGTAGTCGAAATGGCCGTGAAGAACGGTGAAGGGCGAGAGGAGAAAGATGATGTGTGCGACCCAGTAGACGGGGAAAAGCCTCGTGAACCGCCGTTTGTACCACGCAGACCACGGGGCCTTCGCTGTGCCCCGTCTCACGAGTGAATAGGTGAGACCGAACCCGCTGAACAGTATGAAGACGCCAACGGCCTGCGGCCCCCGCTGAATGATCGCGGCAAGTATCCCTTCGGCGCCACGCGCCACATTTCCGAGAAACGAGTTCTGAGCCCCCGCGCCCAAAAAATCGTGAAAAGAGGCGTAGGTGATCGGCCACGGAATGGTTCCGCTGCCGTACGCGAGCAGGCAGTGATAGAGCGCGATCCACAGAACGGCGATTCCCTTGACGCCGTCCAGCCATTGAAATCGCACCGCGGTTTGCCTCAATCTTGCCCTCCTGCGGCGGGCCGCCGCTGCCGAGTTGCCCGGCGGCGGGCCGCCGCTGCCGAGTTGCCCGCCTGCTTCGCGGGCGGGCGGGGCGAGTCCCGGGGGGTTGCCCGCCCTGTTTTGCCGGCGGCGATTTTGCAAGCCGGCAACCCGGCTCCGGCGGCACGCCGGCGGCTAGCCCAGTCCGGCCTCCGCCATCAGTTTCCCGAGCACCTTTTCGGCGGCGAAATATTCCTGTGCGATCTCTCTGGCCGCCCTGCAGCTGCCTTCGTAATCGCTTTCGATGACATCCACGGCGGCAAGAATTTCGTCCATGGAGGAAAAGCCAAAGAGCCCCTTGCCGGTCGGCAGGAATTTGCTGAACCCGGTTTCCTGGGTTATAACGGGCCGGCCCGCGGCGAGAAAGCAGCAACTGCGGTCGCTGAACCAGCCGGTCTTGGGGCGAACGACCTGGTCCTTGGTGACCGTAAACTCGCCCCGGGACTTCTGGATGTATTCGCGGTACCGGTCGATGTCCCTGGAAACATGCATGGAGTCTGCGATCCTCCATCGGTTTTCCGATAGGAGGTCGTGCGTTTTTTCGTCCACGAGAGTAGCGAGTTCGAACCCGACCGGCCTTCGTTTGGGCAGATCGATTATCTTCAAAAATTCCCGGTCCTTGGTCCAATAGTAGGTTTCTCCGCGGAAGACCAGGTCCTTGCCCTTGTTTTTCCAGGTCGTAATGGTCGAATAGGCCGAGTCGCCCACCGGCGGGAACGGGTTTTGCCACAGATCCATAAGCACCGGCTGCCTTGTCGGGTGCCAGCATACGACGTCTACAGGCAGGTCGCAGTCGGGCTGCCCGAGGTTTTCGCCGAACGAAAAATGGATGTCGTGTGCGGAAAGGGCGTTGAGCGTCTTAACATCTCCCTCCAGCACCTTTACCTGGACGTTGAAAGGATCGGACTCCACGTAGATCCTTCTCGGAATGGCCAGATGCTCCTCGCGAAGCTCCTGGGAGGCGGTGACGTTCAAAAGCGCATCGGCGTCCCGGTAGAGTTGTGCGAGTTCGGCCTCACTCATCCCGTAGCACTTGCCTCCCTCATAGCCGCCTCGGAAGACCCATTTTCCCGAAAATCCGTGCTTTTCCAGGACCGGAGCCACCAGATCGATATTTGCCGACGCATCCGGGGTCAGTTCGAAATCTTTCAGGTCGAAGACCCACCGGCTCGAATCCTCGACGTAATAGACGTCCCACCCCAGGCGCCGGAGCCCCGTGAGGTAGTGCAAAAACTGGTAGGTCACCCCGGCCAGCGGATACCAGAACATTATGCCGAATACAATGAGCTTGCCTTTATCTTTTTTCCCGTTTTCCATCTCTATTCCTTATCTGCTTGCATATTGTTATCAGGTGGCCGATAAAGCAAGTCTACACTGATATCGTAAACATTTGAACAGGAAAGGAACCCTCGGATGCAGATCACCTGCCTTGGCGCCTCCCGCTGTGTTACCGGCTCCAGTTTTCTCATAGATAACGGACGAAAATACCTGGTCGACTGCGGTCTATTCCAGGGCGGGGCGCAAATGGAGAGGTTGAACCACAGCCCCTGGGGCTTCAATCCGGCGGAGATCGAGGCGCTTTTTCTCACGCACACCCACATCGATCACAGCGGAAGGATCCCGCGGCTGGTAAAAGACGGGTTTCGGGGAAAAATCTATGCCAGCGGGCCGACTGCCGAGTTGGCAAAGATCCTGCTTCTCGATTCTGCCCACATCCAGGAGATGGAAGCCGAATGGCATGGAAGAAAGAATAAGCGAAAGGGGGACATGGAGGTCGAGCCCCTCTACAGGATAGAGGATGCCGAAGCGTGTCTGCCTCTTTTCGTTCCGGTGAAGGAAAATGAGCCCCTGCGCCTGGAGCCGGGTTTTAGCGTTACGTTTCACAACGCGGGCCATATTCTTGGCTCCTCGATCCTGGAGATTTTCGACGGCTCACCGGAGCGTCCGCGCAGGATCGTCTTTACGGGAGATCTGGGATACAAGGGGCACATGATTCTCAGACCCCCGGAGATCCTGACCGAAGCCGACCTGCTTTTCATCGAGTCCACCTATGGAAACCGCAATCACAAATCGATCGATGAAAGCGAGGAGGAACTGCTAAAGGCGATCCGCTACAGTTACGAACGCGGCGAAAAAGTCCTCATTCCGGCATTCGCCGTCGAGCGTACGCAGGAACTGCTTTTTATAATCGGCAAATTTTTCAGGGAAAAGAAAATACCCTCCATGCCGGTTTACCTGGACAGCCCCCTGGCGATAGCCGCAACGACGATCTTTCGACACATGCGGCAGTACTTTGATGCGCAAACCAGGGCCGTATTCGACTCGGGAATCGATCCCTTCAATTTCGAGCAGTTGGTCTCCACCCGGTCCGCCCGGGAGTCGATAGAGATAAACACTCATGAAGGGCCGGCCATCGTGCTTGCAGGAAACGGCATGTGCTCGGCGGGAAGGATCCGCCATCATCTCAAGCACAACCTCTGGCGGCCGGGGTGTTCCCTGGTGATAGCCGGCTTCCAGGCCGCCGGGACTTTGGGCAGGACCCTGGTGGAAGGGGCGCGGATGGTGAAGATACTGGGCGAGCGAGTCATTGTGCGGGCAAAAATCTTTACGATCGGCGGCCTCTCCGCGCACGCGGACCAAAATGGGCTGCTCGAATGGCTGGGCCATTTTAAAAACCCTGCGATGAAGGTGAACATCATACACGGCGAATCCAGTGTGAGCGATGAATTCGCGGCTCTGGTGCGGCAGAAATTCGGCTTTGAAGTCCACGTACCCTCCATAGGCGACCGTATAACCGAATCCGGAGAGCTCGAGCGGGGAGCAAAGCCGCCGGAGTTGGTAAAGGAAGCGCCCGCCCTTGGCGATACCCTCGCAGAACTTGCTCAAAAAGCCGATGCGTTGAGGAATCTTTTGGCCGGTGCGGGCACCGGGTTGCCGCCCCATGTCCTGCAGAGGATCGAAGAGGAAATGGTCTCTGCCCGCGCCCATCTTGACGAGGCGTTGCAAAGCGTGCGGGAAAAGCGCTAAACCGTTCCTCGCGGGAGAGTCCCTTCGTGTTTACAAACTCGTAAATCACCCCGAACTGGGAGGTGGCCACTGCCACCTCCCGGCATAATTGAGTTTTTGCGCTACTGTCCCCCGATATGATAGTTATTGTATGCCTTGACCGGTTTCAGTCATTGAAGGAACCTTCTTATGGGGTATCGAGATGCTTGAAACAGAATTCGGCAAATTTTCCGGCCTTACCGAAAAGAAGGTATGCGACAGGCTGGAAGAAGAGGGCTACAACGAACTGCCTTCCTCAAAACCACGCAGCATTTTCACCATTGCTTTCGGCGTAATCCGGGAGCCGATGTTTCTTCTTCTGCTGGCATGCGGGACGATTTATCTCGTTCTGGGCGACCTCCGGGAAGCCCTGGTACTGCTTGGGTTTGTCCTGGTAGTGATGGGCATAACTCTCTACCAGGAGCGCAAGACGGAGCGGGCGCTCGAAGCGCTTCGGGACCTTTCGAGCCCGCGGGCCACCGTGATCCGTGACGGGGGCGTTAAACGCATCGCGGGCCGCGAGGTCGTCCGGGACGACATCCTGGTGCTGGGTGAAGGGGACCGCGTCCCGGCCGATGCGGCACTTCTTTCCTGCACCAGCCTGTCGATCGATGAATCGCTTCTCACCGGGGAATCGGCGCCGGTTCGCAAAATCGCCTGTGGTGAAATCGTACCGGATGCGCCTCTTCCGGGTGGAGACGATCTGCCCTTCGTCTATTCGGGAACGCTGGTCGTCCAGGGACAGGGCGTCGCACGCGTCCTGGCGACCGGTCCCCGCACCGAACTCGGAAAAATAGGCAAAGCCTTGCAGGGAGTGGATATCGAAGTGACTCCGCTCCAGAGGGAAACGGGGCGTCTCGTCCGATACCTGGCATGTCTGGGGGTCTTTCTTTGCGCGGTGGTCGTCACGGTGTATGGACTGACCCGGGGCGACTGGCTCCACGCTTTTCTCGCCGGTGTCTCCCTTGCCATGGCCATGCTTCCCGAGGAATTTCCCGTCGTACTGACCATTTTCCTGGCGCTTGGGGCCTGGCGCATTGCCCAAAAAAACGTGCTCACCCGCCGGGTGCCCGCCGTGGAATCCCTCGGTGCGGCTACGGTGCTTTGTGTGGACAAGACCGGAACTTTGACCCTCAATCGGATGTCGGTCACCCGCCTTTTCGCGGAAGGCCGTTTTTACAGCTTCAAGGGCCATGGAAACGAACCCCTTCCCGAAGCCTTTCACCAGCTTTTCGAATTTGCGATCCTGGCCAGCCAAAATGCCCCCTTCGATCCCATGGAGATAGCCCTGAAAAAGATGGGGGAGCGCTACCTGGGCAAAACCGAACACATCCACAACGATTGGGAGTTCGTGCGCGAATATCCCCTTTCCCGGGCGCTTTTGAGCCTTTCCCATGTGTGGAGGTCCCCGCGGAACCGGGATTACGTCATTGCCGCCAAGGGGGCGCCCGAAGCCATTGTGGATCTTTGCCACCTGGGGGAGGCGCAAAAAGAAGAGGTGGCACAACAGGTCCAGACCATGGCGGGCCAGGGCCTGAGAGTCCTGGGAGTTGCACAGTCGGTCTTCGATGGAGAAGGCTTGCCGGAGGGGCAGCACGATTTTCCGTTCGAGTTTCTGGGGCTTTTGGGGTTTTCCGACCCGGTGCGTCCGCATGTCCGAGATTCCATAAAAGTGTGCTCCCGGGCGGGAGTGCGGGTCGTAATGATCACCGGAGACTATCCGGTGACCGCACGGAGCATTGCCAAAGAGATCGGCCTTGCCTCCCCGGGGGATGTCCTGACCGGGGCAGAACTGGACAAAATGGACGACCGGACGCTTCAAGAGCGCATCGGTTCAGTCAACATTTTCGCGCGGGTGGTGCCCGAGCAGAAACTGCGCCTGGTAAATGCGCTCAAGGCCAGCGGGGAACTCGTCGCCATGACCGGAGACGGGGTAAACGATGCCCCCGCTCTCAAGGCGGCGGATATCGGAATCGCCATGGGGGGCAGAGGCACGGATGTCGCGCGCGAATCGGCCGCCCTGGTGCTCCTCGATGATGATTTTTCCTCCATCGTCCAGGCCGTGAGACTGGGGCGGAGAATATTCGACAATCTGAAAAGGGCCGTAGCCTACATCCTGGCCATCCATGTGCCGATAGCAGGCCTGGCGATCCTGCCCGTTCTGTTCAAATTGCCGATCATCCTCTCTCCCGTGCACATCGCTTTCCTCGAACTCATCATCGACCCGGCCTGCTCGATTGCCTTCGAGGCCGAACCGGAGGATTCCGACACAATGACAAGACCGCCCCGCAATCCCAAGGAGCCCCTGTTCAGCAAGACGCTCCTGATGCTCAGTTTGTTGCAGGGTTTGAGCGTACTGGCCATTTTGACCGCAGTCTATCTCCTTGCGCTTTCTCTGGGACAAGGCGAACGGAACGCCCGGACACTCGTCTTTACATCCCTCATCGTCGCCAATCTCGGCCTGATTCTGGTCAATCGATCCTGGTCCCGGTCTGCCTGGGCGACATTGAAAAAGCCCAATGCGGCCATGTGGGCGGTGGCAGGAGGGGCAACGATCTTCCTGGGTCTGGTGTTGTATGTTCCCTTTTTGCGGGGACTGTTCCGCTTCGGCCTCCTGCACCCGATCGACCTGGCCATTTGCCTCGCCTCGGGCATCCTGGGGGTGTTGTGGTTCGAATTTCTCAAAGCGTTCCGGTTCCGGACCCATCCCGTACCAGGAGGCAATTGAAAACCCGGCCTTCTTTCAGGCCCTTTCGATAATGGTCGCCGGCGCCATTCCTCCTCCGGTGCAAAGTGAGACGAGCGCAAAGCGGGAGGAACGCCGGCGCAGTTCATGGACCGCGGTCACCGTCAGGCGGCAGCCGGAGTTGCCTACGGGGTGGCCGAGGGCAAGCGCCCCCCCGTTTACGTTCAACTTCTCCACATCCGCATGGAGTTCCTTCGCCCAGGCAAGAGGGACCGGCGCAAACGCTTCGTTTATCTCGAATAGATCGATATCCTCCATCTTTAAACCCGCCTTGCGCAAAACCTTCGGAGTGGCATAGATAGGGCCCGACAGCATGAGATGCGGATCGGAGCCCACCACCGCGTTGGCGACGATCCGGGCAAGCGGCTCGATCTTCAGCTCTTTCATCCCGGCCTCGCTCATGAGCACGACCGCCGAGGCTCCATCGGTTATGGTGCTCGCAATCCCGGCCGTGATCCACCGGGTACCCGGCAGGACCTTGAGAGCGGCGAGCGATTCCCGGCTGGTCTCCGGGCGGATGGTCTCGTCGCTCGCCCGTGTGATCTCGTTTCCCTCCTGATCCAGACCTTTTACGGGGACAATCTCGCGTTGAAAATACCCGTTTACCGTGGCCAGGTGAGCCTTCCTGTGGCTGCTGACCGCGAAATCCCGGCATTCCTCCTCCGTGATGTCCCACTTATCGGCTATTTCCTGGGCCGAAACGATCTGATTGGGAATGCCGTATTTGCTCGTGTAAAACGGACCCACCGGATGGCCCATGGGCGCACCGGTATACAGGGTCCCGTTCACGTCGCTGCCGATCGTGTATTTGGTCATGAGTTCGCAGCCGCAGGCGACCACGGTATCCATTGTTCCCGATGCGATCAGCCCGTGGGCCAGCTGGATCGCCGTGAGGCTGCTCCCGCATTGGCGATTGACCGAAACACCGGGCACGGTCACGGGAAAGCTTGATGCCAGAACGCCCATGCGGGCTACGTCAAATCCCTGCTCGCCCACCTGGTAGACGGTTCCGCCAATAACATCCTCCACCAGGGCAGGGTCCAGATCGATCCTGCGAACCGCTTCATCGAGCACCATTCCCAGAAGCTCCGGAGCGGTCCAGTTGCGTAAATACCCCTTTTGCCTCCCCACAGGCGTTCGCACAGCGCTTACAATGAATACCCCATCCATCCCGTCCTCCTCGCAGCTGAGTTCTTTGTTCCAACCTCGCCTACCGGGAAAGCAGCACCTTGCCGATGGTCATGGTTTCGGCTTCCTTGGTGCCTTCGTAGATTTCCAGGATCTTGGCGTCACGGTAGAACTTCTGCACCGCATACTCGTCGATGTAGCCGTAGCCCCCGTGGAGTTCCACCGCTGCATTGGCGCAGTAAACCGCCGTCTGGCCTCCGAAATACTTCACCATCGCCGACAGGGTGTAGTCGGGTTTTCCCGCATCCATCAGCCAGGCCGCCTTGTAGACCAGGTTGCGCAGAAGCTCGATCCGTATGGCCATCTCGGTAAGCTTCGCCATGGAAAGCTGATAGGTGCCGATCGGAGCGCCAAAGGCCTTTCTTTCCTTGACATACTGAAGCGTTTTGTCCAGACACCCCTGGGAAAGACCTACGCACTGCGCGGCCACCATCAGGCGGGTCACGTCGAAGAAGTGCATCAGCTGCCGAAACCCCGCCCCTTCCCTTCCCACCAGGTTCGCCCGGGGCACCCGGACCTCATCGAAGCTCACATCCGCCGTATCGCTCGAACGGATCCCCATCTTCCCGGTTATCTTATTCCTGGTTACCCCTTTGGCGTCGGCGGGAATGATGATCTGGCTGAACCGGTCGTGTTTTTTTTCCGCTTCCGGGTTGGTGATGCACTGGGCGACATAGAAGTCGCAAACCGTGCCGTTCGTAATGAACATCTTCGTCCCGGTGACGACGTAATCGTCTCCGTCCTTTACCGCGCGGGTCCGAAACCCGGCGACGTCGGTTCCCGCATCGGGCTCGGTAAACGCCCCGGCGCTCACATTCTCCCCGCTGCACACAGAACGGATATAGGTCTGCTTCTGCTCCTCGGTTCCGAAAAAATAGATCGCCTCCAGCCCGAAGGAGGCCGCCATGATATTGAGCCCGATGCCCATGTCCACCCGGGAGAGTTGCTCGCTGATAATTGCGTTACCCAGTATGCCTGCGCCCGCACCACCATACTCCTCCGGCGCCCAGGCGCCCACCAGCCCGTATTCGGCGGCCTTCTTCCGGATTTCGGGCGTATATTTCTCCTCCCTGTCGCATTCCCGGGAAACGGGCGTGAATTCCTTCACGGCAAATTTGTAGGCCATCTCCTGCAGCATCTTCTGTTCATCGCTCAGTTCGAAATCCATCTGCATTCTCCTCTTGCTGAAGGTGGGGAACCGTTCACAAAGGCTGTGCCCGGGGGATACACTCTCGCAACCGACCGGGCGTTTTCTTCCCTCCCGGAGGGTTGGGACCAATAACCAAGTTACCACGAAACTCATTTTCGTCCCAAAAACTTCATTGACCCGAGGGGAAATTGCTGTAATCTTTGAAAAGAAGATAATGCGATCAGGCGGTACCCCCTTCACTGGGACAAGGCCATAGTGAAATATTTCAGTGGAATGTGGATCAGATAGAAGGGGGAGAATGCAAGCTCCTGCGCTCACTAAAAAGCTCATCGCGGATTCACGGGTAATCGCAAAAGGCGGGCGAATACACGATGTGAAAAGACTTGTTAAAGAATACGGTGGTGAGATCGCGAATTGGAAAAAGAAGAGCAGCCCACGGATTGAGGTACAAGGGGACCTATATGAATATCACTGGTATGAACACCACGGAATAGGAATGGTAGAGGTAAAATTAAAGAAAGTGTGATTTTATGATTGTAAAATTAAAGGGACAAAACACCAATTATCCTGATATCGACCCTGATGAGCAGTATTTCGTAATCGGGATAGAAGCTGATGACTATCGAATTTTAAACGATTCCGGTAAACCATATCTTTATTCTCCAGATCTGTTTGAAATTGTGGACCAGCGCGAGCCACTCTGTTGGATTACGGAATACGGAGAAGAAGGTGAGCGTTATGCGTATCCACCCATTCTGAATGAAGTTGGATTTTTTGAAGACTATTTTGACGGAAAAGAACGAGCAATAACTGACTTTTGGCATGTTATAAATAAGCAACTTTCCGAACTACGATCCGAACCCGTCAGTGCGAGACAGCGGGAAGTAAAAACGGGGAAATTGCTGGATTTGGCTGCGGAGCTTGTTCAGGAGCAAGCTGCGCTTAAACCGATGTCCACGACCCAGATCAGATTTTTACTTGTCCATACCTTCTCTATTTTGCAAAAATTGCAGATGACTGAGGACAAAAGACTCTCTCCTGACAATGCGGTCAAATCCGGAAGAAAGCCGAAAAGCCGTGAGGCTGTCTAAGCCGCTTTACCGTTTAATAATAAAGAGGTTCACAGGCGATTGCAGTAAGGAAACAGATGAACTCTGAAAAACAGCCAACCGTGCCCTCTTACGAGAGGCTTCTTTTGATATGCTGCCTGGCCACCTTTGGGTGCTACTGCGGCTCGTACATGCGCATCCCGGTCGTGCCGCTTTTCGCCAAAGGGCTTGGCGCCGATACGGTGGAAGTGGGAGTGATCAATTCGACCTTCCTGCTCGTAGCCGGGGCGTTTTCGCTCCCGCTCGGCCTCATCTCCGACCGGGTCGGCCGCAAGCTTCTCATCCTGACCGGGCTGCTGCTGATGGGCGTAACATCCCTGATACTCACCATGGCAACTTCCCCACGGCAGATAGCCTTTATTTACCTGCTCTTCGGTTTGGGATTGGCCTCCTTCGGCCCCACGATGATGTCTTTTGTGGCCGATTTTTCACCCATGACGCGCATGGGGCGATCTTACGGATGGTATACCCTGGCGATCTATGGCGGAATGAGCCTGGGACCGGCCGTGGGAGGAGGGGTCGCACAACTGCTGGGGTATAAGCCGGTTTTCGCCATCGCCGGGATACTTTTGATCGCCCTTGCCGCCGCGGTGTTTTTCGTACTGCCGCGTGCAAGGCATGTGGTGATACACCGCCACCCGAAACAGCCCACAATCGATATCCTGCGAAGTCTACTTCGAAACCCGCTTCTTCTGGCCTGCTGGCTGGTGACCCTGGGCGGCTGCATGGGGCTTGGCATGTTCATTACGTTCATACCCCTCTACGCACAAAATCGAGGGCTTGAGATCGGACAAATCGGTATCATCTTCGGGGCGCAGGCCGTTTCCAATGCAGTTTCCCGCGTTCCGTTCGGCCGGCTTAGCGACTATGTGTCCCGGCGAAGCAGCCTGGTTACCGCCGGCTTTATCGTTTTCGCCGCAGCCCTTGCCGGCTTTGGCGTATCGGCGACCCTCGCCTGGTTCATCTTTTTTGCCGTTGTGACGGGAATCGGGATGGGACTTGCCTTTACCGCAGTGGGAGCACTCATTGCCGAGGTCGTCGCCCCCGCGTTTCGCGGCGTCGCGATGGGCGGCTACAACTCCTGCATCTACCTGGGCATGATGCTCGGCTCTCTGGTAATGGGCGCTGTTATCCGCACGAGCGGATACCCGCGCGCCTTTTTCCTGATTGCCGGCATAAACCTGGCGGTGACGGTCGTTTTCGCCCTGGTGTTCGCATTTGCGTCCGCCCGCACCTGCTCCGAAGCGGATGCGGAGTAATCGAAGCGGTCATACCAGGAAATACTGCCTGCACCCTTCGCGTTCACCCCGGGCGATTTTGCCCTCCCCTTCGAGATATTGTAGATGGGCGATGGCTTCCGAGGTGGCAAACCATTTTTGTGCGACAGGAAAAGTCGCCCAGGAGCTGCAGTCGATATCCCAGCTCATCCGGGAGGCCGTCTCATAGCCGGTTTGAGGGCCGGATTCCAAAATGGAGAGCACTTCCATGAGTCTTTCGTGGTGGTGATGCTGCAGCTCTTTGATTCTTCCCCGGCAATCCTTTATGAGACGCCTGTGGCCGGGCAGTACAAGATCGATCTCCATGCGAGCCACTTTTTCCAGGCTCTCCAGGTAGAGTTTGAGGGGATTGGTCCCTTCCATCCAGCAGCCGATGTTGGGCGTAATGTCCATCAGTATGTGGTCTCCGGACACAAGATACTTGCTTACCGGTTCGTAGAGGCACGTATGGCCGGGCGTATGCCCGGGAGTAGCCACGGCCGTGAAGTGGTAGTCTCCGCAGCTGATGATGTCGCCGTCTTTTACACCGCTCATGACAGGCATCCGGGTCGAGCCGTATTTTTGGCCGGGGTGGTTGCTGATCGCCGCATCGACCTCATCGCGGGGGAATCCGTTCAGCGTGTAAAATTCGGCTACCGTCTCCCAGTTCTCCCAGTTCTCCAGGTAGTCTTTATCGGGTTCGTTCATGTAGACTGTGGTGTTTTCATCGAACAGCGTCTGGGCAAGAGCGAAGTGGTCGGCATGCAGATGCGTTATGTAGAAGTCGCTTTTTTTGAGATCAGCCCCGATTTCGTCCAAACCCGCCAACATGGCTTCGAGGCATTCGCTGCGGTTTAGCCCGGTATCGATGATGAGGTTTCTCTCGGGCCCCTTTACTACGTAGGAATTCACCCAGCCCAGAGGGCTTCCCGGAAGGGGAATCTCTATCTGGTACAGGTTTGGTAAAAGCTCTTTGGCCATGCAGATGCTCCTTTACAATCATACTTCCCGCGATTCCCGGAACCATACAGCTTCAGAGGCGAACATTCAAGCCGTATGTCCGCGGATGCAAAGCGGAATTAAAAACGGGTCCGTTAAAAGAGTATGGACATTCGCATCGTTTGGTGGTGAGATGACCATTTCATGCAGATGGACGGACGAGCGTTACAAAGTCAGGCAATTCGGAGGAGGAAAAGACAAATGACTATTCCCGTAATTCAGAATTATATCAATGGAGAGTGGGTTACCTCGGAGTCAGCCGTTGTGGGTGACGTATGGAACCCGGCGACCGGGGAAAAAATCGCACGTGTTCCCTACGGAACAAAAGAGGACGTGGACCGGGCCGTAGAGGCAGCGGCGAACGCCTATCCCGAATGGAGAAAGACCCCGCCCTTGAGCCGCGCGCGCTATCTATTCCGCCTCAAGGAAGCCTTCGAGGAGCAGTTCGAAGAGATCGCGAGGGTCCTTACCACCGAGCAGGGCAAGGCAATCGATGAATCCCGGGGCGAAGTGCGGCGGATGATCGAAAATGTCGAACACGCCACCGGGGTAACGACGATGATGACCGGCTACTGCCTGGAAGACATCGCCAAGGGAGTGGACTGCTCGCTGCAGCGCCAGCCCATGGGGGTGTTTGCGGCCATTGCGCCCTATAATTTCCCGGGTATGGTGCCCTGGTGGTTTCTGCCCTACGCCATCGTTACCGGCAACACCTTTGTCCTGAAACCCTCCGAACAGGTCCCGATGACCCAGCAGAAGGTATTCGAGATCATCGACGAGATCGGTCTGCCCGAAGGGGTCGTCAATACGGTAAACGGTTCCCGGGATGTGGTAAACGCCATCCTGGAGCACCCTGATATTGCAGGCGTCTCCTTTGTCGGTTCCACGCCGACCGCCAGGTACATCTATGAGAGGTGCGGCGCGACCGGAAAACGGGTGCAAGCGCTCGGAGGCGCCAAAAACATCGTCGCCGTAACACCGGATGCCAACATCGATGCGGCGATGCCCTCGCTCATCACCTCCTTTTTCGGCTGCAGCGGCCAGCGCTGCCTTTCTGGCTCGATACTCGTCCCGGTGGGGGATGTGGCCGGCGAGTTGATCGAAAAATTCGTACAAAGCGCCAAGGCGATGAAGATCAGCTCCGGTCTTGACGAGGCGACCTCCATGGGGCCGGTTGTTAGCCGGGCCCATCGGGAAAGAGTCCTGGGCTACATCGAAAAAGGAATCTCCGAAGGCGCGGAAATGATCCTGGACGGCCGCAATTACTCGAATCCCGAGTTCCCCGACGGCTTCTTTCTGGGGCCGACCATTTTCGACCATGTCACCCCGGAGATGACCATAGCGAAGGAAGAGATCTTCGGGCCGGTGGTGAGTATCGTGCGGGCAAAGAACCTCGATGAGGTGATAGATATTATCAACACCCGCGGTTTTGCCAATGCCGCCTGCATCTACACCCAAAACGGCGCAACCGTCCGGGAGTTCAAATACCGCGTAAAGCCCGCGATGATCGGCGTAAACATCGGCATTGCCGCGCCGATGAGCTTTTTCCCGTTTGGCGGGGCCGGAGACTCCATGTTTGGCGATCTCAAAGGGCACGGCCGGGAGATCTTCCAGTTTTTCACCAACGCCAAGGTAGTAATCGAGCGTTATTTCTAGAAACGGGAGATAGGAAATGAGCCTCACCAATTTTGGCGGCTTGCTCGGGTTTGCCCTCGAGATGGAAAAGCGGAATGCGGCCTTTTTTGCCGAGGCGGCCGCCTGCTGTGAGCCGGATAAGGCCCTGTTGGACGGCCTCGCCAAAGAATCCGGCCTGCGGGCAAAGGAGATCGAACGCACCCGACGCGAAAATGTGACCGAGATGATCCTGGAAAATCTCGACGCCTTCGATGAGGCGCCCTTTGTCCGAAACCCGGGCCCGCCCCGGGAGATGACAAGGGAGGAAATTCTCTCTACCGCCCGGGACCTCTTGAACCGGTCGCTCCGTTATTACGAGGAAGCAGGACTCATCTTGAAGCGCCTCCCGGAAGTGGCCCAGGCGTTTAAAGGCCTTGCAAAAAAAACGAGGCGCGATGTCGGACGACTCGCGGATTTAGGGATTTGAGGGAGCCTCTTGCAAAACGTTGTGAAGACCGGAGTGGCGGGGCAGATTCCCCCCTTTCGCAAAGGGGGGCAAGGGGGGATTTTAATTCTTTGCACCCGTCCAAGTATGTGAAATCCCCCTCGATCCCCCTTTAAAAAGGGGGAAGAAAAATCAGCCGCTCGTGCCTGCCCACCGGTACTTTTGTAAGAGGCTCAGAGACTTAGGAGAGGAGAACACGATGAACACCCAGGAAAAATACAAGGAATATGTCAATACCGCTTTTGTCAAAGCGGTTGAACCTATCGTTATCGATCGGGCCAAGGGGGCCACCTATACGGATGAAGAGGGAAATACGTTTCTTGACTGCTTTGCGGGCATCTCCGTTGCCAATGCAGGGCACGGAAACGCGCGGGTGATCGAGGCGGCCAAGGCACAGATGGATAAGCTCGTGCACTGCTGCTCGTATGTCTATCATGTCGCCCCCGTTGCCGATCTGGCCGAAAAACTCGCACAGATCACACCGGGGCGGCTAAAGAAGAGCTTTTTTGGAAACGGCGGCGCAGAAGCCATCGAGGGGGCCATCCGGCTTGCCAGACGCTACACCGGAAAATTCGAGGCCATAGCCCTCACCCAGTCGTTTCACGGCAGATCGTATGCAACTCTTAGCCTCACGGGCAATTGCGGTCGAAAAATCGGCGGCGGCCCCTACATGCCGGGAGTCGCCTTTACACCGGCCCCCTACTGCTACCGCTGCCCCTTCAAGCTCTATAACCCCGAGACCTGCGACATGGCCTGCGCCCACTATTTCGAAGAGGTGATCCGCTGCCATACGGCAAACGACGTCGCCTTTTTCATCGCGGAACCGGTCATGGGAGAAGGCGGCATCATCGCGCCCCCCGATAACTACTTCAAGATCATCAAGGAGATCTGCGAGCGTCACGGGATTCTTTTCATCGCCGATGAGGTCCAGGCCGGGTTCGGCCGCACCGGAAAGATGTTCGCCATTGATCATTACGGCGTTGAGCCCGATATCCTGGTGCTGGCCAAGGGCATCGCAGACGGATTTCCGCTCAGCTGTTTCATCGCAAGAGATGAGGTCGCCGATGCCTTCCAGGTCGGAGACCATCTTTCCACCTTCGGAGGAAACCCCGTTTCCTGCGCCGCTTCTCTTGCCAATATCGCCTTCATGGAAGAAGAAAACCTGCCGGCCAAGGCCCTGGAAAAAGGGGCGTGGTTCCGCAAGGCGCTCTCGGAAATTCCCTCCGGGCAGGTCGTCATCGGCGAAGTCCGCGGGAAGGGCTTGATGACCGGTATCGAACTCGTAGAAGACAAAAAGAGCAAGGCCCCCGCCGCAGCGCAGGCGGGAAAAATCCGGGCGCAGCTCCGTGAAAAAGGCATCCTCATCGGCGTTGGCGGAGGATTCGGCAATGTGCTCCGAATTCAGCCCCCCCTTACCATCGGCGAAGAGGATCTGCGGCGTGTCGTGGAGGCAATCAAGGCGGTGATCGCCGGGAATTGATGAAAAAGAAACGCGAAGCGAGGAGCGGGAAGCGGAAAGAAAACCGCCTCCCGTTCTCTTTTTTGTGGTTCTCCTCGGCGGTGAACAAAACTTGTGTTGCACCTGCGTTGCTCTTGCCCTGACTGCAATAATAGTGTTAAAATAGTAAGTTTAAAGGATCGATCATCGGGCGATCCCGGCAATAATGCGCCCGCCCCGAATGGCCCCGCCGCCGCCAAAGGCAGCGGCGCTTCGGCTTGGCGATCCCGGCTGCGGCGACCCGCCGCCGGCTTGGCAACCCCGGCTGCGGCGACCCGCCGCCGCCGCAAGAAAGGTGAAGTGATGCGACTGTCTGAGGTTCTTGACACTTTCGGTATAGGGGAACGCAATTTCGGCTCCAGTTCGGGTTCTTCCTGGGGAAATACGACCGATCACGGGGAACTGGAGAGCGTCTCGCCCATAGACGGCCAACGGATCGCTTTTGTCTACCAGGCCTCCGGGCAGGACTACGAAAGAGTGATTCGCACGGCGACGGAAGCCTTCGAGCACTGGCGCCGGGTGCCTGCACCGCAGCGCGGCCAGGTCGTGCTCGATATCGGCCGAAAGCTTCGGACCTATAAGGACGCGCTGGGCCGCCTGGTGACCCGGGAGATGGGAAAATCGCTCCAGGAAGGCTGGGGGGAAGTCCAGGAGATGATCGACATCGCCGACTTCGCGGTCGGGCTTTCCCGCCAGCTCTATGGCTCGACGATGCATTCGGAGCGGCCCGGCCATCGCATGTATGACCATTACCATCCTCTGGGAACCGTCGGAGTCATCTCGGCCTTCAATTTCCCGGTGGCCGTCTATTCCTGGAATGCGTTGATCGCGGCCGTGTGTGGAGACGTGGTGGTGTGGAAGCCTGCTTCCAAGGTGCCGCTCACCGCCATCGCCGTCCAGAAGATCATTTCCGAAGTATTGAAAGAGCGCGGCTTACCGGAAGGAATCTTTAGTCTCCTGATCGGAAGCGGGAAGGAAATCGGCGAAACAATGCTCCAGGACCCGCGGGTACCGCTCATCTCGCTTACCGGATCGACCAAGGTGGGCAGGCATGCCGCGGGAGTCATCGCCGGACGCCTCGGCAAATATATTCTCGAGCTCGGCGGAAACAACGCCATAATCCTCACCGAGAACGCCGATCTGAAACTGGCTGTTCCGGCCATCGTCTTCGGCTCGGCGGGCACCGCCGGGCAGCGCTGCACCACCACCCGGCGCCTCATTATCCACGACTCCATTTTCGATCGGGTTAAAGAGGCCCTTATCAAGGCGTACACCTCTCTTCGCATAGGAGATCCGCTCGATCAGGCGAACCACGTCGGCCCGCTGATCGACAAACAGGCGGTTGCGGGCTTTGTCAAGGCCCTGGAGCGCGTGCGCCAGGAAGGCGGGGAAGTGGTCTTCGGGGGAGAAGTGCTGAAGGGGCCGGGGTATGAGTCCGGCTGCTACGTACGCCCGACTCTGGTTGTCGCCGAGAACCGTTATGAAATCGTCCAGGAGGAAACCTTCGCCCCGATCCTCTATCTCATCCGCTACAGCGGGGGAGTGGAAAACGCGATCGCACTCCATAACGATGTGCCACAGGGGCTCTCCTCCGCCATTTTCTCCGATAGCCTGCAGCAGTCCGAAACGTTTCTGTCTCACTGGGGTTCGGATTGCGGCATCGCCAACGTCAATATCGGCACTTCGGGCGCCGAGATAGGAGGGGCTTTCGGGGGCGAGAAGGATACCGGCGGCGGGCGCGAGTCGGGCTCCGACGCCTGGAAGGCCTACATGAGGCGCCAGACCACGACCATCAATTTCAGTAAAGACCTGCCGTTGGCGCAGGGCATAAAGTTTGACTTGTAGAGATTTGCCGAAAGGAACCGAAAATGTCTTTGTGTCTCATGGACGGCAATGAGGCTATGGCGCGTGCTGCCATATACGCCGGATGCCGTTTTTTTGCCGGCTACCCGATCACTCCGGCGACTTCCATATTTTCTTCGATGCTCGCTCTTTTGCCGCCCATGGGGGGGATCTGCCTGCAGGGCGAAGATGAAATCGCCTCCATCGGCTTTTGCCTGGGCGCCTCCATGGCCGGCATGAAAACCATGACCGCAACTTCGGGGCCGGGCATAAGCCTCTATAGCGAACAGATCTCGTTTGCCGTCGGAAGTGAAATTCCGATCGTCATTGTGGATGTGCAGCGGTTGGGGCCTTCGACGGGTTCGGCCACAAAGGGGGCCGACGGCGACATCCAGTTTCTGCAGTGGAGCAACTCCGGGGGGCTCTCCGGCATTGTGCTGGCCCCGGCAGACCTCGAAGACTGCATGGTGCTGACGGTCCATGCCTTTAATCTCGCCGAGGAGTTCCGGTGTCCGGTCTTTCTTGCCTCCAACAAAGAAATCGCCATGACGCGGGAGACGCTGGATCTGGACAAGGTGAAGATGCCCGCCGTGCTGGACAGGCGCTTGGCGCCTGAGGGCGAACCCTATGTTCCGTTCCGGGCCGGCGCGCAAAACCCCGTGCCCGATTTTCTGCCCATCGGGGCAAATCGCCTGGTGCGCCAGACCTCCTCGACGCACGGCACAGACGGCTACATCACGACCGACCCCGAACAGATCGCTTTGATGGAGGAGCGACTCCTTCAAAAGATAGAATCCGCCGTCGACCGGTTTACCTTTTTCGATGAACTGGAGATTTCCGGAGCCGATACGCTCGTGATTGCCTACGGCGTCACCTCCCGCGCCGCCCGGGTGGCCGTTCAGGCAGCCGCCGCGGCGGGCAGCCCCGCCTCCCTCCTGGTGTTAAAAACCTTGTGGCCGGTCCCCGAACGGTTGATCGTGGAAAAGGCCGCTCGGTATCGCCGCGTGGTCGTGGTGGAAATGAATCTCGGCCAATACGTCCGGGAAATCAAAAGGCTTCTGCCGGCTAAAGAGATTTGCTTCCTGGGCCAGATGGACGGGGACCTGATCAAACCCTACCGGATTCAGGAGGTCCTCTGCCATGTCTAGTCTTTTGAACTCCAGCCGTCCGCCCGTCTTCTGCCCCGGTTGCGCACACGAACGTGTCGTGCAGGCTCTCGATCAGGCGCTCCGGAAGATGGGTCTTGCCGGCGAACAGATCGCTCTGGTCTCCGATATCGGCTGTTCGGGACTGTTCGATACCTTTTTCAACACCCACGCCATGCACGGTCTGCATGGCCGCGCGCTCACCTACGCCACCGGGATCAAACTTGCTCGACCCGACCTCAAGGTCATCGTCACCATGGGCGACGGAGGGCTTGGCATCGGGGGGGCCCACGTGCTCAGCACCTGTCGGCGCAATATCGATCTGACGCTTCTCGTGCTCAATAACTTCAACTACGGGATGACCGGCGGGCAGTGCTCCTCGACTACGCCCCCGGACGCCGTGGCGGGCTCGGGCTTTCTCAACAGCCTCGAAAAACCCCTCGATGTGTGCCAGGTGGTCGGTTCGGCCGGAGCGGGGCTGGTCGAGCGGGTTTCGACCTACGAAGCGGGGCTTGTCGAAAAAATCGAGACGGCGATCGCGTTTGAAGGCTTCTCGGTTTTGGACATCTGGGGCGTTTGTCCCGGACGTTTTGCTAAAAATAACAGGCTGAGCCCCCAGTCCATTGCCGCCGATATGGAGAAAATGCCTCCCTATGCCGGTTTTGCCGCCGCCAACCAGCGCAGCGAATATGGCCGGGCGTACCAGGAAGCGGCCGCAGCCGCAAAACCCGCCCCCCAGCCGGTAAACGTTCCCGCATCGCAAAAGGCGGTGCAGCAGGGAAGAGTTGAAATCGTTCTGCTCGGCAGCGCCGGCCAGCGCATCCTTACCGCAGGAGAACTGCTCTGCCTTGCGGGGGCTTCGGCAGGTCTCCACGCCTCCCAGAAAAACGACTACCCGATCACCGTCATGCGCGGCCACTCCGTTACCGAAGTCATTCTGGACGACTCGCAGATCGGCTACACCGGCATCGAGCACCCGTCGGTCGTCGTTGCACTGGCGCAGGAAGGCGTCGCCAGGCGAAAGAAGCTCTTCTCCGTTCTTCCCCCGGAGGTGCTGGTGCTTCGGGCCGCCGACGTCGAACTGCCCCCCTGTTCGGCCGAGGTGGTGACGCTTGATTTCAAGGCCCTGCAGATCAAGGGCCAGGACCGCGCGCTCGCCGCCCTCGCCTGGCTTGCGGCCCACAGGCGGTCCCTTTCCAAAGAGATGCTCCAGGCGGCCCTCGCGCTTCGTTTCAAAGGAAAGGCGCTGGAGAGCTCAACGGCCATTGTCGATACAATTTGCGCTGCGATCAGGACCTCCTGATTCGGCGATTGGGTTATAACAGTCCAACCACGGGGGCGATTCGATCCCTGTGGTTTTTTATTTCTACGCAGGGAGCTTTACAAAATGATCAGTGTCTCAAACGTTGCCCTTTCTTACGGCAAAAGAGTCATCTTTAAAGACGTCAACCTCAAATTCACGCCGGGAAACTGCTATGGGCTCATTGGCGCCAACGGCTCCGGAAAATCCACCTTCCTGAAAATCCTCTCCGGCGAGATCGAACCCGATAAGGGCGATATCGTCGTGGACCCCGGACAGCGCGTGGCGGTCCTTAGCCAGGACCAGTTCGCTTTCGACGAGGAGACCGTTTTTAACACCGTCATCATGGGACATGCGCGGCTCTACGAGGTCATGACGGAGCGGGAGGCCATCTACGCGAAGCCCGATTTTAGCGAACAGGACGGCATTCGCTCGGCCGAGCTCGAAGGGGAATTCGCCGAGTTGAACGGCTACGAGGCGGAGTCCGAGGCCGCGGTGCTTCTAAGCGGTCTGGGCATACCCGAGGAGATGCGCTCCAAAAAGATGAAGGAGCTCGAGGGGGGCGACAAAGTGCGGGTGCTGCTCGCGCAGGCGCTTTTCGGAAACCCCGACGTGCTGCTGCTCGATGAGCCGACAAACCACCTGGACTTAAAGTCCATCACCTGGCTCGAAGAGTATCTCATTCGATTCCCCAATACCGTTATCGTCGTCTCCCACGACCGCCACTTTCTCAATCAGGTCTGCACGCATGTAGCCGATATCGATTTCGGCAAGATTCAGCTCTACGTGGGCAACTACGATTTCTGGTACCAGGCGAGCCAGATGGCGTTCCGGCAGAAGCAGGAGGAAAACCGCAAAAACGCCGACAGGGCCGCCGAGCTGAAGGAATTCATCCAGCGTTTCGGCTCCAACGCCTCCAAGGCGAGGCAGGCCACCTCCCGCAAGAAACTGCTCGAAAAGCTCACCCTCGACGATATGCCGATCTCATCGCGCAAGTACCCCCACGTGGCCTTCCGGCCCGAGCGGCCCTGCGGCAATGTGATCCTGGAAATAGAGGGCCTCTCCAAATCCGTCGAAGGCTCTCCCGTGTTAAACGACCTCACCCTGACGGTCAACCGGGGCGACAAGATCGCCTTTGTCGGCGGAAACAGCCTCGCCAAAACCACCCTCTTCCAGATCCTGGCCGAGGAACTCGAACCCGACAGCGGCTCTTTCCGCTGGGGCGTAACCATCACCCGCTCCTATTTTCCAAAGGAAAACAGCTCCTATTTCGAAAGTGAGATGAACCTGATCGATTGGCTGCGCCAATTTTCTCCCCCCGCGGAGGGAGAGCAGTTCGCCCGCGGGTTTCTGGGCAAGATGCTCTTTTCGGGCGACGAGGCGCTAAAGAAAACGAGTGTTCTCTCCGGAGGCGAGCGGGTCCGCTGCATGCTTTCCAAAATGATGCTCGCCGGCGCCAATGCCCTCATCCTTGATGAGCCCACCAACCACCTGGACCTCGAATCGATAACCGCCCTCAATAACGGCCTGATCGCCTTTACCGGGGTACTTCTCTTTTCCTCCCACGACCACCAGTTCGTTTCCACCGTGGCCAACCGGATCGTGGAGATCACCCCCTACGGGATCATCGACCGATCGATGGGCTTTGAAGAATATCTCAATGACGGGGATGTGGCGGGGTTGCGCGACGAATTGTATCAGGGCCACTACGACCTCGCGCTCTAGCGGCGTGTCGTCGCTGACAGGGCTGCCTGGCCCGTTGGAGCGGCCATCGGCTGGGGGAAGGCTTGGCGTTATTCCTGCGCTTCGCCCGAAATCAAGGCTTGGAGCCTTCCCCTCGTCTGCGCGCGCTCCTTTTTGTCGGGGCGACAGACCTTTGCGCCACTTCGATCAGAGAGCGAAGCGCTCGATTGACGGCTTCTTCGGTTGGAAATGCCTTTGCGACATCCGGGCTGAGCAGCACCAGGTTTGTCCCCTCGCGATAAGCTTCCAGATACTTCCCGCGAACACCCGACCCCAGGTCTTCGCGGCGGTATTCCGGACGCAGTTCGTCACTGTCATCCTTCTTCATAAATCATCCTTTCCCGGTGCGTTACAAGCCTTGCGCTGATTATCCTTGTCAGCCCACCTCGGGAGGTGTGCGAGACCACCAGGAGGCGCTCCAGTTTTGAGAGGCCAAATGTAAGATAACGGTCTTCGTCGAAGGAATGATCCGGATCGACGAAGGTGATAGCCAGGGGATCGGCAAAGACGGTTGACGCCTCTTCAAATGCAATTCCGTGTTTTCGCTTGTTCTTGACCGCCTTTTCCGGGTTCCACTCAAATTGCATCTTATCCCTTGCCCTTATGATAACTCCAAAGCATGGTCATTGTCACTCTAGCACAACAATTGGAAGACTCGGCCTCTTTTTTCCTTTTGAATGCCATTGCCGGCGACGGAATCCCGACGCAGTTCAACAGTTGGTTTCCATCCGGAAACCCTGGAACGCGTCGGGCGATTTAAACCCAAGTCCCCCTTTGGAAAAGGGGGATTTAGGGGGATTTTACAAATAAATCGGTTGTATACCTTTTTAAAATCCCCCCTTTGCAAAGGGAGGAATACGGTCCGGTCCGCAACTCAGGTCGGGTTTCCTATGGGTACTGGTTATGGGGGACCTTGCCGAGTCTCGAGTTCTGGCGGAGGAGCGCAGTAAACGGCGACAGATGCTCCCGTTGTCGGGTGACGAAAATGGAGCCGTTCGGCGTGAAGCATGTAGCCGCAGTCTCCGGGTAGCGCATCGGGGTTGCGGATAACGCCTCCGGCGCCGTACAGGGGGTCGCCCGCAAGCGGGTGGCCGGCGAACGCCAGGTGAATGCGGATCTGGTGCGGTCGTCCCGTTTCGATTCTCACCTCCAAAACGGAAACCTCTTTTCGATCCTCCAGAACACGAACCAGGCTGAGGGCGTTTTTCCCGTGCGCGCAGACCGCGTGGACGGTCCCAAGCTTGGGGTGAGGGACCGGCCCGATGGGCGCGGTTATGGAGAATTCCCGCTCTTCGGGCACCCCCGTGGCAAGCGCCCGGTAAATTTTTATGATTTCATGTTTCCGCAACGCCTCCGCCAGCCTCGACCGGACGCGGGCCTTGCGGGCGAAAAGCACCGCCCCGGAAGTCCCCCGCCCCAGCCGATGCACCGGCGACGCCTCGGGGTGTTCTTTTCGCACCAGAAAAAGCAGGGTATTTTCCAGAAAGCCGCCCGCCGGAAGGGTCGGAAGTCCCGAGGGCTTCGCCACAGCGAGCACTTCCCCGTCTTCGTAGAGCAGCGTATAGGTGCGCGGCGCATCCGGCTCTTCCCAGGGAGGGCGGCGCCACACGATTCTTTGCCCGGGCTTCACAAAAATGTCATCCTGCACAACCCGGTCGCCGCACAAAATCTCGCCTCTCTCGATCCGCTCTCGCCAGACGTTTTCCGGGGAATGACGGAATTTTGCGGCCAGGTAAGCCGAAAGAGTCAACCCGGCGCCCCAAACCTCCACCTGCTCCCGGTACTCGTAACCGCTGTTTTTCATAGCTCCCCGCCGTTCCCTTTGGGTTGATGACATTTATCATTTATCCATTTTTCTCCTTTGGTCGTAAACAAGTTTTCGGATGGGTCATATTGACAATTTGACATACAACGATATATTCATGGAGTAAATCCAACAGGAGGTTTTCCATGATTATCGCGATAGACAAGCGGGGAAGCATCAACCTTCCGGCAGCGCTCCGCAGAGAACTCGGACTTAAAAACGGAGATCACCTGGACCTTTCAGTCGAAGAGGGCGGCGTTATCATACTCCGGCCTGTGGCGATATACCCCACTGTCCGGCTGAGCGAACAAGGTCTTGCAAAACTCAGGGAAGCCAGAGAGAGTGGGATAAGCGAAATGCCTTCCTGGTTCGAAAAAGAGATGGATGATGCCAAAGCTGATTCTAACCGAGAAGTTTCTTGAAGATATAAAACAGTTTAAGTTTCAAAAAGAGACCCTCAAGAAGTTAGCTAAGGCCCTGACCTTTCTGGAAACCAATCCTCATCATCCCGGGCTGAACCTTGAGCGCATCGTTAACGATCCCACCGCCTGGAGCGTTCGTGTGGACAGGCGCTACCGGATTTCCTTCGATCCGGATAAGCTCCTCGACTCCGGGGCTCCAGACTGGTCCGGCAACGTCACTCTTTTGCCCATCCTCTCACACGACGATCTTTATAAACGACCGCGTTAGTGGCGCCAGGCCATTCCGGTGAGCGCTACGCCTGAGGCAAGTAGGCGCCTGTACACCAAGGCCGTTGGCGACGGGCAACTAAGGGAACCCAACCGATTCAGACCAGCCTTTTATCCGTGTCCATCCGTGTCCATCCGTGTCTGAAAGTCTCTGAGGAACAGGCGACACGGGTGGCACGAAGAGCGCGTAGAGTGATCTGTTTCAAAAAAAGTAAATGCGCTTTCTTCGTGTGCTTCGTGTTCTTCGTGGTGGAGCGTCCTTTGTATTTCACCACGAAGCGCACGAAGAGCACGAAGGGGTGATTTTTTCTAAAAAAAGTCAGTGCGCTTTCTTCGGGGTTGATCTACGCCTGCTTTTTGAGCAGCCGACTCAAAACCCTGTCCAGGGTATCGGCAAAACGTCGGCTGTCTTTTTGAGAAAACTCCGCAGGCCCGGGCGTAATGCCTCCCGCATCGCGAAGCCCCTGCATGAAGTTGCGGACCGAGAGCCGCTCCCCGATGTTCTCCTCGCTCAAAAGCTCTCCCCGCGTGCTTATTACGATAACTCCCTTCGCCACGAGCGCAGCGGCAAGGGGAATATCCTGCGTCACCGTAACGTCTCCCGCAACGGCGTTTTCCGTTATGTACATATCGACCGCTTCCGGATTTTGCCCGATCCTGCGGCTGGAAATGTAGCCCGATTCCGGAACAGCGATATGTTTATTCGCTACGAAAACGGTCATGATTCTTAGCCGCTTCGCCGCACGGATAATCAGTTCCTTGATGCTTCCAGGGCACGCATCGGCGTCCACCCACAGAGTCATTTCCCCTCCCTTTTGCTTAGTTCTTTCGTTGCTACGTTGCGAACGACAATTGGATTCAATACGGATCAGCTTCAGAATGAGGTCACCCGAGGTCCCCATAATACCATAATTACATATAAATACAATAACTTGAACAGGTAACGCCTGAAGAGTCAAATTTATGAAATCATCAATTCAGGTTTAAAAAATTTAACTTGACATCGTTTTCCCGTCACGCTACAAGGCTAACCTACTCTCCAAGTATAATTTAATATTGTGGGTGACGTGCAACCTGTTGAAAAATTAGCGCTGGATTCCTCAGATTTCCAATCTGCTGTTTCGACAGTGCTCTTTGATAACATGACCGATAGATTCAAGACAGTTTTTTGCGTGGAAAACCGACGACGGCATGGCCGAGGGAAATCCCGGGGAGAATTTTCAATAACGGGGCTTTTCGACTCCCGGGGAATTCGGGCCGCCGTCTGCGGATAACCCGGCTTGATCGCATCTATCAAGCCGATCGTCTGTCCAAGTTGACACGGAGGGTCAACGACAACAAGAGTCGCAACTGCAAATCATCAGGTTCCAGTCGGCTCAAATCTTACGACAACTGTTTGAAACTAAAATGATGGAGGAAAGTTAATGAATAGGGGCTTACGGAAAACATTGTGGTATGCGGGGGTCGCCTTTTTGGGGCTGACACTCTGCGCAGGCATGGGGACGACCGCAAAGGCCGCCGACTCCAATCCGCTCCAATTCTGGACGGGACCGGACGGCAGCTATATCAAGGCGCAAATTAGCGGGACCTACGCTGTGTTCGACAATTCCAATTCATGGTTCGGGCAGAGCAATGCAATGTTCGGCCTACACGAAAAATTCTATGAAGAGGGGCAGGTCAAACCGGCTATCGTTTTTAACTACGGTTGCCTTCCCAATGGCCAGTCCATCTACGGCAGCGTCGGCATGGCGATTACCAGCACCTTTGGCGGCGTTGACGGCGGCGGTACCAACGTGACTTACGTCGGCGGCATTCCCCTGAGCAATAACTACACCGACACGATGCTGCAGGAAAGCTACATCGGGTGGAAATCGGGCAACGACTTCGATGCTTGGGGCCTGCAGAAAAATTTCCTCGATATTTCTTTTGGAAGGCAGCAGTACAACGTCAGCAACGGCTTTCTGATCTGGGATGAGGGACGCGGCGGACACGAAGAAGCCGGCTACTGGATGGGCGGCAGAAACGATGCCGACTATGCAGGTATTGTCCGCTTCCGGCAGGGCCCCCTGGCTCTTGACCTGGTCTATCTGAGACCTAACATATTTACGGTAGACGGCAACACCAACCAGATCAACGGCCATATTGACGCAAATATGACCGGCTTTACCCTGGATTACGATTTCCCCGGCAAAATCGCCCACTTTGGCGGCGGTATTTATGCAAACGATGTGACCAGTTCCACGACCAATCCGACTGGCGGTGCGGTGCATGGCGTGGGCTCCCTGAACGCGTATGACATCCGCGGCTGGGTCAAGCCTTTCACCTGCTCCAACATTTGCCTGCTGCAGCCTTTCCGGTTCGAGGGCGAGTTCGTGCACGAGCAAAAATATCATGCTGACGATCCCGACGCGAATGCCTACTACCTGCAGGCCAGCTATCCGTTCCAGAGTGTTCCGTGGTCCCCGGAACTGGTATATCGCTATTCATTTTACGGCAATCACTACGACACTATGTACCAGGGGTTCACAGACT
This sequence comes from Syntrophobacteraceae bacterium, assembly GCA_049964955.1. Taxonomy (GTDB): domain Bacteria; phylum Desulfobacterota; class Syntrophobacteria; order Syntrophobacterales; family Syntrophobacteraceae; genus SbD1. The sequence continues at coordinate 38,945 of JBMFWU010000021.1, forward strand.
GGGAATATTGGTTCCAGGGCGAAATCATGGACGAGTATCCCAACGTCAACCAAAACGAAGTCATGCAGATGATCGAACTCAAATTTTCGCCGATTAAGCCGCTCAACTGCAAGATTGCCTACATTCACTACAATGTCGAAAATCCTGAGCACTACGGTATGTCACACGAGGCCCTTGCTGACGAACTTGACCTGATCACCGACTGGACCGTTAACGATCATCTCGCGTTCTCGGTTGTCGGCGCAATGGCCAATCCCGGTGGCGGAATGCTTGACTACCTTAACTACATGGATGCTCAAGTTCCCGGTGGCAACGGCATTCCCGCCGGCACAGATTTGCACACCTGGTACTACGTAATGTTCCTCACCTCTGTTTCTTTCTAGCTCTTTCCAGTAGAAAGCAGCAGCCAGGCTGAGCACAAAGTGAAAACGGATCGGGCGCAACCCTCGCGGGTTGCGCCCGATCCTATTTCTCCCATCACCTTTTCCTCTCCTATTTCCGCTTCCCGTTTCCGCATCTCCTTCTGCTTTCAGGACCGATATCCTATTTGCTTTTCGGTATTTTCGGTATAAGAAAGCTAAAATTATCGCTCGGAGAAACGATGGCGTATCCAATTTTCGACCAGGTAGTGGATTCTTTATCCGAAGCCCTCATTACGGTTGATCGGAACAAGAAAATCGTCATCTGGAACAAAATGGCCGAAACGATGTTCGGCTACGAGAAGGCGGAGATAGAAGAAGCGGGCCTCGAGGCCATTATCCCGCAGGCTTATCTAAAGAGGCACCGGGAGGGCTATGAGGCTTTCCTCAGCTCGATCGCGACCCGGAGTTCCTTTGTCTCCGAGGCGCATGAATTCGAAGCGCTCCGAAAAGACGGCACGACCTTTCCCATCGAACTGGCCCACTCCCTGGTGAAAATCGACGCAGAAGAATTCTTCATCACCGCCATCGTTCACGATATTTCCCTGCGCAAGCACTACGAGGTGATGCGCGAGCGGTTTGAACGCATCACGCGCCACGATCTGAAAAACAAGCTGGTGATCATCTGCCTTGCGGCGCAAAGACTTTC
>JBMFWU010000021.1:40112-43796 GCA_049964955.1 Syntrophobacteraceae bacterium
CACTTCATGGGATATGGGTTATCGAGGGAACAGTTCGACCGTTTCCTGGATCGGCTAAAAGACGACTACCGGGTCTTCGGCCCGTCCGTGGATGCGGATAAGGGAGCTTTTTCGGATACCGACAGGGTGACCTACAAAGAGGTGCGCCGGTTCGAGGATCTCGAGCTCGGTCGAAAGTCCTGGTTTTCGCCCAAAGAAATCATCTATCCGGTACGGGAGACCCTTTTTCGCTTCTGCGACGGTGAGACGAGCGTTCCGCAGCTCGATACCAAAAAAACGGCCATACTGCTTCGGCCCTGCGATATCAACGGCATCGACCGGTTGGACACCATTTTCCTGGAAAACGGCCCCTTCGAAGATTTCTACTACAAGAGGCGGCGCGACAAGGTCCGATTTTTCCTGATCGAATGCGCCACCGGCTTTGACTCCTGCTTTTGCGTCTCCATGAACGCAAACACCACCGACCGGTGGGACGTGGCGTTCCGGTTCGGGGAGGAAATTCTTGCCGATGTAAAGAATGAAGAGTTCAAACCCTATTTTGAAGACCTCGAGCAAAAACCTTTCGAGGTGCACTACGTTTGCGAAAATGCAAAGAAGGTGCGCGTGCCGGAGGTGGGGGAAGTCACCTCCGCCCTCTTTCAGCACGAACTCTGGAACGAATACACCGCCCGCTGCATCGCCTGCGGCAGGTGCAACACCTCGTGCATCACCTGCTCCTGCTTTACCATGCAGGACGTGGGGTTCGGGGCGGAGAAAAAAATGGGGGAGCGCAGAAGATGCTGGGCGGGATGCCACATCGACGGTTTTACCGATATGGCCGGCGGCCACAAGTTTCGTCAAAGCAAGGGCGAGCGCATGAGGTTTAAGACGATGCATAAAATCAACGATTATCACAAGCGCTTCGGAAAACACCAGTGCGTTGGGTGCGGCAGATGCGAAGACGTCTGCCCGCAGTACATCTCCTTTGCCCGGTGCATAAACACCCTGTCGGATGCTGTCAGGGAGGGAAAGTGCAAATGAATAACCCCTTCCTGCCCGAAAAAATGCAAATCCTGGACGTCATCCCCGAAACCTCGATCGACTACACCTATGTGCTCGCCCGGGAAAAACCCGTAAGGCCCGGCCAGTTTCTGCAGCTCTCCGTCCCCGGGGCCGGGGAGGCGCCGATCTCGGTCAGCGATTTCGACGACGGAAAGCTCTTTGTAACCATTCGCAAAGTCGGCCGACTGACCGAGGCCATCTTCGATCTCAAACCCGGCGACTTTCTTTTCGCCCGGGGCCCCTACGGAAACGGGTTTGACTATAGCGACTATTTCGACTCAAACCTCAAGGTCATCGCCGGAGGGACCGGACTTGCCCCGGTGAAAAAAGTGATCAAAAACTTCCTCGGAAGCGACCGTGTAGCCGGCCTGGAGGTGCTTCTGGGCTTCAAGACCCCCGCAGACATTCTCTATCGAGACGAGGTGCGCGCGTGGGTCGAGGCGGGGGTCGCAACCCTTACGGTCGATCAGTCCGATTCCGACTGGACCGGCAATACCGGCCTGATTACCGGCTATCTCAAAAACCTCGATCTGCGGGAGATCGAAAACTGCCGGTTCATTGTCGTGGGTCCGCCCGTCATGATCAAATTCGTTACCCTGGAGCTGTTACTGTTGCAGGTTCCCGAAGACAATATCTGGGTGTCGTTTGAACGCAAGATGAGCTGCGGCATAGGAAAATGCGGTCACTGCAAGATCGATGAGACCTATGTGTGTCTGGAAGGCCCGGTGTTCAGGCTCCCCAAGGCCAGGAGGCTGCTCGACTGATGAGTATCAATACGAAAAAAGTAATCAAAAACGCTTACCGCATCAGCAAGGCGCGCGGGAAAACCGCCCTGCGCATTCGCGTTCCCGGCGGCCACATAGAAACCCATCATTTTGCGCTGATCGACCGGATAGCCTCGCAATACGGCGACGGCACGGCCCACATCACCACGCGGCAGGGCTTCGAGCTGCCGGGCATAGACTTTGGATCGATCCCGGAAATAAACAGGATGATTCGGCCCCTCATAGAAAGCCTGGGGCTCTCCATAGAGGTGGGAGATGCGGGCTATCCATCCGCAGGTACCCGCAACATCTGCGCGTGCATCGGAAACCGGGTCTGCACGTTTGCTAACGACGATACGACCGATCTCGCGCAGGAAATCGAAAGAGCGGTCTATCCCCATGACTTTCATTTCAAAATTGCCGTTTCCGGCTGCCCCAACGACTGTATTAAGGCCGTCATGAACGATTTTGGCATCCTCTGCACGGTCGAGCCGGTCTACGACGAATCGCGCTGCATTAGCTGCGGCGCCTGCGTGGAAAACTGCGCCAAATGGGTCACCGGCGCTCTCGCCATGAAGGATTTTTCGGTCGTAAGAAATCGCGAGATCTGCATCGGCTGCGGCGAGTGCATCCGCAGATGTCCCACCGGGGCGATGACCAGGTCCCACGCGAAATCCTACCGCATGGTCATCATGGGCAGAACCGGCAGGAAAAATCCGAGGATCGCCGAAACCTTCCTCAAATGGGCGGACAGGGAGTCGGTACTGAAAATCCTCCGCAACGCCTACAGCTTTGTCGAAAGCCATATCGACCGCACCCTCGACAAGGAACACGTCGGCTACATCGTCGATCGCGCGGGCTACCCGGTCTTCCGGGAGGAAGTGCTGAAGGGCGTCGTCTTGCCTGAAAGGGCCATCGTGGCCGACCACATCGAATGGGGGGGATATCGCTACACGAGCGATTCGGGTCTGCGCTAGCCAGGGAGCCTGAACCGCTCCCGCAGCACCTGAGAAAGTGCCCTGATTTCGCTGAACGCTTTTTCTACCGTCACCTCGCCGTCGTGATTCACCAGGCAGCAGGTCGCAGGCGATAGAAGGCTCTGCGACAGGAGAAGCTCCCGGTCGATTCCGTGTTGCTCGAGAACCCGCCAACACTCCAGGAGCCGTTTTTCGAGCGATTCGACACTCTCGTTCGAAAACGGCTCGAAATTTGTCGGAACGATCCCCCAGACGATCCGGCCGCCTCTTTTGAGAAACCGCAAGATCGAGCCGGCATAGGAAGTGAAAATCTCCCCGTTGGAGTAGACATCCAGAGACAGTACGTCGAGATCGAGCCCCAGGAGGAAATCCCAGTCGGGGTTTCCACACAGGTGTACGCCTCTGGGGCGATCGACTGCGGCAAAAAAACCCTCCATGTCCTGCTTTCCGGCAACACCGTCATAGCCCGACATCGCGCTGAAGATATACTGCAACCCCGGCTCGTCCACGAACATGAAGGCATTGGGGTTCATCGCCTTGAGGCGCCCAAGCTGAGCGTTGAGGCGTCTGGCCATAAAGTCCAACAGGAAGGCCCTCACCGTTTCGTTAAAAAGAATGGGCCGCTTATCCTGGTCCAGCACGTTCAGCCCGAAGCTTATCGGCCCTTCGAGCTGCCCCCGGATTGCGGGCCGGTTCGAAAGATCCATCTGCAAAAATCGGTGGTAGACGTTCGAATAGGTCTTACTGATATCGAAATAGTCCGGTTCTTCAAAATGGGCGAGCACCTCTTCGAACTCCTCGATGAACCGGTCCATCGAAAAGCCCATGGTCCGGTTTTCCATATCGACCCAAATGCCGGGGAAGTGCTCCGAAGCCTGGACGTACATGTCTTCGTAGTAGCT
>JBMFWU010000022.1:0-43755 GCA_049964955.1 Syntrophobacteraceae bacterium
TACCCTTAATGAGTGCAAAGTCAGACACGGTAAATCGAAAAGGTCATGCCTTATCGTCTGCTCGCGCGTACCCAAGGCCGGAACGGATGAGCAGAGGCTGAAAGCAGAAATGTTCAGGAGATATAACGTGCTTCTCAACATCAAAAGAATGAACGCTGAGATGGAAATCTAACACTCATCCCTCGCAAACACCAAGGTGCACCAACCGGTTGGCCGGGCGGACCGCTCCGCTCCCACTCACCCGTTTACATAAATATCGAGCGCAGGCACGCGCTCCAGTTCTCCCGCTCTAAAAAGAGACGAGTAGAACAGCTCGAGCCCTCTTTTTTCCCGGTCGTTAAAATCGTACTTGAGGCAGCGGTAGTAATCCTCGAATTGGCTCACTGTCATCAAACCGGTCGAAGCGGCCAGTTCGCAGATTCTACCGATGTTGGTAAGCCCCCATTTTTTGGAAGAAATCAGAGCTTGGATCCCTTCGGGCAGCTGCCCGTTTTTTTGCGCAACCACCTCTTTTCGCAGCACCCATACGGCAAAAACAAACGGAAGCCCCGTCCATTCGAGCCAGTCCGTGCCGAGATCGAGTACATGGGGGAAAAGGCCGCTTGCCGCAAGCCGAAGCGCTTCGTCTCCAATGGCAAGGCACGCATCGGGAAGCTCGGCCCCGGTAAAGCAGGTGAGGCAGGAGCCGGTCTCAAAGCGGGGTTCCACCCCGTATCGCAGCCTGCACAACACCTTTAGCAGTCCCACCGAGGTTTGCGATTTCGCACTGGTGAGGACTCTTTTCCCCGTAAGCTCCTCAACCGGCATACGGGAAAGAAGAAGCACGCTCTTCACTTCCCCTTCCGAACTGATGGAGATTTCGGGAACGATGTGATAGCGGTCGGCCCGGCGCGCGTACTCGATGGAGGATACCGGGCTCATGTCCAGCCCTCCGGTTGCGCACAGCTCGTTTAACCGGGAAGGGTCTCCCGGGACGATCTCGAAGGGATTGGCCACAATGCCTGCTTCCAGCGCGTGATAGATCGGAAGAACATTCAGAAAATCAATCCTTCCAAGCCTCAACCTGGCTGATGGCTCACCCATTTCCATGCTCCTTTTCTCCCTGATTCTATGATGGCCCCGGAAAGGCCCGACTCGCTCGCCTCCGGCTCGACCGCTACTGCAAGCATAACGGCTTTGGTCCCCGGCTCCAGGCATCCGAACTCCCCCGCGCGCCCAAGCGCTCGGGCAGGGTTTACCGTGATCATTTCGAGAATTTTTCGAGGATCGATCGAAGGATAGTTATCCAGCACGTGGCCGGCTTCGGCAAAAAGATCGAGATCCGAATTGCTGGCGAGGCTATCGGTAGCCAGGCAGCTCCGTACGCCGGCGCAAAGCGCCTTCTCGATCCCGGGGCGACCGGCGCCCGCGTTCCGATTGCTCCTCGGGCAGAAAACCACCGTGCACCTCCTTTTCGCCGCAAGCGCCCAGTCCGACTCGGACATGTGAACCGCGTGCACCAGGAGTGTATCATCATCGAGCGCGCCGAGGCTTTCGAGATATCCCACCGGAGTCTTCCCGGGGGGCTTCCAGGCCGGGTCCCATCTCTCCAGCCTTTCCAGCAGTTCGCGGCAAAACCCCGTGCCGTCTTTCAAAAACTCGATTTCCTCCGGATGCTCGGCAACGTGCATCGTGAATGGAAGCCCGTGCGTCCGCGTCCACCGCTTGCACTCGGCGATGATATGCGAAGAAACGGAATAGACCGAATGAGGCGTCGGGACGGCTTCCAACGCATCGAGCACTGCTCCTTCAGGCATAGCAGCCCGGATCGAAGGCAGGTTGAACCCGAGAAGTTCCAGAAAAATCCGCCGCTCTACTCGCGTTACGCCCGAGCGTGCCGCCCGGCCCCCATTGGTTATATCCCCGCAAAGCCCTGTTGCGCCGCTGCGGAGTTCTTCTTCGCCAAGCCGTAGAGAATCGGCTGCAAGCGTCTCTGCCACCTGCGCGCGCTGCTCGAAAAGCTTCCCGAGCCATGCGCGAAAGCCGGGCTGCGGGAAAGGAATCCTGCCTTTGAGGCCGGAGAGTTCCAGGTGCGTGTGTGCGTTTACGAGTGCCGGCAGGAGGGCCGCCTGCCCGTGGTCGATCACGTGCGTGCCCGGGGGGCTTTGCCTCTTTACGTGTTCAAATGCGCCAGAGCAAACGATCCGGCCGTCCAGAGCGAGGAGAGCGCCGTTTCGTACGGGCGCCGTGCAAACCGGCACGAGCCACTCGGCCCTGTGCAGCACGGCTTGCTCCCGGATTTCGCAGTCCCCGCTCATGCAGCCCTTCCAGCCCCGTCTGTGGACGAGGCCCCCAAAAGCTCGTAGGCCATCGTGCGCTGCCGCGGCTCAAAACCCGCCGAACAGATGAGTCTGCGGATTTCTTCGATCGAAAGGCGAAAACTCACCCCGGCGGCGGCCACCACATTTTCCTCGATCATCGTGGAGCCGAAGTCGTTTGCGCCAAAAAAGAGCGCAAGCTGCGCGATCTTAGGCCCCATGGTCACCCAGGAAGCCTGGATGTTGTCAAAATTGTCCAGAACGAGTCTTGATACCGCCAAAAGCCGCAGGTAGGATACCGCGGTCTCGGGTTCTCTCCGGATGGCTGTGTTCTGCGGCTGGAAAGTCCAGGGGATAAAGGCGGTAAACCCCCCGGTGCGGTCCTGGACCTCCCGCAGGGCGAAAAGGTGCTCGAGTCTTTCTTCAGACGTTTCCTCGTGGCCGAACATCATCGTCGCCGTCGTGCGAAGGCCCAGTGCGTGCGCCTCCTCCATCACGGCCAACCATTGGGCGGCCGAGCACTTGCGCGGCGACACCCGGCTTCGTACCCGGTCTACGAGAATTTCAGCCCCTCCGCCCGGGATGGAATCGAGTCCCGCAGCCTTGAGCCTTCGGATCGCCTCGCCTGCGCCAATGCCTTCCTTCTCTGCGAAAAACACGATCTCGGGCGGGGAGAAAGCATGTATGTGAATCGGATATCGCGATTTTATAAACCGGAGCATATCCTCGTAGAAGGAGAGGGGCAGATCGGGGTGATGTCCGCCCTGGAGAAGGATTTGCGTCCCTTCCAGTTCCAGGGTCTCCTCGATTTTTTGGCAAAGCTCCTCGCGACTCAGCACGTAAGACTCGCTGTGGCCGGGAGAGCGGAAAAACGCGCAAAATCGGCATCCGCACACGCACACATTGGAATAATTGATGTTTCGGTCGACCACATAGGTGACAATCGGGCGGTCGTGTTTTTTCATGCGCGCTTCGTGGGCCATGCGGCCAAGCGTGTAAAAATCGGCGCTCGCATAAAGATCGCACGCCTGCGCAAAATCCAGCCTCTCACTCATTAACCCAGCCCCCCGACAACTAACAACCAGTGTCGCGTCCCGTAAATTCGATGATATTCCAAGTCCATGTTGGGCATCGCTTACGCTCAGCCCAACCTACAGTTTCAACTAGCAACTAACAACTAGCAACTAACAACTAACTCACCGATTTAAACAGGCTGTCGCGCTGCACGGGCCGGAACCCGGCCTCCCGGATGATCCCCTCGATTTCGCTTCGCGTCATCCCCTGCTGGGATTTCGCCCCCGCCATGTGTCCTATTTTTTCCTCCACCACCGTCCCGTCAAAATCATCGGCGCCGAAGTAGAGCGCCGTCTGGGCGAGTTTGACCGTGAGCATCACCCAGTAGGCCTTGATGTGAGGGATGTTGTCGAGCATCAGCCGGCTGACGGCTATGGTCTTGAGATCGTCGATCCCGGTTGTGGGCAGCATTTTCCCGAGATTTGTGTTCTCCGGCTGGAAGGCAAGGGGAATGAAGCAGACAAACCCCCCGGTCTCGTCCTGAAGCTCGCGCAGGGCAACCAGGTGCTCGAGCCTTTCCTGGAGCGTCTCGATATGGCCGTAGAGCATCGTCGCGTTGGATTTGAGCCCCATTGCATGCGCCTGCCGCATCACCTCCAGCCAGCCTTCGGCGGGAAGCTTCTCCGGGCATAAAAGCTCGCGTACGCGTTCGCTGAAAACCTCTGCGCCCCCGCCCGGAAGCATCCGCACCCCCGCCGCTTTTAGCCGGGAAAGGACCTCTGCGACAGAAATTCCCTCGTTTTTTGCAAAATGTGCGATCTCAACCGCGGTAAAGGCCTTGATGACCGCATCGGGTTTCAGCTCCCGGATCCTGCCGATAAGACCCTCGAAATAGGAAAACGGAAGCTCCGGGTGACAGCCGCCCACCACGTGGATTTCGGTCAGTCCATTGTCGTTTGCCCGCACCTTTTCGAGAATTTGCTCCTCGCTCAGTTCGAAGGAAAGCGGATCTCCCTTCTTCCTGCTGAACGCGCAGAACCGGCAGCCGTTTACGCAAACATTCGAATAATTGATGTGGCGGTTTACCACATAATAGGCCTTGTCCCCGTTAAGCCTGGTTCTCACCAGGTGCGCAAGCGAACCAACCGCGGTCACGTCCGGACAGGCGAAAAGCTTCTCCCCGTCGGCAATCGAGAGCCTTTCCCCGTCAGTGACCCTGGCAGCGATCTCTTCGAGGCCCAACTTCTTATAGTAGCGTAGATCGAACATACTCCCGTCCTTCGGACCGGACGCCTTGAGGCGCCCCCATCCCATAGCGAAGCACTTTGATGAACTCGTCCACTTTTTTCTCCAGATCTTTCGCCTGCGCCTGGTATATACTCGCCCCCGCATCGAGAAAAGGAACGCAGTAGGCCTGCAGGAACCTGTCCATGAGAGCGTCGAGCATAAACACGGTCATCTCTATGTCCGTATCCGCCCGAAGGTCCCCTCGCGCGATTCCCGCCTCCACTACCGGTTGCAGATATTCGGCGGAAAAAAGGTGCACCTGCTGCAAAAACTCGGCGCGCAGCGGAAAATCTTCCTGAAAGATCATCTTCAAATAAATCCGGTACACCCTCGGGTGACGCTCGATAAATCCCACCCCGGCGAGAAGGCTCTCCTTTATCCGCTCGAAGAAATCCCCATCGCCGGTCTGCTTTTTCACCTGCCGCAAAGTCTTTCGGACAAGCTCTACGGCATAGTCGAAGATGACCGTGAAAAGCCCCTCTTTACTGCCGAAATACTGGAAAAGCGATCCCTTGGCGATCCCCACGCGTTCGACCATCCGGTTGATGCTCGCCTGCCGGAAGCCGTGGTGGGAAAATTCTTCCACCGCCGCATCCAGTATCCGAGCCTTCTTGGCCTCATCGAGTTTTTTAAATGTTTCGCGCTCCGCCATGGGACCTCACGTCTCCCCATAATGACCAGGTGGTCATTATAAAGGGAGGGGGCGGGTGGCGTCAAGCGCTTCTGTGACCGGGTGGTCATTTCGCAGCAGGGCTGCTTCGGTGCGGGAAAATCGGGGGGTTCACAAACCGGGGGGGAAGATCTGCCGGATCGCCGACCCGCCAAGCGAAGCCGGCGGGGCAACCTGGCTGCGGCGCCAGCCGCCGCATTATTCGGGACGTTGGGAAAAGACGTATTCGCGCAGGCATTCGGGGCATCTCATGAAGACTCTGTCCTCGCCTTCTGCGAGGATATCGATCCTGGTGCCGCAGGAATCGCATCTCCTGCGCAGCAAAATCCCCCGGAACCAGGTCGCAGAGGCGCCCTTTGTGCCGGCGGCCCCGGGCGCTGAAGCGTTGGCCCCCGACGTCACCTCTAACCGGGCGGCTTCGGAGGTCTGCCCGACACCGCCTTCCCCTCCTGTGGGAGAAACGGGTGATGGAATCGTTGCCTGTTCGCCTGCCAAACTGCGTGTGCCCCTTTTTCAGAATAGCGTAGATTTTGAATTTATTGCCCAAAAGCGCCGGAAAGTAAAGCGAAAGCTTTCGGGGCCCCATCACTTTTGGTGCAGTTACACTCTATCCTTTCCTTTTGCCTTCATGGGTTTAACCGGGATAAAATTATCGGATGGAGCAACCCTTTAAACCAACGAGAGAACAAATCCTTGCAGCACGCGGCAAGACAATTCCCGACCTGATCGCTCCGGGGTTGCGGGTGCTTTTTTGCGGGATAAATCCGGGCCTCTACACGGCCGCTGTGGGACACCATTTTGCAAGGCCCGGCAACCGCTTCTGGCCCGCTCTTTACAGGGCCGGGTTTACTCCCGGGCTCTTTTCCGCGTTCGAGGAAGAAAAGCTTCTGCCGCGCGGCTATGGAATCGTGAACCTGGTGGAACACGCAACGGCCCGGGCTGACGAACTGAGTGCGCAGGATCTGGCCCGGGGCGGAGTCGGACTCATCGAAACACTCCGCCTCTACAGGCCCCGGTTCTGTGCGGTACTGGGCCTTGGCGCCTATCGAACGGCCTTTGCACGTCCTGAGGCAACCCCCGGCCCCCGCCCGGAACCTATCGGAGGCGTCTCTCGGCTCTGGGTGCTGCCAAGCCCGAGCGGAATCAATGCGAGCTATCCCCTGGAAGACCTCGTGGGGCTGCTCCGAGAGCTCAAGGCCGCCGCAGACCGGGAGGCGTGATTTCAGAGTTTGGCCCGGAACTTGCTGATGAGTAGGGACCATAACCTGTTGGTGAGATTGTTGCACCATAGATTCCGGGGAACTGGATATGGCAAACGGGAGAGAAAAGAGCGAAAGGCGCCGGGCGAAAAGAATCAGCGTCAATCTGGGCATAAAGATTACCAAGGCCGCCTCTACTAAGCACGGCAGGGGGAAGCGGGAGCGGGGCGATTTGGCGAATTTGATAAATATCAGCCATCTGGGCGCCTATTTCGAATACCGGGGCGCCGAACGGTTGCACCCGGGCGACACGCTCCTCATGGATCTGGATGTCAGCCCGCCGCTTGAAATAAAGGATATGGATTCGGGGGAAAGGCTTCCCATGGGGGGCCTTGCTTCCATCGTGCGCACACGGCACAATCAGTGGGATGCCTCGCTCGGGGTGGGGGTAAGGTTTCTGGAACCGCTTTCCATGAAGCTTAATTCGGCGTGAGTCCCCGGGTTCCGGGGGTCACTCGACTTCCGTTGCACCGCCGTTTTCGCCTTTTGCGGCAGATGTCCATTTTTTCATCTTGTTGAAAAGAGTCGCCCTGCTTATCCCGAGGTCTCTGGCCGTTTTGTCCCGGTTTCCCCGGTTGAGTTCAAGCGCTTGGCAGATCAGATGGTGCTCGAATTTTTGCAGTGCATCCGAGAGGTGCATATTGGGGCCCTTTAAGTCAAGGCCTTTCCCCAGACCCGAAATTTCTTCGGGCAGGTCCGAAAGCCTCACCTCCCCGTCCCGGCAAAAGATCACGGCCCGCTCCATCACGTTTTCCAACTCCCGTACGTTTCCCGGCCAGTTGTAATGACACAGGGCAGGCAGCACCCATTCGTCGAATTTTTTGACATTTCTTTTGTGTTTGCGGGAAAATTTCTGCAGAAACTGCTGCACCAGGATCGGGACGTCTTCTTTTCTCTCGCTTAGCCTGGGAATGGCGAGGCTCACCACGTTCAGCCTGTGGAAGAGGTCCTCGCGAAACTGCCCCCTTTTGCTGAGCTCGCGCAGGTCCCTGTTTGTGGCCGCAATGACACGCGCCGACGTATACATCTGCCGTGTGTCTCCGACCCGCTCGAAGGTCTTTTCCTCTATCACCTTGAGCAGCTTGGCCTGCAGGCCTATCGAGGCCGAATTGATGTCGTCGAGAAAAACGGTCCCGTCTCGCGCCGCCTCGAATCTGCCCTTCTTGTCCCTGTCGGCCCCCGTGAAAGAACCTTTTCTGTGGCCGAACAGCTCGGATTCCAGGAGCCCTTCGGACAAGGCCCCGCAGGAGACCTCCACAAACGGCTGGCCGGCCTTTTTCGAACAGCCGTGAATGTATTTTGCCAAAAGCGTTTTGCCCGTCCCCGAACCGCCCGTGATGAGCACGGTCGCCTCGGTTTCGGCGGCGATGCGCGCCTTTTGCACCAGGAGCTCCATGGACTTGGAGCGGAAATAGACATGATTGAGGCTCGATTTGTCCAGTTCGTATCGCAGCCCCCGGTTCTCATCGCGCAGCGCCTTGTGCGCCAGCGCATGCCGGATGGAAAGCGACAGCCTCTCATTATCGATCGGCTTGGTAAAATAGTCGTATGCCCCGCGCTTGATGCACTCCACCGCATCGCTCACACTGCCGTAACCGGTAAACAGGATCAACTCGACGTCTATCCCGTGCTGCCGGATCAGCTTGAGGATTTCCTTGCCCTGCAATCCCGGAAGATTGATGTCCGAAAGAATTATTTCATAGCCCTGCGACTGGATCAGCTCCCACGCATGAGCCCCATTGGCCGTCGAGTCGACCTGAAAATTCAAATTCTCCAGAAACATCTTCAGGGAGACTGCGACGACCTTGTCGTCTTCGACGATCAGTAGTCGGCCTGAATTCATGAACCACTCCAGATGCGAATGCGCTTTTCAGGGGTGACGAACCCCCCCGGGCTCAGGAAAGGAGCTTCCAGTGTGGAATGTTGCGCCGGGGAACTCAGTCTGGCCCGCAAAAGGGGCCCCTTGGGCAACACGGAGATGCAACTGCCTGGGGGATGCGGGAGGCAATTTTGGTGCCAGATTCCTCGTCTCGGAGATAGATTCATCTATCCTGCGCATTTTCTCGCCAAACCCCACCGTCTGGCAGAAATTCCTTCTTCCGGGGAAACCGTCTAGCGGCAGTGTCTAATGCTTTTGACCCGATCAATGGCCCGGCAGCCGCAAGGAGTTGCAACATGCCGATTAGTAAGGAAAAAGACATTGTCTACAATGCTAGACCGCAAACCCGCCTTTTGTCAAATAAATTAGACCTTTTGCCCGCAAAAACAGCAAGCCTCCTTGCTTTTCGGCACGCCGAGGTCCCGGGAAGCGTTCGCCGAGGGAGCCGGGGACGGGCGCCGCCTTTTGAAACCCCGCCCGAATTGCCGAAAAGGGCCCCTTTTTTGAACCGTTTGGCACGGCCTTTGCCTAAATCATCCCGCAGGCAGCAAGTCATCGGCAGTCCGGAGCGCCGCTCTTGCGTCTTTTTCGAATCGCTTCCCGCACCCCTGCCTCGTCGCAGGTCTTGCGGGAGATGTTCCTCCATGCGGGATTCGCGAGATCCCGCCTTCAACAGGGGCTTTCGCCCCCCTCGGCCGCGCCGCAAAAGAGTCCAGGGATCCTGCGGGTCGAAGGGAGTGGGGCCAAGGCCAGGTATCTGCTGAGACCCTCGTATCCGAAAACCCGGATGGGCGATTGATCCAGGCCACAAACGGCAGGGAAAGGAGGTGGTGGGAGGCATAGAATCCTTTTGGCAGCTGTAGAATGGGGATTGGAAAAGAGTTGCGTTCGATAAATCGTAAAAGGAGAAACGGCATGCTGAAAAAACTCATCACCATGTTATTCGGGGCCGCGCTGATCGCCCTTCCGGCAACAGCGCTGATACCTGCCTGCGCCCACGCGAGCTGCTACAACCCGGAATTTGACGCCGTGGGGCTCGATACGGCAAACATCTTCGTAGACAACGTTCTGGCGGAGATCGTCTTCTTTCAAAGAGGCCACCACAGCAAAGGACTGGAAGATTACAGCAACTTCATGGACTATTCTTCGGGCTGGATCTTCAACCCCACGGTGCAAATCAACGGCGCAAACTTTCCGACCGCGCTCCCGCGCGGTAGTGCCCCCGATATGCCTTTCGGCGTGCTCGCGGGCGGAGCCCATTGCATGAGCACCACGGGAGATCCCGTGGCGTGCCAGCCGGCGGAGTTTTTCGCCGTTGCGGGCACAAACGGAACCCCGGTCTACGATCCCTGCTTCGGCCAGGGGTTGCCCGACAAGTTTTATGCCACGAGCAACGCGCTGGGAGATTTCGACAATTACCACTACCCGTATAGATCGGTGCTTACCCCCGAAAGAAGCGGGGCGATCTATCGCTGGCGGATCGTTCTTCAGCAGCAGCCCACCTCCGATATCTCCATCAGCATCCAGGACTGCGTGTTGACCGAGACCTTGAACTGCCCCACGGGCATTTTCACAACGCCCAGCGAAACGGGGTTCTACAATCTCGGCCCCTACCTTGTCTTCCTGCAGTCGGCTCTGCCCTCCATTTCGGCCTGGGCGATCCCCGGCCCCTGGGCGTCGCTTGGCTTCAGCCAGCCTTTTCCGCTCTACGCCCGGCAGCAGCCCCAAACCAACGCCACCCTGTGCCCCATCCAGTCGCTGCCCTTCGTTTCCACGGCGTTTTTTGACGAATCGATCGTAGCGGCCATGCCCATGACCGGAGGCTCGGCCTACGGCAACTTCGCACAGGGATTTTCCCTTAACGGTGGGGACATGATCGACATCTCGATCGGGATCCCCCAGACCGTCAACCCCAATGACTACTATTTCGGAAAGGACAATGTGCTTCTCAAGTACATCGGAGTGACCGGAACGGGCGTCTATGGCTCCGATGAATGCGATGCGGACTAAACGCAAGCGAGCCTTAACGGGGCTTTGTCCCTCGAAAAGATTCTCAGTGTCGCTGTGAAAAAGACCGCCCTCCCCGGGAGGGCGGTCCCCCCCCAAAAAAAAAACCGACCCTCTCGTTGCGGAGAGGCTTTTTTTTACCGACTCTTGGCCCTGCGGTCAGGCCCTGTGCGAAAATAGCGGGGGTTTGCAAATGGAGCCGAGTGCCGGTCCCTCGGGGATCGTGACGGAAAACTCGGGCAGGAACAAAAAAACGGTGGAAGGTTGAAAAATGCATGGCTTTCCAGACATGCCGGCGAACCGTGCTTTACGCAAGACAATTCGCCGGGGCGCGAGGGGAAAAATGATGAAGGACAAAAAGCTTACACTGACACTTTTGGCGTTTCTTGCCCTGGTGATCGCGGGCGCTTCCGTGGTTGCGGTTTTCGGCGGGCGCGGGGCAAAGAAGGGGCCCGGAGCCGGGGGGAAGAGCCTCAAGCCCGCGGCGGCAAAAAAAGTCCCCCTGCCCCAATTCCCCGGGCCGGCGCAGCCGGTCGTCGCCGGCATGCACTCGGACCGGGACAGGGCGGGGAAAATAGATGAGGTGCGCAAGGCGAGGATGCACCCGACCCCGGCAAGCGTCGGGATGCTCCGCACCCTGATCGACACCGACAAGGATACGGCCGTTCTTTCCGAGGCCATGAACACTCTGGGCATCCTGGCCCAGCGGGGAATCGACACCGAAAAGACCTTCAAGCTGCTCAGTGAAAAGGCCCTGGACAAGAATTTTCCCTCCCGGGGGGAAGCCCTGCTGATCAGTGCCATGGTTGGAAAAGACAGGGCGCTCCCGGTTCTTTCCAACATTATCCAGGGCGGCGGCGGAGTCGACTCCCGGGATAGCGCCATGCTCGGGTGGGCCTCGCGGTCGTTAAACATGATCGCCTCCCCGGCAAGCGTTCCCCTTATCGAAAAGCTCATCGCGGAGACAACCAGCCTCGATGTGCGCGGCCCCTCCTATGATGCGCTCTCCAGGGCCGGAACACCCGAGGCCTTCTCCTTTCTCAAGCAGCAGGCGCAGACCACCACCGGCCAGGACCAGGCTTTCAGCGTGGCCTCCCTTTCCCGCTCAAAGGACCCCGAGACGAGAAAGTGGATCGAAGGAGCGATGGAGGGGGGCGCCCTGAGCCATGAGGCGATAACGACTCTTGCCATGATGCCCGCGGCCCCGGAGCTCTTCGGAAAAGTACTTACCGACGGCGGCCTCAGCCCCGATAAGCAGCTCGAGATGTTAAAGCTGATCGCCCCGGCCCTGCAGGGCAACCCCAACCTCCAAAAACTCGCCCTGGCCGTTTCTCCCCTCGTCTATTCGGGGGACGCGAAGGTGCAGGAAGAAGCAATCGAACTCGTGGGAAAAGGCGGCGGAAAGGAGGTATCGGCCATCATCCAGCCGCTTCTTTCCTCCGATGACCCCGCGGTGCGACGCGACGCCTTCTATTCCTACCTGAAGTTCACCAGTGCGGACGACTACAAGTACCTCTTCGATTTTGTAAACGATAAGAACCCGGAAACCAGGCGGATGGCCATGTTCATTTTGGGCAAATTCTACGGCTCCTCGGACCGCAGCGCCCTCGAGCAGGCGGCCCAAAGCAGCGATACCTTCGTACGGGATAGAGCCAAACAATATCTTTCGAGCCTGAATTGACAAGGAGAGCGTGTCATGGAGTTTCTGCAAAAGTTCAGGAAAACGGTTTTCCTGTCGTCTCTCGCCGCTTCGCTTCTTCTGTGCGGCTCCCCGGGGCAGCCGGCGGCCGGCGCCGCGCCCGCCCAAAAGGATATCCTGGCCGTTGCGGGTAAAAACATAGTCGTAACACGGCAGGACTTGGAGTCGGCCATCGCCCGCTACAAGGAGCAAAGTGGAAAGGAGCAACTGACGAAGGCCGAGACGGCCGGCTTGCTCGAAAACCTTCTGCGGCGCAGGCTCTTGCTGCAGCTCCCGGAGGTAAAGGCCTGTAAGAAGGACCCGAGCGTCATCGCCGCGGTAAAAGAGTTCGAAGACACCCGGATCGTCGCCCGGTGGGTCGAAAAGAGCATGCACGCAAAGGCGCAAGTCTCCGATCAGGAGGTGCGGGCTTACTACGACAAGCACCGGCAGGAGTTTCGCACCCCCCCCAGCGTCAAAGCGAGCTATATCCTTCTGCGGACGAAAGGCGAGGCCGAAATGGTCCAACAAAAACTGCGCGCGGGCGAAAACTTTGCCCAACTCGCCAAACAGTACTCCATCGATCTTCCAACGGGGCAGAAAGGTGGCCTGATCGGGTCGATCTCGGAGGGAAAGACTCCCACAGCGTTGGGCAAAATGCTCTTTTTGCTCGCCCCCGGGGAGACGAGCGAGATTGTTACGACCAGGGCGGGGTATGCGATCTTTAGAGCCGATGCGGTCACCCCGCCCGCGTTCAAGCCCTATTCCGATGTAAGCGGGGGAATCCGGGAAGCCCTTCTCCAAAAAAAGGCCCGAAAAACCCTGAAGCAGATCGTCGAGGGGATCGAGAAAAAGGCGGGGATGAAGATTTACAAAGCCCGGTTGGCTGAATTCGAGCAAGCTTCCGCCCCCACGGGTATTAAAACGGCACAGAAAACCGCGCAGAAATAAAGCGCCGCGCCGGCTCGCCCGCTTTGCCTCGCGCGGGCGGGCCGCGCGTGCCGTGCTCCAGCCAAAGTTGCCCGGCGGGCTTATCCCACCAGCGGGGGCGCTCCCTCTCGATGCGTTTTGTCTTGGCCTTGTCCACTTCCTCCAACAATTCTGAGACCGAACGCCGGGATTGATGGGAATGTGCATCCGCTTCTGGCCACAGTGAATCCTTATCCATCCCCCCGCCGCAGGTATGCATACCAGGTGCTTTTGGTTGAAGAGTTCTCCCGCCACGGTGTGGAAGTTGTATTTATCAAGTCACCCAGGGCCGCCTCTACGAGGAGCTGAAGCTTCAATTCCAGGGGATGGTCGCCGGAAAAAGACGGAGAAATCGTACGACGGTATGGAGCATGTTGCCAAATCCCGCTCACAAGGGCACGGCATGTTTCGGGAAAACGGAACGGGCAGAGCGGCAAAGAATAACACGTCGGTTGCGAAGCAAAGGGGGATTTTCCGCCAGAGATGAAATGGTTTGGAAAGAGGTGATGGAACTACTTGAAGAACCCGACCTCATCTGCGCCGAAATCCAGCGTCGACTCAAAAAACTCTTGATGTAGCGGCAGCAGACCGGCAGATATTCCTTCGATTTGCCGGCGAGCCAGGCCTCGCTTCGCTCGGCCCAACCTGCAGGCGGCTCTTGTGCGGATTTTTTATCCTTTCCGGCGCTCTTCCGGGGGGCTTGAGGCCCTGCTCTCTTCGAAGCGGCGGACCGAATCGATGATATCGCCCAGCTTAAAGGGCTTGGCTACGAAGTCGAAGGCCCCCTTCCGGAACGATTCCTTCGCGGTATCGGAGGTGGCAAATCCGGTGATGACGATGATGCCCGTTTCGGGATAGAGCTCTTTTACCCGCGCAAGAAAACGGAGCCCATCGACTCCTTCCATCTTGAGATCGGTTATGACGACATCGAAGCGTTCCTCCTCGATTCTTTCCAGGGCGGAGGCGCTGTCGGTGAAGGTCTCGACTTCGTAGCCGGCCTTCTGAAAGGCGGGTTTGAGCCTCTTGCACACTATGGGCTCATCATCCAGAATCAATAGTCGGGTGCAACTCGCAGTTGGGGGCATCCTCGCTTACCTCCTTAAGAACCTGAATCCTGCGCATGAATTCGGCCAGATGGAAATCGACCCTCTCATCGCCGGTCATATCGACATCGAGTTGGCGCGTATAGCCTATCAGGCCGCCAAGGACTTTCATCCTGCCGACCATAAGCTCTTTTGTCAATTTCTTGAGCCTGCCTACGATCAGATCCCCGTGGATTTCGACACGGAAATCGAAGCCCTCCATTACATCGGCGATAAACTGCGCCCGGCGGGAGCGGCGTTCGATGTTGGAGACTCCACCGAGGAAGCGGAAATAAATATAATTATCGTTTAGCTCCTCCCCTATGTAGGCGTCCAGGATATTGAAGTGGTAGCCCAGTCGGAGGTGCAGGTTCATGTAGTTGTCGGAAAGGACGGCAAGATTTCTGCCAACGTCCTCCGGCCCGGCCATCGAAGAACTGAAAGTGCGGGTCAAGCTCGACATGAAGCTGCCGATATCAACCGCGGCCGGCGCCGTCTCCCACATGCCGCTTTCCTGGAGTCCCTCCAGGAGCGCTTTCATGGGAATCGATTCAATCTGCGCGAGCGCAAGGGACCGGGCGGTGGCCGGGGCGTTCGTTCCTTTGCCGATGTCGATAACCATCAGGCCGAGCGGAATGGAGAACTCTAGCCGCCTGGAACTCCTGTCCTGAAGACGCTGGTAATTCTCGCTTAAAACGATGAGACTCTCAACCGCTTTTTCATGAACGAACCGGGTGATGTCGTGCCAGGTCCGGCAGCGCGCAGCCCGGAAGGATTCGGAGTTGGGGTCGACGAGATTGAGCGGGGTCACCTTCTTTAACACTCTTCGCAGCATGCGGTATTCGTAGGTGTCTTCGAAGACCTCCTCGTGGGTGATCTCAAACTGGCTAAGTTCCTTCACCGTGCCCGCATAGACCACATTGCGGATGGCGTCCAGGGTCACTTCATCGCCCGTTTTGAGCACCTTTGTGGCGATTCCGGTGTCCACAACCGTCGGGACGCGGTATTCCCTGGCAAGGGTGGCCATGTGGCCGGTGGCCGAACCGACGTCGGTAATGATGGCCTGCGCCTTGCGCATTATGCGCGAATACCGGGGAGAGGTATGGCGGGCAACGAGAACCGCTCCGAAGGGGAAATCCTTTAAATCCTCATCGGTTGTGGTCACGTAGACCTTTCCGGAGCCGATCCCCCCCTGAACCACCGTCCCTTTGCCCGAGAAAATAACCTGTGCAGAGAGGGCCGCGTTGTCGATGTGGACCATGTGGCGTTCGGGTTGGTCGGGCCGAACATTAAGGGGCCTCGATTGCAGGATGTAGAGATTTCCCCGGCTGTCGAAGGCCCACTCGATATCCTGCGGGCGCCTGTAATACTTCTCGATCATTACCGCCACCTCGGCGAGCCTGTGGATGGCGTCGTCGGTGAGACACACGGCGTCCTGCAGTTCTTGGGGTATATCGATCCAGGTCGTTCCACCGTGTTGGACGCCGACCATTTTATTTGTCTTGTGTCCGGGCTCTACGGAGAGAACCCGGTGGGGGGGAAGGCGATCGAGAAAAATGGTGTCCGATTCGGCAACCCCGCTCACAACGGCAACGCCAAGGCCCCAGGCCGCACTGATCACCATGGCTTCGGTTTCCGGGGCGACCGGTGCATAGGTGTACATCGCCCCGCTCACCTCGGCTTCCACCATCACCTGGCAGCCGACCGCCATGGCCGTCTCGCTCTCCCTGTAGCCCCTGTGAAGCCTGTAGCGAAGCGCTTCGGGCGCGTAGACGCTCGCCGCTACTTCCCGCCAGGCATCGGGGATTTTTTTTCTCGGCACGTTTAGCACGCTGTCATACTGGCCGGCGAAACTGAACTCCGTATCTTCGCCCCAGGCACTGCTGCGCACGGCAAACCGCGCCCCGTCGCCCCCGGACCTTCCGCAGACAATATCGAGCGCCCCATGGATGGCCGAAACCACGTGTGCGGGCATGGCCCCGGACAGGATCCGCCCGCGCACCTCGTCACAAAAGACCTCGAGGGCCGAGTCGTCGGCCGGGTCCAGCGCGGCCAGTCCTTTTTCTATATGGGCAAACAGATCGTTGGCTTCCATGAAATCGAAATAAGACCTGGTCGTTACCACGAAGCCGTCCAAGGTGGGTAGACACAGAGTGTTGCGGATTTCCCCGAGGTTTGCGAACTTGTTTCCGGCCTCCTCCTTAAAGTCGGCCCCCAGTTCTTCCAGAAGGAGCACCGGCTTGGTCACCGGAAAGGCCCTCCTGCCAGCCAGTTCTTCCTGGATCTCGAATTGGATGCGCTCGAAGGCGGTGAAAAGATCGACGATCTCGTCCTGCGTCATGACGCACAGGTCGGAGATGAGCTTAAAGACCAGGTCGCCGATTTTTTCGGAAATGTCTATGATGTACTGACTGTCGAAGATGTACTCTCCCCCGAGCTTGTCGCCCATGTCGGCCATGAGCTCCAGGATGAGGTTGTTTCGCTCCAGAATGCTGCGGAATTTTTTGAAAAGCACGCTGAAAGGCAAAACCGGGTTCGAAGAGGACCGGAAAGAGAAAATCTTCTTGAGCCCGCGAACGATGTCCATGTGTTCCTCCTGGGGGAAGGGGCGAAAAGCGCGGGGAGCTGTGCCCCCCGCACCCCCACGGGTTCCGGATTGCGGGGCGTTGCCCCGCAATCCGGAGCGCTCGGCGCTTTCTGCGGCGGCCTAAGGCCGTCGCAGAAAGCGCCAAAAGAGCCGCGTAGCGGCGTGGGGGTGCAGGGGGCGATAGCCCCCGCGCTTTTCGCCTGCCGCTCTGTTCTTCTCCGTCACCTCAATGCGCCCCCTTGCTCTGGAAGACCAGTCCGATCCCGAGGCCGGCGAGCAGGGCGATTATCGAAGCAAAGACCCCGTAGAGGATCGAGTGGTTGAAGGCCATGGCGGACATGAGGGCCGGGAGTCCTTCGAGTTTGGCCTCGAGTGTCTTTTGGGCATGGGCGACGATCCGGCCGTCTTGTACCGCGGAGATATCGACCGTGTAGGTTCCGGGTTTTAGCCGGGAGGGAAGCGGAATGAGCGCCCGGAAGGTTTTCTGTCCGTTGGCGGCCTTCGCATAGGTGATGTTTCCGGTCATCTCGCGGTAGAGCCCTTCCTTTTTTTTCAGTTTGATGAATTCGGCGAAGACGTCGTCATTGCGATCCCCTTGCGCATCGAGCCTCATGGAGTTTTTCAACCCGGTGAGTCTCAGGTTGTTTGCCTCCAGGTGGTTGAAATCCACTGCCGAAGAGACTATGCAGACCGCGGGGGCATCCTTGAACGTGACCGAACCCAGATTCATCCACACGAGGCCCCCGACTTTTCCCACCTGTTTGAGGTGAATCTCGGACGTAGCGCCGAGAAACCGCACGACGGCCTCGCTGCCCGCAGGGATGGAGCCGGTGGCGGTGAGGGTGATGCCGTCGTAGAACGTTCCCATGTTGATGGCGAGTGGATTTATCGCAAGACCGGCTGCCTCCTGCGCAAAGGCGGAGGTGGCGGTAAAAACACACAGGGCGGCAATGACTATGAGGTATCGGGTTTTCATTTTTAGTGTCCCTTTACGTAGGCCAGCAGAATGTCGGGCCGGGCGATGAGTCCGTAGAGCATCTGAAACCAGACGAGGAGTACGATGGTGGCCAGAAGAATTTTCAGCTGATCGCCGCGCAGTTTCTTGCCGAGCCTTGCGCCGATCTGCGCGCCCACCGAGGAGCCGATGAGCAGCAACAGGGCCAGGACGAAGTCAACCGTGTGATTTTGCCACGACTGCATGATTGTAACATCAATGCAGGTAAAAAGAATCTGGAACAGGCTCGTTCCCACAACGACGTGCATGGGCATGCGCAGCAGGTAGACCATTACCGGAACCATGATGAATCCTCCCCCGACCCCCATTATGGCGGCGAGGATCCCGACGAAGCAGCCGAGAATGAGCGGCAGGAGCACGGAGAGGCGCACGCCGGAGCGCTCGAAATCGGTTTGCCAGGGAAGTCTTTTTACGATGCGCGCGTAGAGCGATTCTTTTCTGGCCGCCGGGGGCGGAGCCGTTTCCTTGCGGGTCTTGCGCAGGGCCTGTAAGCTTTCGGCGAACATGTAGGCGCCGATCACCCCGAGCATGACCACGTAGCAGACCTGGATCAGGAAATTGGCGTTGCCCATCGCCCGCAGAACCTTGATGATCCCTACCCCCACCGTGCCCCCTGCGATGCCTCCCAGAAGCAGCAGCCACCCCATTTTAAAATCGACGTTTCCCATGCGAAAATGGGCCAGGGTCCCCGATGTCGAAGCCCCGACGATCTGGTTGGAATCGGTCGCTGCCCCAACGGTCGGCGGAATGCCCACCATGATCAACAGGGGCGTCATGAGGAAACCGCCGCCCACCCCGAACAGACCCGAGAGTAAACCCACACCGATCCCCAGGGCCAGGATTAAAAGAACGTTGACGGAGTTTCCCGCAATTGGAAGATACATATGGAACAGGCTCATGACGGTTGATTCCTCCCTTTTTCCGGATTTTGTTTGCGCGGGCTGACCAGTTCAACCCGGCAGGATATGCGATGCTGAATGCTGCGAATCTGACCCAGTTTCCGCTCGGCCAGAGGGTCTTTCTCATCGGGTCGTTCGACTATGACCAGCGTGATCCGGTTACAGTCGACGAACCGGTTGACTTCTTCCTCGTAGTCGCCCTCGGTGACGAAACACTCGATGGGAACACCCGAGGCCCTTGCCGTCTGGACGAGTTTTTCAAGCCGCTCCAAAACGGCCCCGCAGGTTGCCTCCGACCCTTTTTCGACCACTGTGGGTGACGGTGTCACCAGCAGTGCATACACTTTGGCCTCTATCCTTGCGGACAGGGAAACGGCCCGCGCCAGCGCCTCCCACCCCCCGCTCCGGCAATCCATGCTCACAAGAATTCGTTCCATAGGCTTTTTTCCCCTTTCTCCACTCCGTATCGCAATCGGTGTGCCAAACGGGAGAAAACCCGGAACATTGTTCGTTTACTTGGAGGGGCGGACATCATATAATTGAACGCCAGGGAAGGGTTTGTTTCAAAGTGGAACAACCTGCCGCGATGAGCCGTGCTTTCCGTCTCAATGTGAAACCAAAGAGGCAGGATGCCCGCTTCCCGCCCTTGCTCCCGGCTCCGCGCTTCTTGGCATGCATCCGGGATGCACACACACGGTTTCCCTTGCCGGGAGAAGTTCATGAGCGAATTCACCCCGTTGCCGCATCTTCCGCGTTTCCTGCAAACTCAGTCGCTCCGGTGGCTGCTGGGCTCCATAAAGGGACAGATATTCGTTCTGTTCACAGTGACCTTCCTGTCGGTTTCCGCGTTAACCGTCATGGATTTTTGGAATCTCTCCAGACTGAAGCACCATCTTTTCCTGGAAGACCGCTACTATGAACTGTTGGATAATGTACTGGAAGTGCGTCGATACGAAAAGAATTACCTTCTCTACAAAGACCGTTCAAATCTTTTAGAGGGAAAACTCTACCTCGACAAGATCGATTCCCTCGTTTCGGATCTTTCCGGGGACATAGTGAGCATCGCCACCCGAAAAACGTACCAGGAGTTCAGCGGTGTTCTGGGCGGATACGTAAAGACGCAGAATCTGTACCTCACCAGCGGAGAACCTGCGGGGGACGGCGCGCTGATGCGCCGGCAGGGAAGGGAGTTGACCGATTTTGCCACGACGTTTCTCCGGCTGAAACAGAAGGAGACCCAGAAGGCGATCGCAAACGTTTTGTGGCTGCCCTTTGCTTTTCTCGGAGTCTTCTTTTTGCTCATGCTACTCATCATGAGGTTGATCTCGCTGGGTTTGCTGCGCCCCCTCAAAGTGCTCCAGAACACGATCCAGGGGGTGGCCAGGGGTACCTACAGCCCCGGCAGCTACGAAGGATTGCAAACAGACGAGATGCACGGGTTGCTCGATGCTTTCGACCGGATGGCCCGGGAGCTGGAAGTCAACCAGGAGCACCTGCTGCAGGCAAGGAAGATGGCCGCGCTGGGTACGTTTACGGCCGGGATAGCCCATGAGCTCAATAACCCCTTGAACAATATTTCTCTCACCGCCGAGAGCTACCTGGAAGAGTACGACGACCAAATGGATGCAGAGGCCCGGGAGTTGATCGGAGATATTCTCACGCAATCGGAGCGGGCGTGCGGAATTGTGAAAAATCTTCTGGATTTTTCGCGCACCCGGCAAAGGGCAAGATCGAGCGTCGATGCCGCAGAGATCATCGGCAGCACGGTTGCGCTCGTAAAAAACCACGCTGCGCTTGCAGGGGTAAAGATCGACGTGCGAATTCCGGAAGGGATGCGGCCGGTGCGGGGAAATCTCAGAAGCCTGCAGCAGGTTTTCTCAAACCTTTTTCTAAACAGTGTGCAGGCGATGCCCAACGGGGGAACCATAACGGTGGAGGTACGAGAGGAACCACCGGGCCTTGTGCGCTTCGATATCCGGGACACCGGGGTGGGTATGGATGCAAAGACGCTGGAGCGCATCTTCGAGCCCTTTTTCACCACTAAGGAGGCCGGACAGGGGACGGGGTTGGGGATGTCTGTTGTCTACTCCATCATACAAAGGCACGGGGGCCGGATCGAGGTGAAAAGCGAAGTGGGAGTCGGTACTGCTTTTTCGGTTCTGCTTCAGGCTGACGAAAGAAGCGAGGAGGCGGAAGCGGGAAGCGGAGAGGCGGAAGCAGGAAGCGGGAAGAACCGCTCCGAACCTTTTCATTGATTCGGGAAGGCGGGAAAGAAGAGAGAATGCAGCACGCGCGGGTGGCAATACTGGACGACGAGGCGGCAGTTTGCCGCCGTCTGAGCCTGGCCCTTTCCAGGGATGGCCTGGAGGTCGAAGCCTTTTTGAGCGGGGGGCCGTATCTGGAGCGGATGCGGGAGGCCCCATTCGATGTGGTGTTTTGCGACAGGGATCTGCCGGATGCGAGCGGGATGGACATACTTGCCCAAAGCAAGGCGTTTCGCAATGAAACGGAAGTGATCCTGATGACGGGCCATGGGAGCATTGACGGAGCTGTAGAGGCCATCCGGGAGGGGGCCTACCATTATGTGGAAAAGCCCTTGAAACTCAACGAGCTCCGAACGCTTTGCAGGAGCGCGATCGCCAGGGCTGTCATGTGTCGGGGAAACCCTTCGCTTTGCGGACCGCTCGGGGGGGGAGCCGACGACCTTGGCGCAATCGGACTGAGCACGATCGTCGGGACAAGCCCGGCAGTGAGAAAGATCTTTTCGATGGTTCAAAAGATTGCCCCCGTCGATTGCAACATATTGCTCCAGGGGGCAAGCGGCACGGGCAAGGCGCTGGTGGCGAGGGCGATCCACCAGTTGAGCCCCAGGAAAAGCCACCCCTTCGTATGCTTCAACTGCGGGGGATTTACGGATGAATTGATCAGCAGCGAGCTTTTCGGCTACGAGAAGGGGGCGTTTACGGGCGCAACGGCCGCCAAGATCGGTTTGCTCGAATCGGCCTCGCAGGGAACGGTGTTTTTGGACGAGATCGGCGAGATGCCGCTCTCCATGCAGGTAAAGCTGCTGCACGTTCTCCAGGAAAGACGCATCCTGCGGGTGGGGGGCGTTCGCCCGATAGAGCTGGACATTCGCATCATCGCGGCCACCAACAGGGACCTGAAGCATGAAGTCGCGCTCGGAAACTTCCGGGAGGATCTTTTCTACCGCTTGAACGTCGTGAGCATCACTTTACCGGCGCTGCGCGAACGCAGCAAAGACATTCCGCTCCTGGTCGATCATTTCCTCGAAAAATACAGCCGGGCTTTCCGCAAAGATATACGGGGCATTGAGCCTCAGGCGCTCAATATTCTCATGACCTATTCTTTTCCCGGAAATATACGAGAGCTTGAAAATATTATCGAGAGGGCGGTGGCCCTTGCCGACAGCGATCAGATCTGTCAGCACGATCTGCCCCGGGACATTCAGAACCTCGAGTTCAACACCGTTGAAGGCGAAGGGCTCCTGCCGCTCGCCGAGTTCGAAAAGCGCTATATCGCCAAGGTCCTCGAGCGGACCGGCTATAACAAAGGCATGGCGGCCAGGCTGCTTGATATTCCGCGCACCACTCTGTGGCGCAAGCTTAAGGAGTACAAATTATGATCGATTGGATAGTGGGGGGGATATATAATGTATAAGATTCTTATCTGCGATGGGCTGGATGAGAGTGGTTTAAAGGTTTTTCGCTCCGCCGAAGGGATCGAGGTGGACATGCCCGAGGGGCTTGGGGCCGAGGCGATAAAGGCCATTCTTCCCGGCTACGACGCCATGATAGTGCGCAGCCGCACCAAGGTCACAGCGGATCTGATCGCGGGAGCCGAGCGGCTCAAGGTCATCGGCAGGGCCGGGACCGGCGTGGACAACATCGATGTGGGGGCAGCGGGCGAGCGGGGCATCCTGGTGATGAATACGCCGGGGGCCAACGCCATGGCCGCCGCCGAGCACACGCTGGCGATGATGCTTGCCCTTGCGCGCCACGTGCCGCAGGCTACCGCCTCGATGCGCAGCGGGCTCTGGGAAAAGAAAAAATTTCTCGGCACCGAACTCTATCACCAGACGCTGGGCATCGTGGGGCTTGGAAGGATAGGCGCGATCGTGGCCGAGCGGGCCCTTTCCATGAAGATGAGAGTCCTTGCCTACGATCCGGTGATAGCACCCGAGGCGGCCAAAGCCCTGGGGGTCGAGTATGTTTCTCTCGACGAGCTTTTGGCCGCATCGGATTTTATCACGCTCCATACGCCGCTGACCGAAGAAACGCGCCGCATAATCAACCGGGAGACGCTCGCCAAAACCAAACCCGGCGTGCGCATTCTCAACTGCGCACGCGGCGGCCTGATTGACGAGGAAGCGCTCTTCGAGTCTATCTCCAACGGGCATGCGGCGGGCGCGGCACTCGATGTGTTCGAAAAGGAACCGCCGGCGGGAAGCCCTCTTCTCGAGATGGAGCGCGTGATATTCACCCCGCATCTGGGGGCCTCGAGCCGGCAGGCGCAGGAAAACGTCTCTTTGGCCATCGCCTCGCAGATCCTCGATTATTTGCAGCGGGGGCTGATACTCAATGCGGTCAACTTCCCCTCGATCAGTCTCAAGGACTACGACAGACTAAAGCCCTACCTGCTTCTTGCCGAACGGCTGGGAAGCCTCCAGGGCCAGCTTTGCAGACCCGTGGTTGCGCTAAACGTAACCTACGGGGGGGCGGACCTTCTCGATATCCCGGCCCAGCCCCTTACCCAGAGCGTTGCCAAAGGGCTTCTCGACCCGATTCTATCCGAAAAGGTAAACCTCATAAACGCCCCCGTTTTGCTCAAGCACCGCCAGATCGAGCTGACTGCTTCAACGACCTCGCAGTCCAGGGGATACACCGGGGAGATTACGGTCACGGCCCGGGGACCCGGGAAAATGGAATTTACGGCCACCGGAGCCGTCTTTCTCGGCCGGGAGGTCCGCCTTGTCCGTTTGAACGACTACATGCTGGAGGCCGAACTCCAAGGGGTCAACCTCATCATCCAGAATCTCGATAAACCCGGGACCATAGGCCATATCGGCATGACACTCGGCAACTTCAACGTAAACATTGCCGACATGCATCTTGCCCGCAGCCGTGCCGAAGACCGGGCGATCGCCATAATCAAACTGGACGGTGAAGCTCCCCCGGAGGTGCTGGAGGCCCTGCGGTCCCATCCGAGCATTGTGTCCGTGCAGCAGGTGAAGCTGTGAGGGACGGAAGCAGGAAGGGGGAAGCGGGGAGCGGGAAGAAAACCGCGCCGGATTTCGTCATCATTTCGGGGAGTGCAAGAGGGCTGTGGGAGTTGTGATGGAAAAATATTTCGGCCCGCAGGGAATTCTGGCCGAGAAGGTCCCCGGGTTCGAGCACCGGCCGGGCCAGCTGGAAATGGCCCGGGCGGTCTTCGAGGCCTTTCGAGGGAAATCTACGCTCCTGGCGGAGGCGGGAACCGGCACGGGCAAAACCTGGGCATACCTTGTCCCGGCGATGCTGAGCGGCAAAAAGGTGGTGGTCTCTACGGGCACCAAAACACTACAGGATCAGATACTGGATCACGACATTCCGTTTTTGCGGAAGCACATCGACTCCAAGCTCAAGGCGGTCTGTCTCAAGGGGCGCAGGAATTACCTGTGCAAGCGCCGCTTCTTCGAGTTTTGCTACCAGCCGACGCTTTGGAACCGGGAGGAAGCCGGCCTGTTTCGCCGGTTCCAGAAATGGGCGGCCACCTCCACTTCGGGCGACCGTGCGGAAATCCCCTGGCTGCCCGACAATTTCCGGACATGGAACGAGGTTTGTTCGAGCTCGGAAAACTGTCTGGGGCGCCAGTGCCCTGAATTTTCGCGCTGCCATCTCACCCGGGTGCGAAACGAGGCTGCCCGTGCCGATCTGGTGGTCGTGAATCATCACCTCTTTTTTGCCGACATGACGCTTCGTCAAAGGGGAGTTGACGGGGTCATCCCGGAATATGACGCGGTGGTGTTTGATGAAGCCCATCAGTTGGAGGACGTGGCAAGCGATTATTTCGGCATCCACTTCAGCAGCTTCGCCCTGGCCCAGCTTTCCAGGGACATTGTGAAGGCCTGCGGCAGTGCGGGAAAGCTCGATGTCGGCGCGGTCCTGAATACGGGAAGACATCTGGATGTGTTGAGCCGCCTATTTATCCTGGGCCTCGCACCACCGGGAAAAGGGGCGGTGCGTGTGCGGTTTGACCCGGAAAGAATGGGCGAGGATTTCGCTGCTGCGTGCCGTCAGATCATCCACGCCCTCGACGAACTTCCCGCGATGGTAAAACCCTTTGAGGAAAAAGCGGAAAGCCTGGCAGGCGCCGGACGGCGGGCGTTGGAACTTTCGGCTGCTCTCACTGCGCTCCTCGAGCAAAAAGACGAGTCCCTGGTCTACTGGCGGGAAGCAAACCAGCAGGGAGCGGCTCTTAACGCTACGCCCATCGAAGTCGGGCCGATCCTGAAAGAACTCCTCTTTGCCGCCGTCTCCTCGGTCGTAATGACTTCGGCCACACTGTCCGTTGCGGGGGGATTCGACTTTGCGCGAAAGGCCCTGGGCGTCCCCCCCGAAGGCCGGGAGCTTCTGCTCCGCTCGCCTTTCGACTATGAGCGGCAGGCCATAGCCTACATCCCCCAACGGTTTCCAGCGCCAAACGACGGGGTGTTTTGCACCCGGATGGCCGAGCAGGCCGCGCAAATAATCGAAAAGACCCGCGGCCGAACGCTCCTGCTCTTTACCAGCTATAAAAACATGAACGAGGTCTATCACCTGGTGGAGGGAAGAATTTCTTTTCCTCTCCTGGTGCAGGGGCAGAAGACCAAGCGGGCCCTTTTGCAGGAATTCAAGGAAAACGTGGAGTCGGTCCTTTTTGCCACGAGTTCTTTCTGGCAGGGGATCGATGTGCCCGGAGAAGCCCTAAGCTGTGTGATCATCGACAAGCTGCCCTTCGAAGTCCCCGACGACCCGGTGATCGCCTCCAGGCTGGATCGGATCGCCAGGCAGGGCGGCAACGCCTTTTACGACTACCAGGTGCCCAGGGCTGCCATTCAGCTCAAACAGGGCATCGGGCGGCTCATCCGTTCCTCGGGGGACCGCGGGGTGATAGCGGTCTTCGACATTCGCATGCTCACCAAGGGCTACGGGCAGGTCTTCGTGAAAAGTCTGCCTCCCTGCCGGATTGTCCACTCTCTGGAGCAGATCGATCCCTTTCTGGGGGGCCTCTGACTTATTATATTGATTAGTGGGCGGCTCTATTGCGCCATTCACTGCTTAAGCCGGGTTATTTATCGCAAAAGGGGGAAGCATATGCGGACGATACTTGCAGCGGTAGATGGGACCAAAAAAGGGCTCGAAATGGTGTCGGTGCTGGGCCGGTTGCTCAAGGAGCGAGACGATGTGAAGCTGGTGCTCCTGCACTGCGTCCCCAAGGTTGCAACTCTTCTTCCCGAAGACCTCTACATGGATGTGGAGGGGAGCAATAAATACGGAACGCAGGAGAAACTGGGGCAGGCGGTTTTGAAGGCCGCTTCGGAAAAGCTCACCGAGGCGGGATTCCCGGAATCCAATATAGAGCTTCGCTGCAAAATCGACAGCGTTGACCCGGCCGCGGACATACTCGAACAGGCACAGAGCGAACGGATCGCAACGATAGCCGTGGGCAGGCGGGGAAGAAGCCAGGTCGAAACGTTGCTTCTTGGAGGCGTTTCGGCGAAGGTGGCCCAGTATGCAGGCGAGACGGCCGTTTGGGTCGTGGACGTGCCCGCCTACGATTCCATGAATGTGCTTATCGCCATGGAAGGAACGCCCGAATCGCGGGCGCTCTCAGAATATGCGGCCGATTTTTTCGCGCCCGGCCGATCCATGAGCTATTCCTTCATGCATATCATACCGTCGCTTCCCCCCGAGTTCTGGGATGACGGTCACATCTTGAACGAAACCGAACAGAAACAGAGGCAAGCGCTGATAGAAAAATGGAGGGTCGAGTGGACGGGTGCTGTCGAGCGCTCCATGGGCGAGGGGCGAAAGCTTCTCCTGGAGCGGGGCGTAGACCCGCAGAAGGTAGAGACCCTGGTGCTGCCCACGCGTGAAGGCATAGTGCGCGACCTTCTCGCCGAAATCGAGGCGCACAGATTCCAGGTAGTGGTGCTGGGCAAAAGGAGCTTCCGGGGGAAAAAGCCCTTCTTGCTGGGCAGCCACGCCTCCAAGATACTCAATAATTCCAGGGGCGCCATTGTCTGTCTGGTAAACTGAGGGCAACGGGCTGTTTGGGAAAGGAGAACCCGAGATAGGAAAAAGTGAGATGTTTCCCGGCTTCCCCACCCACATCGATATTGACCTTTTGTGAACAGTTTATTATTAGCCCCCTTCGGGGGGCGTGACGCCCTGGTCGGACTTTTTCGAAATGGCTGGAAAACCGTGACGTCGAGAGTAGATGAAGATTAAATCCGGAATATTGTTCAAGCTTCTCGCCTGGTATTTTCTGGCGTGCCTCATCTTTTATGCCACCATTTTGATCCTTTTCGCGCAAATCAAACACCTGGCCAGAACGACCGAGAATATCGTAAACCGCAACTATCTCATTTCGACCTCCTCCAAAGCGATGGTGGACGCGCTCTGGTCGATGGCCGAAAATCAGAAAAAATTCGAGCTGTTAAAAACCGAAGAGTACCGGAAGTATTTCGAGGAAGGGCTCAAACAATACGAAGACGGCCTGTATAATATCTTGTGGCTCAGTGCGTCCAACAGCGGCAACAACCCCTGGGAGGCGCTCCGAAAAGAATTCCATGCACAGTTCGAAGCGGGCAAGGATAAGGACGCCTATGCCCATGCGAACCCTCCCTGGATAACCGACCAGATGGTAAGCCAGTGGGCCGCGGAGATCCAGAAAGCCCGGGCGGCCAACGATCGGCAGATCGAAGTGATGGTGAGAAGCCTCAACACGCGGGGGCGAAGGGCCGATGAACTGGGGGTGGTGGGCGTTCTGGCCTCCCTGGTGGTCGGCCTGCTCGGCATCATCGTCTTCAGCTTCGGCATGGTGCGCCCGCTGCGCGAGCTGCGGCGCGGAATCAAGTCTCTTTCGAGTTCGGGCATTACCGCACCCATCCGGATTCATTCGGGCGATGAGTTTGGAGAGCTTGCCGGCGCGTTCAACGACATGGCGGCGCGGCTTACCGAAGAAGAACGCATGCGCTCCGACTTCATCTCGATGCTCAGCCACGAAATCCGAACTCCCCTCACCTCCATCCGCGAATCGGTGAACCTGATTTGCGAAGAAGTCATGGGGGGCATCAATGAAAAACAGAGGCGTTTTCTTCTGATCGCGAGCCGTGAACTGGAGCGCATTACCCTGCTGCTCAACCATCTCATGCAGATCTCGCGGCTGGAGGCCGGAGCGGTTGAAATCCACCCGAGGGTTATCGAGCTCCATGAATTCGTGGAAGGCGCCATATCGAGGCTGGTTCCCGCAGCGGAGGCCAAAGGCATCGCCATTCGTTCGGAGGTTTCCGGGGGCGTCTCGGAATTTACCTGCGACCCGGAAAATTTGCAGCAGGTTTTGCTCAATCTGCTCGGAAATGCTATAAAGTTTTCGCCGGGCGGCAGTGAAATCCTGGTTTCGGTCAGGCAGGAAAATTCGGCGCAAGCGCCCCTTCTGGTGTTTGCGGTTACCGACAAGGGCCCCGGAATTCCCGATTCCGAGCAGGCCCTCGTTTTTAATAAATATTACCGAGCCTCCGGGGTTCGGGATGAAGTTGACGGGGTTGGCCTGGGGCTGAGCATTTCCAAGTACATCGTCGAGGCGCATGGTGGGGAAATCGGCCTTCGAAGCAAACCCGGGGAGGGGAGCACTTTCAGCTTCACCCTGCCTTTATATGGGGAAAGATTGAACAATGGGGTTTAGGAACTCTGCGCAGCGCAAATGGCTCTTTTTCGTGCCTCTACTCTTCTTCCTGATTGGTGCCTCTCCTCCCTCCCTTGCAGCCGCCGGATGCAACCCGGATTCAGCGCAGGCCATTCGGCGCGACGTGGAGATGGATACCCTCAAAGACGCGGTCAAGGCCTTCGAGTCGGGCGACTACGAAAAGGCGCAAACCGGCTTCGAGATGCTCAGCAACGAGGCGAAAAACTCCGATATCAGGCGGAGCGCCCTCTTCGGGCTTGCAACGACCCGGCTGGCCCTTGCCGATAACAGGGACGAATACAACCGTGCGATGACGACCTGGAAGAAATGGGCCGGTGAGGTCAAATCGTGCAAGGGCCTGGAAGACCCCAGAATGCTCACTCCGTTTCTTTTGAGGCTCCAATCGGCCATAGGCAAGGGCGCCGGCGGGCCGCTGGGTGAAAAAGCCAAAAAAAAGGATGAATTCCGGGGGATCGTGCTCATGAAGGAAAAGGTGGTCCATGCCCTGCAATGGAAGCTCGAGCTTGCCGAACGCCAGATCCGCCAACTGCGCCACGATCTTAAATCCCTTGACGAAATTCATCGCAAATATGAGGAGAAAAAGCAGGAAATGACGCCCTGAAGCAGGTCGAAAAGTCACAAGTCCGAAGGTCGCAGGTCGCAAGTCCCCGCGACTTCGTGACTTTCGACTTTGAGACCTTTGACCTTTGACCTTTGACCAAAGCAGCAGATGAGCGCACCAGCCAAACCAAAAATTCTTGTCGTCGATGACGATCCGAGCATCCTGGCTGTTCTGGAAGCTCGACTTTCGTCGATCGACTACCGGGTCGCCACCGCCTGCGGCGGGGAAGAGGCCCTGGAGCTTCTGAAGGCCGGGCCGGTGGAGTTGATGATCACCGACGTGAAGATGCCGGGTCTGGGAGGCATGGATCTTTTCTCCGCCGCCCAGCAGATCTATCCGGGCCTGCCCGTGATATTTCTTACCGCCTACGGGACGATTCCCGATGCGGTAAAGGCCCTCAAAGCCGGGGCGGTGGACTATCTGACAAAGCCGTTCAATGGGCGGGAACTGATCTCCAAAGTCCAGGAGGTGCTCAAGAAAAACTCGCCCAGACAGGCGCCCGATGCTCTTCCCCCCCTCAACGAATCGCTTTGGGGAGTCAAAAGCCCGGCCATGCGCGAATTGTACGATCTGGTCGACCGCATCGCCCGCAGTGACGTGAACGTGCTCATCCTGGGCGAAAGCGGGGTGGGTAAAGAGAGGATCGCTCATCTGCTCCACCAGAGAGGGCCGCGCCGCGAGCAGCCCTTCGTCGTCGTCGACTGCGGCTCGACGCCCAGCGGGCTGTTGGAAAGCGAACTTTTCGGACACGTTCGCGGGGCCTTTACCCATGCCATAAAGGACAAGAAGGGCCTCATCGAGGCCGCCGACAAAGGCACTCTTTTTCTCGACGAAATCGGAAACATCTCGCACGAGATGCAGGTACGGCTGCTGCGGTTCCTGGAAGATAGAAAAATCAGAAAAATCGGAGACCTCAAGGAAATTCCCGTCAACTGCCGCGTCATCTCGGCCACAAACGTCGATCTGCGCGAGGAGGTCGCCTCGGGCAGTTTTCGCGAGGATCTCTACTACAGGCTTCGCGTGGTGACGTTGAAGATTCCGCCTCTTCGGGACCGGCGCGAGGATATTCCGGGCCTTGCACAATATTTTGTGGAAAACTTCTGTAAAACCCACGACGTCCCCGCGGTCAAACTTCCCCCCGAGACGACCAAGTGGCTTTCCGAATATCCCTGGCCGGGCAACGTGCGGGAACTCAAAAACGCGCTCGAAGGCGGCGTTGTATTGTGCCGCGACGGTGTGCTGCGCAAAAGCGATCTCTGCCTCTCCGGGTTGCCCGATGAGCCGCTCAAACTTCAGACGCCCCCCGCCGCGGGCGATGCCTCGGCGCTTTCTCTCGAAGAAAGCGAGCGCAATGCGATTTTGCGCGCCCTCCAGCAGGCCGGCTTCGTGCAAAAAGAGGCCGCAAACCTTCTGGGAATAAGCCGAAGGGCCATCCACTACAAGATCAAAAAATACGGCATCGACTGCGGAAGAAAGTCGAATAAAGCCGAGGAGGATGACTGAGCATGGAATGTAAAAGAGAACAAAACAGCGCCAAATGCGCCTGCACCTACGCAGGATGCCCCAAAAGCGGGATTTGCTGCGAATGCATCCAGTCCCACCTCAAAAGCCGCGAGCTTCCCGCCTGCTGCTTTCCCCCCGAGGCAGAAAAAACCTACGACCGCTCGTTCGAACACTTCGCTCGGCTCGTGACCGGTAAAAGGATCTGAGAGAAGAAAAGCGAGACAGCGCGAAAAGAAGAGCGAAAAGAGCGGGGGCTATCGTCCCCTGCACCCCCACGCCGCTTCCCGGCTCATTTGACCGAATCCCGCAAAACGCATCGAACCCGTGTCCCGGCCAAATCCCCCGACCGTTCCTTGGGCATGCGCCGGTCGAGCGCTCAATTCCCTGCCGGTTTAGGCGGGCCGGGGGCGGGGGCATTCGCGTTGTGAGCGGGTCCCGGGAATTGCGGTGCGGGTGCAGGAGGGGCGGTATTCATGCCGCTGTTTATCTTCCTTAAGTCTCCCACAACGACGACGACATTTTGCGGGGTGAGATATTTTCGGGCCACCCGCTGGATATCACCTGGTGTTACCGACTCTATCAGAGAGGGATACTTTTCCAGGTACTCGGGGCCAAGGCCGTAGAATTCGGACTCGGCCAGAAATTTTGCAAAATTTTCGGGAAGGCTGTATTCCAGCGGGAAGTTGCCGATCATGAAATCTTTAGCCGCCTTTAGCTCCGCCTCCGAAACCGGTTTTTCGCGAAGCCGCGCCAGTTCTTTCTGCACGAGTGCGGTGGCCGGTTCGACCGAACCGTTACGCGTCCTCAGCACAACCCGGAAGGCTCCCGCGTGTTTATAGGCGGCGAGGCGGCTTTGGACCGCATAGGCGAGTCCTCTTCTGGTGCGGATCTCAGCGCTCAGGCGGCCCGAAAGAGCGCCCGACCCCAGTATCCGGCTCAACACCAGAAAGGGGTAATAGTCAGGGCTCGACCGCTTCATCGCAGAACAGCCGATGATGACCACCGCCTGCGAAATCGGCCTGTCGATATCGACCTTTACGGCCCCCCTGGCCGACTGCGTGCGGAAGGTCGGCTCGGCAACCGGCCCCGCCTTCCACCCGAGAAGCTTTGGAATGATTTTGGTCCTCACCTCCCCCGGGGTTATATCCCCCCCGACGACCAGTACGGCATTATCGGGCCGGTAGAACTGGGAATAAAAAATTGCGACCTGTCCGGGAGCGATTGCCGCAACCGATTTTTTTCCGCCCTCTATCGCCCCCGCGTAAGGGCTTTTGAGAAAAAGCGCCCGGTCGAAACTCCTTTTGGCAATCTCCAGCGGATTGTCCTCCTCCTCGCGCAGCCGCCCCACGATCTCCTCTTTTTTCAATTCGATATCCGAATCGCCAAAAGAGGGATGCTCGAGCATCTGCGTAAACAGATCGACCCCGGGAGCTAGATCCTTTTTAAGCACCTGCATGCCGATGAGGACGAAATCCCGGGTGCACTCGACCCCGTAGGTGGCGCCCAGAAAATCGAGCCTGTCGTTAATTTGATCGAAGGAAAGAGTGCGGGTGCCAAGGGAAAGCGACCTGGCCGTAAGGTTTGCAAGGCCTTCCATCCCATGGGGGTCAAAAGAAGAGCCGGCGCCGATCAAAAACTGGAGCGTTACGGCGGGGACCGAGTGCTCCTGGAAGACCAGCACCTTGAGTTGATTGGGTAGGTCGATCTTTGTCACAGCCGGCATTGCCGGGCAGAAGCGGGGGGGCAGAAGCGGTAAGACCGCTGCCAGGAAGAATAGGATACAGGCCTTCAGTAATTTCATAGACGTTCGCTCACACTGTACGGGCGGCAAGGGCCCGGGGCTCGTTTGGCCTTAATCGCTTCCGCCGGGGGACGGTTCGGGCGGTGGCGGCGGAACCAGCATTCCCACGGTGCTGTTTTGCGTGGTGAAGTATTTGGCGGCAACGCGCTGCACGTCCTGCGCCGTAACCGTGCGGATCGAAGGAACGAAAGCGCTTATGGAGGCCCAGTCAAAGGCCGATTCATACTCGCCAAGCTTCAGCCCCAGGGAAACGATGGACTCCTGGGCGAAGACGAAGGAGGCTTCCAGCTGGTTTTTCGCCTTTTGAAGCTCCCAGCTTCCCACGGGGGTCTTCCCGAGCTGGTCCAGTTCGTCATAAATTGCCTTTTCCACCTCCGAGGGGTCTTTTTCCGGAAGAAAGGAAGCGGAAATAGAAAAAAGTCCCGGGTCCCTGGAGAGCAGGTTGTAATGGGCCGATGTTTCGAGCGCGACCGCCTGCCCGCGCACCAGGTCATCGTAGAGCCTCGAGCTTTTTCCGGAGGAAAGAATCGCCTGCAATACCTCCAGCGCGTAGCCGTCATCGCTTCGAAGGTTGGGGACGTGCCAGGCGATAACCAGCCTCCCTACCCGGGCCGCACGCCTTAAGAGCACCATCCTTTCGCCCCGCTGGGGAGGGTCCTCTATTAAAAAATTCGCCGCCGGCTCTCCCGCCGGGATTTTCCCGAACGCATCCTCCAGCTGCGGCAGGAGCTTTTTTTTGTCAAAATCACCCGTTATCACAAGATAGGCGTTTGCCGGGGTATAATACCTCGAATAAAAGGCCCTGACATCCCCGATGGTCAACCTCCCGATATCGTCGTTCCAGCCCAGGACCGGCCAATGGTAGGGCTCGGACTGGAA
The DNA here is from genome assembly GCA_049964955.1 of Syntrophobacteraceae bacterium. Lineage (GTDB taxonomy): Bacteria > Desulfobacterota > Syntrophobacteria > Syntrophobacterales > Syntrophobacteraceae > SbD1. Next base: position 33,394 of record JBMFWU010000022.1, read on the forward strand.
GGCCGCCGCATACACCTGCTCCAGGAGATAGGCCTCCGGGGTATCGTCGATCCGCATGCGCCGCTCTTCTCGGAGGACCATTTTTTCCGTCCGGAAATCGCTTTCGGATATCTTCAGATTGTGCATCCGGTCGGCTTCAAACGCGATGGCCACCCCGATACGGCTGGAGGGAAGGGTGTCGGAGAAGCAGACATAGTCGTGGGTGGTAGCCCCACCGGCCGTGCCGCCCAACTCGTGGATTTTCTGCAAAACCTTCTCCCCGTTCAGTTTGCCCGTCCCCTTGAACATCATCTGTTCGACCATGTGGGCAAGCCCGGTTTTGCCAGTAGTCTCCCGGGAGGCACCCGCCCGGTAAAAGACCTGGAAGCTCACGATCGGGGCACCGTGATTTTGGAGCATGATCACCTTTAAGCCGTTTGAGAGTTTGGCTTCCGAGGCGTTTTCAAACATCTGCGCCCCGCGGGAAATGAAGGGCAAAAACAGCAACACCAGGGCCGAAAGGAAAAAAAGGCGCATCCCCGACAAACCATAAAAAGGGACGAGACGGGTTTTTTCGCGCTTCCCGCTTCGCGCGTCCCGCTTCTTTTTAAAAGGTTTTCGCTGCAAATCCCCTACATCCTGTCTGAGGTATTCTTTTCTTCAACTCTCCCAAAGCTTGAGCGACTGCAGAAATTGTATTACATATGCTTCCTTATCAAGATCGCCGGGAAATGGCAATTCCGGCCCCACGGAGGAGATGAAATGGCGGAAACAGAACTGAGCCTGGAAGAGCTTGCCGAAAAAGACGGCAAGGAAGGAAAACCCGTCTATATTGCCTATGAAGGCAGTATCTACGATGTGAGTGGGAGCAAACTCTGGAAAACAGGCACTCACATGAGAAGACATGCTGCCGGCAGGGACCTGAGCGTCGATATCGGCGCGGCGCCTCATGGGCCCGAAGTACTCGAAAGATTTCCCCGGGTGGGTGTGGTCAAGCGCGCGCCCAGTTCCGAAAAAGAGGGGGTAACCTTTCTCGAGCCTCTTTTCGCTAAATTCCCCATTCTTCGACGGCATCCTCACCCCATGACCGTGCACTTTCCGATAGTGTTTATGCTCTCTGCACCCTTTTTTACGCTGCTCTATCTCGTAACCGGCCGGCCTTCCTTCGATACGACCGCGTTTTATTGCCTCGCAGCCGGCCTGTTCTTCACCCCGATCGTGATGCTCACCGGCTTTGCAACCTGGCTCGTAAACTACCTGGGGCGGCCCCTTCGCCCGGTGAACATAAAGATAGCCTTTTCCATTCTCATGCTGGCCGTTTCCCTTGCCGCCTTTATCTGGCGGGAAACGGTCCCCGGAGTTCTCACCAACCTGCAGGGCGCCGGCTACCTCTACCCGGTGCTCCTGTTTTCCCTCGCTCCCCTGGTCGCGGTGATCGGCTGGAACGGGGCCAAGCTCACCTTTCCGGTCGAAAAGTAGATGCGTCGCTCCTTAATGCGTGGTGTACCAGTCGAGCGTTCGTTTGAGCTCCCGGCCGGGCTCGGGTACTTCTATGTTCGGGTTGTGCAGGATCTGCATGGGAAGCAGGCCCGGCTGGTTATAAAAATCGGCCGTATCGCCGTAGTCCATCTGGAGAACTGCTCCTTCGAACGAAACGCCCCCGAAAAGCCCTCTGCTTCTGGAATAGGACAATATCTCCGAGCGGAGCAGCACGTCGGTGGCCGCATCGGCCGACCGGCCGACCGGCCCTACGGCGATCGAAGCGTCGGCGCCCAGGGTGATCCTGCCTTCGTATAATTTTTGAACACTGCGGATGCTTTTAAATATGAGAATCGCGTCGGTCGACTGAACACCCGCTTGAAATCCGAAGCTCGCCCCCACGATGTGGAAAAAAAGCGGGTTGCCCCAGGTGCCATCCTCATTTTTTTCCAGCACAACCCCTGTTCCATAACTTCCCGCAAACAGGAAGCCGCCTTTTAACAGGTCTGGAAATATCCCGATCGCATGGGCCTGCCGCAAAAGATCCGAGGGGATCGCATTTTCCGGAATACCCATAAACTCCTGCATTACGGCGTTCGACGCCTGGACTTTAGCGTTCGTGTTGATGCTGGCGTTTGCCGCGCCGGAGAGTATAAGACCCGAAAACAAGACAAGAGTGAAAACGGCCAAGATGCCTCTTTTAGCCATAGGATATCCCCTTTTCTACTGCGGTTGGTTCGTTGGCGACTGACTTGGTGGTTAGAAGATGCGCTACTATCTCACAACTGGGCGGGGCTTTGTCAAAGGAAAAAAAGAGGAGGCGGGGGACTCGGGATGCGGGCTCGCTGGAAGGCCGAGGCTACGGGCATTCTCCGAACACCAGCGGGTGGCTTCTCCACTCGCCGTTTCTGCCCGGATGCATTAGGCCGTTACACGTACGAAGCCGCCGGATGCGCATCTGCCTGGCAATGGCCGGGAGTTTTTCCCGAAAGGCAGCTCTTCCCGCCTCGATGCACTGGTCGATCGAGGAAAAATCCCCCCAGGACATGTCCCCGATTTGGGGAACGACCAGCACATCGGCGAAGGATTTTCTGTGCCGTGTGAGAAGAATGCGCGTAATTTCGCTGCACCGGAAAAGGATTTCCATGGCAGATCCGGGTTCGGGGGGCATCGAGGAGATCTCCAGAGTTGCATCGACGGCCAGAACAAAGTGGGCGCCAAGAGCTATTGCGGGAGCAACCGGGACATTGTCCGCCCATCCGCCGTCAACGAGCGTGCGAAGGCCCACCCTGACCGGAGGAAATATCCCGGGGATGGCAATGCTTGCGGCGATGGCGCGCCTCAAAGGCCCCCGGGTAAACACCACCTCCTCCCCGGTGTGCAGATCCATCGCCACGGCGGCAAACCGGACGGGCAGTTCTTCTATCAGCACATCGGGAATGAGCGTCGCCAGAAGTTCTTCGAGGGGCTCCTCACCCACCAGGTCCATCTGGAGCATGGTGCGCGTGTAGAAAACCCCTTGGCGGAACAACCAGATAAAGCGGTTGAAAAAGCCGTCGGGGCCCACAAAAACCGCCTTCTCGTCCACCACGCTATTGGCGGCTTTCTGGAAGAGCTTGTTTCCGAAAAGGTCCCTGAATGATTCAACGACTCTGGTCGATTTTCCGTAAAAGGCGTAGAGCCCGCCGATTACGGCCCCCATGCTCGTACCCACGATGAGGTCGAACTTCATCTTTCGCTCGATTTCCTGGATCACCCCGAGGTGAGTCAGGCCTCGCGCAGAACCTCCGCTTAAAGCAAGGGCAGATGTAAATGGTGACATGGGCAATCCTCTTACCCGGAATGAACGGGAGAGCTTTACAAGTTCGGGGGCTATCGCCCCCTGCGCCCCTACGCGGCTCATCGGACTCTTTGCCGTTACCCACAGGCTGGTGTATACCATACCATAAATCGGCCAAGGGAAGCAAAAGGAGCGAGCAATGGCGGAAGAGCGGGTAAAAATCGCGGTCCAAAACGGAGAAGCGTTTCTTGAGGGGCTTTTGGAAAAGGGCCGAAGAGGCCGGAATGTCGTCCTCTGTCATCCCCACCCCCTGTATGGGGGAGATATGCACAATGAGGTGGTGCGGGTAATGCGGCGAACTTTTGCAATGCTTGGGTGGACGACCCTGCGCTTCAATTTCAGGGCCGGGGGCGCAGCGCAGGGGAAAAGGGATGCGCTCGACCTTCTCGAGGTCGCAACATTCCTGCATTCCCGGTCAGAGGGGCCAATCGACCTTGCCGGCTACTCCTACGGGGCATGGGCGGCCATGGAGGCGGTGCAGGCAGGCTTTTGCCCCGATTCGCTGGTTCTCATAGCTCCCCCGCTCGATTTTCTTCCCTTCGAGGGACTAAACCCCCCCGAGGCGCCCACGCTGATCACCCTGGGAGAAAGCGATGAGTTCTGTTCGCAGGCTGCTCTGTCATCCTGGCTCTCCACAGGGTCGCATCCCGACCTTCATGTCGAAATATTACCCTCCGTGGGTCATTTCTACCGGGGCGCCGAGTGGGAACTTTCGGAAAAAATAAGGAACTTCCTCGCCCGTCTGGCCTAAGCCGCAGCTAAGGTAGTTTTGCGATAGAAATCATGGGCCGAGCGGTTGAGAAAATCACGGCACTCGACATGCAGGGCGTGTCCCGCACCAGGAATCTCGATCAGTTCCGCGTTTGGAAGGTGTCCGGCAAGCCAAGTCGCATTGGGAGCCGGTATCAGGACGTCTTCGGTACCCGCAACGATGAGCGCGGGAGTTGTGATGGCGTCGAGGGCGTCGGTAGCATCGAAGGCGGCAATCGCCCCCAGTTGGGCCTCGAACGCATACGCCGGCTGGATCGGCGCCAGGAGCTGCAACCGGTGCTGGTCCCGGATCGCCTTACCATTTTGCGCCCGAAAGCTTTCGCTGTAAAAAAGGGGCGCCTGTTTCCACAGGATTTGCTCGCGGCTGAGCCCTGCAGTGTCCAGGAGCATGGCGATGGCTTCGGGGGAGGGCGGTATCCGGGTTTTTCCGCCCGCATGGGTGCTGGCAAGTAGAATTGCCGCGAGTCTTTTCGAGGCAATCCGGGCAAGCTCGAGGGCAATCATGCCCCCCATGGAAATGGAAAAAACGAAGGCCTTCTCGATGGCAAGCGCGTCGAGCAGCCGAAGCGCATCCTCGGCCATCTCCGCTATGGAATAAGGTCCGGGCGGTTTTGCCGAAAGCCCCGCCCCCCGATTGTCGAAAAGGATGCACCGGTAATGATTTTTAAAAAAGGGAAGCTGGCCGCCCCACGTCCAGGTGGTCGCCCCGAGGCCGCTTATGAAAAGAAGAGGAAACCCCCGGCCGTGGATTTCATAGTAGAGTTCAATGTCTCCGGCTTTACTGAAAGGCATCTCTTTTCCCCGTTTCGAGTGCAAGACATCATGGAAGGCTTTCCCCGGCCGGGTCCTTCCTGCCGCGCAGTTTTATCCCCAGACCCCTTTTTTCGAAACCATCGGCCAGAAGCCCCGTGATCACCACTCCGAGGTAGGCTCCGAAGAGCACGTCGCTCGGGAAATGCGCGCCCACGATGACCCGGCTTGCCATCACCGCCAGGGCAAAAATCAGGAGCGCGTACTGAAATCTGCCCCCGACCAGATACACTCCGTAGCAAAGAGAACCTATGGTGTTCGAGTGGCCCGAGGGGAAAGAGGCGTAAATATATTTGATCGTAAAGGGTTTGAAGCCGTAGAAGCCTTTGGATAAAAGAAGGCCCGGCCTGCTCCTTCCAACGAGCACCTTGATCAGGTCGTTTGCAAGCCCCGAGACGGCAACGGCCAGAAACAAAAAAGCGGCCACATTGGCCAGAAGCTGGTTTCTGCGAAGGAATCGAAAATAGATAAAACCCGCAAACGCCGCTACCAGGTAGGGGGTAGAGATGCCGAACCGGGTCAAAAAATTAAATATCTCTTTTGTCCCGGGCCCCAGAGAGGCACAAAACAAAGCCGCGCGGACATCGAAAATCTCATAGCTGGTTATGCAGGCTGCAACGACCGTCAAAGGCAACACTGCAGCCTGCCATCTGCTCCCGATCAATGTCAGTTTTGGTTTTCCTCTTCCTTCTGTACGTACGAAGTGCACTCTCTGCAGGTAAACCCGCTCCACATCCCCTTGGCGGCTTTATCCAGGCAATCGTCGTAATGCGGACAGGCAAAATTGCGAACACCCTTGCCTTCCTTGCACACGGTGGGATACGGACCCTCCTTGTTCACTTTCTCCAGCTGAGCGCACTGTCCGCGAGAACCTTTCTCCTTAGCCATGAACGATAGACTCCCGATCCATGCGCACCAATCCTCACGGTCGATGCGCGTTCGAAACAAAAAAAAACGAAAAACCGGAAATTGCCGATCGAAGGCCGGCAGCCACAATCGACGACTCGAAATCAGACGATTGGTTCCGGCTCATTATAAACTTTTCTCTTTACGATTTGACCAGCTCAGGCGGTATTTATTAAAAAAAATATCCGCCGGACCTATCAGATATAGTTGAAAAGTCTTGGCTGTCAAGCAGAAAAACGGGGCTAACGCAGCAGTTTCCACATCTGGTCGGCTTCCGACCAGATCCGCTCCATGCTCTGGTGATACCCGCCCCATTCCTCTTCGGAAATAAAGAGCCTGCCGCAACGGGAACGCGTTAGCTTTGCATCGAACGCTTCCGGATGCTCCCGGGATTGGGCGAGCGTATCCACCAGGCAAATCAGGGTGGCTTCGGCCTGATAGGCCACGCTTTTTTCCGGGGCGTGATGGAAGGCGGCGACGGCCTTGAAGGTTTCCGGTAAACCGCGTTGCGAGGCCAGGTACCAGCCCATCTCCGCGTGCGAAAGCCCGTAGCGGACCTCAACCCACCAGCAAGGCGCCTTCATTTTCGCAGCAGTTTGAAAAATCGCCTCGAATTGCTCCCCGAAACACTCCGCCATGACGACCCAGCCGATGTCATAGACCAGGGCCAGCAGGAACGCTTCCTCCACCTTGATCCAGGGACGCTTTCCGGCCATCTCCACGGCAATCTTCGACGCTGCGAAAGAACGCTTCCAGAGCACCTCCCGAAAAACCTCGCCCATTGCGCCCCCGCTCGCAACCCGGTCCAGCATCAGGCTGAATAAACACACCCATTTTACCCTGTCCAACCCCAGCAAACCTATTGCTCCCGGAATCGTGTCCACCTTCCCGCGCTGTCCATAACAGCTTGTATTGGCATTCATGAGCAGGTTTGCCGCAAGCGAACAATCGTAGCCGATGATGCTTTCCAGTTCCTCTGCGGTATCGATTTGGGCGTGAATGATCTCCAGCATTCTCCGGGAATTGACCAGAGGCGGCAGCACTTTTACCTGCGAAACCCTGTTGTACATTTCTTTATCGAAGGCAATCGCGCTCATCGGCACCATTCAACGTAACGGCAATGCGACACAATATTTTGTCGCCCCGCTCGAACAGGTTGGGGAGGACAATCCAAACAGAGGCATGCGGAAATTTGTATCCATGAAATCGGGCTTGGCTATATTGGGATATGGTGTTTCTGTCAAGGGGGAATCGGAACCTCACAATTAAGTATAAGCGTTACTCCATACCAGGCGATTAAGTCAAAAATTCAGCTACATAAATGAGGCGCGCCGAGTGTTCGCAATGTACGAAAAATGGGGAAAAAAAATCGCGTAAGATTCCGGCAACGACTCCCCCTGGGCGACTGGGCACCTACCCCTGCGGTGTATGCAAAAGGCATTTCTGTCGGAAAAGTTAACGTATTTTTCAGACTTTGGGAAAATATTGTATTTTTCGCATGTTAGATCATAAAGATCGGAGTTTTTCGTCTCCTGCGTCGGAATAGTTTACAAGCTCGCTCCTTTCTGTCCTATTGCTCTTGCCTTCCTATATATAAAATATCATTTTGAATTGGTAAGTTATAGATAAGGCGAAAGAGGTTATTAGTCTGGTATCGCTCTTGCATTTAAATTTGTCGGCTCTTTGAATCCTGGAGCAGAGATTTGACTTTGTTATATTTGACCAGAATTGCGTGGCCGGTTCGACGAAGGATGCGGAAAAACGGGTAACGCAGAGATAATGCGGGAGCGGGAAAGGCAGGGTTTTCTTCTCGCTCCCCACCTTTCGGCTTTCGGCTAAAAGAGGTGATCGAATGAAAAAAACGAACGTTGTCCTTTTGCTCTGTATTGCGACAGCGGCGGCTATTGCCCTCTCGGTGCCTCTGGTAAAGGCAAGTGAGGGCGGGAACGCTCTCCCTGATTTCGGGTCAACTTACCAGGCCGTCCTTCTGGACGACGGCCAGGTGTTCTATGGGAAATTATCGGGCCTGGGAACCCAGTTCCCGGAAATGACCGATGTCTACTATATCGTGAATCAGCAAGACCCCAAAACCAAGAAGATAAAGCACATCCTGGTGAAGCGGGGCAAAGAATTACATCAGCCGACAAAGACGTATCTCAATGTGCGCCACATCGTCATGATAGAACCTGTGGGGCCTGGTTCGGAGGTGGCCAGGCTCATCGCGGAGTCGCAGAAAAGCAGTGCCCGCAACCATTCGCACAAAAAAAAGTAACTCTTTTGAATTCCAAAAGCAGGGGGAGTTGTCGGCCCCCTGCGCCGCTTACGCCTAAAAGCCTTCCGGAAGGATTCCTGTCCGATCCCCCCTTATATCGAGCACCGCTTTGATAGTGGAGAAAAAACCCAGTTCCGTCTGAGACGGATTTTTGTGGCGGTATTCTCTGCCCGTATCCGCAGCGGGGTTTTCAACAAGCAGACGTTGAGACAAAAACCGGACGCCAGGGCAAACGGGGCGCGGGGGTGTCCCGATCATGGAGGCCAGGATGAACGAAGGTTGTATTGAAAAGCAGGAGCGGGAAGCGAGGGGCGGGAAACGGGAAGAATGGGAGCAGGGGGGCTTTCATGATGTGAAAGCAGTCCTGGGGGGCGAGGGAAGCCTTATTGCCCTTTTGATCGGGATCTTTTTTCTTTGCGGGCCAATCCTGGCGGGGAAAGCGTCCGGGGCTGCCGCGGTTGGAGAAAGCAGGGCTTATACGACATCCAACGTCACGGGCTCGAAAAGAGTTGCGGCAGATTCGCTTCCGGGCGCTTTGCAAAGTGTTCTGTCCCAAACGATTGGGGCAAGCGATCAGCAGTACCGGATAACCCGCTCGGGCGGAGGATATCGGGCCGCGAACAACCCGAACCGACTCACCGCGACAATTGGTCCGAACGGTTTCAGTGTCCATTCGGGATCGAATGTCTGGGGGCTCCGGCTCACCGCCTGGGGAGCGGGAAGCAGGCTCAATAGAGTGGCAAAGACCTGTAGAGCGGTCTGTGGGTCTAACCGAGTCGTCATAGATAGAGGCGGTATAACGGAGTGGTGGGTAAACGGCCCTCTCGGGATCGAGCAGGGCTGGAGCGTCGCCGGGCGACCGCATTCGGGGGAAAATCCGGGGTGGCTCACTCTGGTCCTGCGGCAGAAGGGGAACCTGCGGGCGCGAGATCTTTTACACGGCAGGGCCCTTGGCATTTCAAACAGCACCGGGCGCGAAGTCCTGCGCTATGCGGGCCTTACGGCTTACGACAAAAACGGCAGACAACTTCCGGCGCGCTTTGAGACGACGGAAAAGGATGTGCGCGTGGTGATCGACGACACGGGGGCTGCCTACCCGGTATCCATAGACCCATGGGTGCAGGCGGCCAAGCTCACGGCTTCGGATGGGGCCTCCATGAACTGGATGGGAATGTCGGTGGCGGTGAGCCAGGACGGCTCGGTCGTTGTGGCCGGGGCCAGCGGAGCAACGGTTGGGAATAATGCCTCCCAGGGCGTCGTGTATGTGTTCAAAGAGCCGGCCTCCGGCTGGGCGAACGGGACCCAGGTGGCCAGGCTCACCGCATCGGACGGGGCGGCCAAAAATGGACTGGGCTATTCGGTTGCGGTGAGTTCGGACGGAGCAACCGTTGTGGCCGGGGCGCCCTACGCAACAGTTGGGAGCAATCCCTCCCAGGGTGCTGTCTATGTGTTTACCGAACCGGCTTCGGGGTGGGCAAACGTGATCCAGACAGCCAGACTCACCGCATCCAACGGCGTTTCCGGAGATTGCCTGGGGGAGTCGGTCGCTGTTGGCTCCGATGGGGCAACCATTGTTGCCGGAGCTTATGCAGCAAGTGAGCCGGCGGGGAGCAAATCCGCGCAGGGCGCGGTGTATGTGTTCAAAGAGCCGGCTTCCGGATGGGCCAACGGGACCCAGGCGGCCAGGCTCACCGCCTCCGATAGTGCCCCTTCCGATTGCCTGGGGTTTTCAGTGGCGGTGAGTTCCGATGGGGCAACCGTTGTGAGCGGAGCATACGGTGCGAGTGAACCGGTTGGGAGCAATTCCGCGCAAGGGGCCGTGTATGTATTCACCCAGCCGGCCTCCGGGTGGGCCGACCTGACCCAGACGGCCAAGCTCACCGCATCGGATGCCGCCCCCTGCAACTACCTCGGGTATTCCGTCGTGGTGAGCGCGGACGGCAAAACGATAGTCGCCGGGGCGCCCTACGCCTCGGTGGGGGACAATTTCGCACAGGGGGCAGTCTATGTATTCACCCAACCCGCGTCCGGGTGGGCCGACGGGACCCAGACGGCCAGACTCACCCAATCCGATGGAGCCTCCGGGGACACCTTCGGGGCATCGGTTGCGGTAAGCCTCCACGGCGAGACGGTGGGGGCCGGGGCGCAGTATGCAAAAGTGGGTATCAATTACGTACAGGGCGCACTCTATGTGTTTGCCCGGCCCGCTTCCGGGTGGGCCGACGGGACCGAGAGCGCCAAGCTCACCGCATCTGACGGCCAGGCAAGCGATTACCTGGGGGGGGGAGTCGCGCTGAGCGGTGAT